>JBHHYX010000029.1:0-24175 GCA_046757765.1 Acidobacteriota bacterium | reverse complement strand
CGGCGATCCCCTCCGGATGGCGTTCCTTGAAAAGCAGTCGATCCGCCGTGGCCGGCTCATCGTCAACAGTCGGTCGCGAACGTCTTTCTCCAGCGAGTACCGGTGGGCAACCCGGCTCAACAATTCTCGACCTGAACTCAGATTCTAGTCGATGCTAATCTTGAAGCAAAGAGACTCCGGGGGGAGCGGCGTTTGCACCCCCGAAGCGGCGGCACAAATCCAAGTTGCCCGGCCGCGCGACGCAGTGGCTCATGCACGGCGTCGACGTCAACACGGTGAAGGAGCTGCTCGGGCATTCAAGCATCCAAACCACGATGCGCTACGTCCACTACGTCCAATCTCACGCGGCACAATCCGTGACTGCGGCACAAGCGCGCGAGTACCAACAATGGGAGAAGGACAATTTGGAGGTGGCGACAAAGTGGAGACAACCAAACGGAACAGGATGACCAAGGAGAGCAGCAACACTGCTAACGCGTTGATTCTACAAGTACCCGGGGTGGGATTCGAACCCACACGGGCCAATGGCCCTCAGGATTTTAAGTCCTGTGCGTCTGCCAGTTCCGCCACCCGGGCACACGTCATCACGGTATTGTCGCGCACTCGGTCAGCGGAGGCAAAGGTACTCGGCAGTTTCATTCCATCACCACAGCGGCCAGCTTCATCGCTATCGGTATGTCGGCTTCAAGTTGAGGAGGGTGATTTGTAGCTTCTGAGCCAGGTCTCGCGAAGTCGGGATTCGGGATTCGGGATCGGGATCGGTAATCGACCTCTGCGAATTTCCCCCTGCCATTGCAATCCAGGTCGATAGCGATACCCGCGCGGTTTGTCAGGATGCGGCGCTGGAGCGGGTTCAACCCGGGCGCTCCCCCGTAAGTAAGCCAGCCGGAAGAGGCCATTGCTTCGCGCCTGATTTCCTCTATAATCGCCGAGGAGCAACGGCTCTTGTGACTGAATTCCATTCCAGGATGTTCAAACACCAACAGCACGCAAAGAAAGCAGGGTCTCACCCATGAACCTTTTCCTGAGCTTCCGCCTCAGCCTGATGATGTTTCTGGAGTTTTTTGTCTGGGGCGCCTGGTACGTGACGGTGGGCAACTACATGTCCCGGATCGGGATGGCGGAGCAGATTTACTGGGCCTACACGGTCTCTCCCATCGCGGCCATCTTATCCCCTTTCTTTCTGGGCATGGTGGCCGATCGCTTCTTCGCCACCGAGAAGGTTCTGGGCGTCATGCACCTGCTGGGCGGAGTGGCCATTCTCTGTGCTCCCCTGGCGGCGGAGGGCGCCTCTCCCTCCAGCACCCTCTTCGTGCTCTTGTTGGGGGTTCACATGCTCTGCTACATGCCCACGCTGGGATTGGCCAATTCACTCGCCTTTCACCATATCGCCGACCAGCAAAGGCAGTTTCCGCTGATCCGCCTCTTCGGCACCCTCGGGTGGATTGTGGCGACGGTATTGGTGAGCAGGCTTCTGCATGCCGACGAGACCTCCCTTCCCCTCTACACGGCGGGAATTGCCGGGCTGCTGTTGGGGATCTACAGCTGGACTTTGCCCCATACGCCGGCTCCGGCCGCGGGCGAAGAAGTGTCCGTCCGCAAGATCGTAGGGCTGGATGCTCTGGCTCGGCTGCAGAGCCGACCCTTCAACGTCTTTGTGGCCAGTTCCCTGCTCATCTGCGTGCCTCTGGCCGCCTACTACGCCTATGCTCCGGTGTTCGTCAATGCTTCCTCGGTGGCAGACCCGGCTTTCAAGATGTCCTTCGGCCAGATGTCCGAAGTCCTCTTCCTGCTCATCATGCCCCTTCTCTTCATCCGGCTGGGCGTCAAGTGGATGCTGTTGCTGGGCATGTCGGCCTGGGTGCTGCGCTACGCGCTCTTCGCCGTGGCCGCGCCCCAGGGGGTGCTCTGGATGATTCTGGGCGGTATCGTCCTCCACGGCATCTGTTACGATTTCTTCTTCGTGGCGGGACAGATCTATGTGGACAAGAAATCGACGCCGGCCATCCGGGGCCAGGCCCAGGGCTTTCTGGTGCTGATCACCTACGGCGTGGGAATGCTGATCGGCACTCAGGTCTCGGGCTGGGTTTTCAACGGTTTTCTGGCCGGAGGAGCCGAGGCCTTGACCCTGGCTCAATGGCGCAGCTTCTGGATCCTCCCCTCCGCCTTTGCCGGCGCCGTGATGCTCTTCTTCGGCCTGTTCTTCAGGGACACGGTTTCGCCTTCCGGTGCTTCCGCATCTGGCGTGATCGAGAGCCCGGCGGTCGAGGATGGCCCTTGAAGGGCGCGGTCGGTTGCCCATCCCGGCCCGGCCAGCCGCCGATCCTGGCCGAGCCGCGCCACCAGGGAATTCGGCTCATGGTGCGTGCCTTTTTTGTCAACCCAAGCAGCCCGCTTGGAGAGTCCAGGGCACTCGATTTCGCCTCACAAGCGAGCCGGCCTTCAGAGCCCGTGAACCCGAGAATCCGGCCTACCCCTCACCCGGGTTCGAGTAGACCACTAGGGTGGCGGTAATCTTTAAAGTTGAGTCAAGTTGTGCACCTAGCAATAGATGACACCGTAAAGGAACGAAGCCAATGGAGGAGCGATGGCTCCCACCGTGCCTGTCCCGGTGGAAGCCAGGTTTGCCAACTTATGAGGGCCGGTCTCGTCAAACCCGGGAACCACCGGCGCAAGGCCGGTGGGGCTGGACAAGGGGTGCCAACCGGGCTAGTTGCCAAACCGGAAAACCACCGGCGCGGGGCCGGTGGGGCTGGGAATCACGGCAATACGACTGCACCGCTCGTCGGTCTGAGGCGGAGCCTTGCTAGCCTTACGGGGGTCAGAATGAGAACCTGTCAGGACTCCGGGCCCCGCGCTCACGCGAAGTCGCCGGTTTTCTTCATCGAGCAGCGTCACCTATAATCGGAGTGGAATGGAGGCGACGTTGGAGGCGACCCTGAACGCGGGTGGGGCCGGGCCCCTTGAGTGGTGAGATGAGCAGACCTCTTCTTTCCGTGGTCATTCCGGCCTACAATGAGCAGGACCGCCTCCAGTCCAGCCTGAAGCAGATTGTCGCTTTCCTGAAATCGCGCGGGGACTCCTTCGAACTCCTGGTCGTCGACGACGGATCCACTGACCGGACCGCCCGGGTGGCTGAGCAGGCGGCCGATCAGAAGGACTCCAGCTGGGAGCTTCGTCTCCTGCGCAATTCACGCAACAGGGGTAAAGGCTACAGTGTGCGGCGGGGAATGTTGGAATCGAGGGGACGCTACGCCCTGTTGACCGACGCCGACTTGAGCGCCCCCATCCGGGAGTTTGCGAAGCTCGAGAGCGAGGTCATCGAAGGCGCCTGCGCGATTGCCATCGGCTCCCGGGATGTCGAAGGTTCCCAAGTAGAGATCCACCAGTCTCGTTTCCGGGAGAACTCGGGCAAGCTCTTCAACCTGGCGGTACGGTGCCTCCTGCGTCTCCCCTTTCATGACACCCAGTGTGGATTCAAACTTTTCGACCTGCGTGCCTGCCGGAAACTGTTCGAACTCCAACGAACCCGGCGCTTCGGATTCGCTGCGGAACTCCTGTTCATCGCCCGCAAGATGGGGTTGAGCATCAAAGAGGTCGCCATTGTCTGGCGCCACTCCGACGGCAGCAAGGTCCACTTCACCCGGGATGGGACGGGCATGATTCTGGACCTGTTTCGCATCCGATGGAATCAGCTGCGGGGCAAGTATAGGACTGGATCCGCGATCGAGAGCCGGGTGTTGAGCGGAGAGCATAAGGCCTGAGCCGCTGGAGCCTGCCCGGGGGGGGGAAACGGTTCCGTCTGGGTCCTCTTCCTTGGTTAGAATTGCTCGGCAAGCAGCTAACCAGAAATATTTGAAGTTTTGATTCCCTATGTTGAGCGATTTTGCCGCCAAGCCACTGAGCCACAAACGTCAGTGAGTGGCCATCCGAATTGGGCCGGGCGCTGACGCTTCGGCTCAGTTCGAAGGGCAACGGCACCCGTGAGAGAAAGGCGGGCCGGTTGGCTGACTGCAAAGGTCGCTTCCATCTGGGAAACCGTTGTAGGATGGGTGCTTTGGGGCGGTTTTGTGCCGACCCGGCAAAGAAGGGGGAAATCATGACCAAGCTAGGCGTCAATGTGGATCACGTCGCCACCATTCGACAGGCACGCCGGGCTCCGGAACCCGATCCGGTAGCGGCGGCCCTGATGGCTGAACTCGCCGGCGCCCACGGCATCACGGTCCACCTGCGGGGCGATCGGCGCCATATCCGGGAAAGGGACGTCCGCCTTCTGCGCGAGGTGGTGACGACCCGACTGAATGTGGAAATGGCGGTGACGGAGGAAATGATTCGAATCGCTCTGGAGATCAGGCCCGACACGGCCACCCTGGTACCCGAACGAGAGGAGGAAGTCACCACAGAGGGGGGCCTGGACGTGCTGAGACACAGTCCCGAGATTGGGGCGGCCATCCAACGGCTCCATGCCGGCGGCATCGAGGTTTCCCTGTTCATCGATCCTGACCCGAAACAGATCGCCAGGACGGCAGATATTGGAGGAGGTGTCATTGAACTCAACACCGCGGCCTATGCCGAAGCCGTTCCCAAAGGCCTGAGGGAAGCGGATCCGAAGTTCGGCTCGGAAGTGGAGAAGATCCTTGAGGCAGCGGGACGCGCGGGATCCCTGGGCTTGCGGGTTCTGGCCGGCCACGGGCTCACCTACCGCAATGTCCGCCCTGTCTCCGACATTTCGCGGATCGAGGAACTCAACATCGGACACAACATCGTTTCGCGAGCGGTCCTGGTCGGGATGGAGCGAGCGGTCAGGGAAATGTTGGAGGCGATGAACGGTTGAGGCCGCATTTCTCAGCTCTTGCCTCACTCGGAACGGCAACTTCATGCGATTCGAGTCCCCGTGCTACAGAGACCCGGGTTTCCGGGCACCGAGCGCCCGGTGGGACCCGATATCCAGGCGGTGAGGATTTTCATGTCGGGAACACTCTTCGTGGTGGCGACTCCGTTGGGCAACCTGGACGACTTCAGCCCGCGGGCTGTGCGCACCCTCAACCAGGTCGATCTCATCGCCTGCGAAGACACGCGTCACAGCGCCAAACTGCTGCGCCACTTCGGCATCCGCACAGCCACTATCAGCTATCACGAGCACAACGAAGAGGAAAGGTCCCGCCAGCTGATCGGCCGGCTCGAAGAGGGGATGGAGATCGCGCTGATTTCCGATGCCGGGACTCCTCTTCTCTCCGACCCGGGCTTCAGACTGGTCAGAAAATGCAGGCGTCACGGTCTTCCCATCATCCCGATTCCGGGTCCGACAGCGGTGGCGGCGGCACTTTCCGTGTCGGGCCTGCCCACGGATCGATTTTTTTTTGCCGGCTTCCTTCCCAAACGCCTCTCCGGCGCCGCTTCTCGTCTTGAAGCGCTCTCCAGGCTGGACGCCACCCTGGTCTTTTTTCTTTCTCCACACCGTCTGACAGACACACTTTCCCAGCTTCTGGACGGACTTGGAAACCGGAAGGCATTTCTCATTCGGGAAATGACCAAGCTGTACGAAGCCTCCTATTCGGGAACCTTGCGGGAAATCCTCCGCACACTGGAGGACGAACCCGTCAGTGGCGAGTACACTCTGGTGGTTGAAGGAGGCTCCGTGCCAACGGCCTCCGCCCCTCTGGACGTGGTGGCTTACGTGTTCGGGTTGGAGGAAATGCGCGGCCTGACCCGAAAGGAGGCGATCAAGCGGGCGGCACGGGATCTGGCTCTCCCCAAACGCCAGATCTACCGAATGGTGGTGGAGGAGGGAGAAGCTTGATCCCGATGCCCCGGAAGTCGACGGGAGTCTGCTCCCCCCGGCGTGATCGATCGCCGAACGAACGTTCGATCCTCAAGTTACCTCTTTTCTTATCTTTACAGTCATGGTAGAATGCCTGCGAAAAGAAGGAAATGTGTCGCAAGAGGAGGCCTCGAAAATGAATGATAAGGATTTGAGGAATGTGAGTGAGCGGGAGTCGATTGAGGTCGCCGAGGCGTCCCGCCAAAAGGACTGGAAACAGCCCAGCTTCATGCGCGAACTCTTTCTCGGCCGTTTCAGGCTCGACCTGATTCACCCTTTCCCGCTGCCTGGACGGGAGCGGCCCGAATTCACCTCGTTCTACAACCAGCTGAGAAAGTTCATTCTGGAAGAAGTCGATCCGGCTGAAATCGACGCCACCGGAGAATATCCGAAGCGCGTCGTCGACGGCCTGCGCCAGATGGGGGCCTTTGGAATGAAGATCCCCACCGAGTATGGGGGCCTGGGCTTCAGCCAGGTGGAGTACGGGAAAGCCATGCAGCTTCTGGGGTGTTCGGACGGGAGCCTGATCGCCTTGCTTTCGGCTCACCAGTCGATCGGCGTGCCGCAGCCTCTCAAGCTCTTCGGCTCGCCGGAGCTGAGAAAGAAATATCTGCCCCGCTGCGCAGCGGGTGAAATATCCGCCTTCGCGTTGACTGAGCCCGACGTGGGCTCGGATCCGGCCCGGCTCTCGACCACAGCCGACCTCAACGCCGCGGGAGACGCCTATACTCTGAACGGGACGAAACTGTGGTGCACCAATGGCACCCTGGCGAAACTGCTGGTGGTGATGGCGGTTGACTCGGAGACGAAAAAGATCAGCGCCTTCGTGGTGGAGACCGACTGGCCGGGTGTCAAGGTCGAACATCGCTGCCGCTTCATGGGACTGAAGGCTCTCTCCAACGCCGTCATCAGTTTCACCGACGTGCGCGTCCCCCGCGAGAATCTGATCGGGCAAGCCGGCAAGGGTCTGAAGGTCGCCTTGACGACCCTCAATGACGGCCGGCTGTCGATTCCGAACGCCACCATAGGGGGCGTGAAGGGGTGCCTGCAAGTTTGCCGCAGATGGGCCAATGAGCGGGTGCAATGGGGGAAGCCCATCGGCAGACATGAGGCCATCTCGCACAAGATCGCGGACATGGCCGCCACCATTTTCGCCATGGAATCGATTGCAAATCTGGCCACTGAGATGTCCAACCGCGGTTCCTACGACATTCGACTGGAAGCGGCCGCGGCCAAGGAATGGAACACCGCGCGGGGTTGGGAGATCATCGACGACACGATGCAGATCAGGGGCGGCCGTGGTTACGAGACCGCGCGCTCTCTGGAGGCCCGGGGAGAAGAGCCGATCGGCATCGAGCAGATGATGCGGGACTTTCGGATTAACCGGATCTTCGAGGGGTCGAGCGAAATCATGCATCTGTTCATGGCCCGGGAGGCGGTGGACAAGCATCTGCAAGTGGCCGGCGCCCTCATCGACCCCAAGAGGAGCTGGTGGCAAAAGCTGTCTGCTTTACCCGCAATGGCTGCCTTCTACGCCCTCTGGTACCCGGGGCGTTGGCTGGGCTGGGGACGATGGCCCCGCTACTCCCGCTTTGGGCGTCTGGCGGTTCATCTCCGCTTTGTGGAGCGCAGCTGCCGTAAGCTGGCCCGCCAGGTCTTCCATGGGATGATCGCCCACGGACCCAAGTTACAGAACAAACAGGCCTTTCTCTTCCGACTCGTCGACATCGCCAACGAACTCTTTGCCATGGCGGCGGCGGTCTCCCGAGCCTCATCGATGAAGGTGGACCGACATCCCGAGGCGAATAATGCGGAAGAGATGTCCGACTTGCTTTGCCGCAACTCGCGGCGCAAAATTGAGCGGCTGTTCCGAGACCTGTGGAACAACGATGACGTCCTGAAGTACCGGGCGGCGATGCATGTCCTGGACGGCCAGCATGGCTGGGTCGAGGAGGGGGTCATCCTGCTGGAGGAGGCGCTGGCGGCCAGACATCAGCGCGCCACCCGGGCCGGCCGGGTCCCGAAAGAGGAGAAAGAGCCGGTGGGGGCTTCTTGAGATTCGGCGGTGGAGTCGGTGGCCCGCGGCCATCCGGATTGGGCCGGTCGCTGACGCTTCGGTTCAGTTTAGAGGGCAAGGGCAACAGCCCCCACATCGTCAATGCAACGCATCTGAGAGTGAAGTTCTCAGAATTCGGCGCTAAGCAGCTAGTGAACAGATTGGAGGTCACTCTATGGCCGGCAATGAGAATCTAAGCGTTATGACCGCTTTCAGGAGTCGGACTTCCCCCGGCCTGATCCGCCAGCAGTGGGACACTCTGAGCCGACTGCCCAATGGAAAGGAGCTGTTCAGCCAGAGCATTGGGAAAATCGCGCCCTATTCAGGGACGATTTCCGCTCGCGTGTTGCAGCTCAGGTCGGGCTACGCCAAAGTTGAAATGGAAGACCAGAAGACGGTTCGAAACCACTTGAACTCCATCCACGCCGTTGCTCTGCTGAACCTGGCCGAGATGACCAGTGGACTGGCCATGCTCTACAGCGCGCCAGACAACACGCGATCCATCATCACGCGAATCTCGATTGATTATCTGAAGAAGGCAAGGGGACTGATCACGGCTGAATGTGACTGTGGGAGTGTGGAAGGGGGCGAGAAACGAGAGCATCAGTTCGAAGTCATCCTCCGCGATCAAACCGATGAAGTGGTGGCGCAGGCTCGCGTCCACTGGCTGGTCGACCCCGCCTCCTGAGGTGGCCCTGGCCGATTCGCTTGAGCTGCTGGCGGCGGAATTCTGAGAGTTCTGAGCTTCCAGGGAGAATCCAGTGTCTGATCCGCTTCTGGTTGTTGTCGTTCTTTGCGTCAACATTCTCGTTGCGGAGTGGCTGGTTCGCCATACCTTCGTGGGGCACATGGGAACGGCCCTGCTGGTGATCGTCCTGACCGCGCTGTGCGCCAACCTGGGGGTGATCCCTTCCAGCCCTTCCGCCACTCCCGCTTTCGACGCGATCTTTGATTTCGTGGCGCCTTTTGCGATTTTCCTTCCACTGCTCGAAGTCAACCTGAGGGATTTGAGGAAGGCGGGCTTGCCCATGATTGCCAGCTTTGCCATCGGTGCGGGTGGAACCTTTGTGGCTGTCCCCCTGGCCATGTGGATCATCGGAGGTCAGGAGTCGATTGGCCCCTCCTATGCGGCTTTGGGAGGCATGTTCGTGGGAACCTATACGGGGGGATCGGTGAATTTCAATGCCCTTGCTCTCCACTATGGTGTGGCCAAAGAGGGTCTCCTTTACGCCGGCTCCACAGCTGTAGACAACATCATCACCGCCGTCTGGATGGTGGTGACCTTGGCTCTGCCAAGGGCACTGGGCGGGGGCGGTTTTCGACGTTCTGCCACTCCCAACGGTGGAGGCGAAATGCCGGACGATGGCGCGGAACTCGATCCTCCGACCTTGGCGCTTCTGATCGGTATGGGCGTCGCTGCCCTGTGGGTTTCGAACGGGATAGCGGATTCTCTCTCCCGCCGCGGAGTCAGCGTCCCTTCCATCCTGATTCTGACCACGATCGCCCTGATTCTGGCCCAGTTCCCGGCCGTCGGCCGCCTGAAGGGAAGCCGCCCCCTGGGAATGTTTGCCGTCTATCTGTTCTTGGCCGTGGTGGGGGCTTTTTGTGATCTGGGGGCCTTGGCCCGAATTGGATCCTTCGGCATCACGCTATTCCTGCTGGCCGCCATCACGGTGGCCGTGCATGGCCTCATCGGCTTCGTGGCGGGGCGCCTCTGCAGCAAGGACTGGGGGGTTTTGGCGGTGGCTTCTCAGGCCAACATCGGAGGCGCCACTTCGGCCCTGGCGCTGGCTCGCAGCCTGGGACGCTCGGACCTCGTCCTTCCGGCCGTCCTGGTGGGGTCCCTTGGCTACGGAATTGGGACCTATCTGGGATTCATCATGGCAGCCTATGTCCTGAGCTGAATGAGTCCAAGTGGGGGGGCGGGCAGCAACCGGCTCCTGGCTGGTGGGAGGTCCGGGATCTGAAGCGGGGAGTTCAATGATGGTTCTCAGGAAGCGAAGTGTGCGGCGGGTGGTCTTGATTGACGGGCGTCGAACCCCGTTTCAACGCTCCGGAACGGCGTTCCGGGACCTCACTTCCTACGACCTGGCCCGGCTGGCGTTGAGCGGCTTGCTCAAGGCAACTCAAGTGGATCCGGAGAAAGTGGATCGGGTCATCCTGGGCACCGTGGTCTCCAACTTCACCACCAGCAACGTAGCCAGGGAAGCTGCTTTGGCAGCCGGTCTGCCCAACTCCACACCGGCCCACACGGTGACGCAGGCGTGCATCTCCTCCAATCAGGCCATCACCAGTGGGGCCGATCTCATCCGAACCGGTCAGGCCGACGTCGTTATTGCCGGCGGCACCGAGAGCCTGTCGGATATACCCATCCGCTATCGAAAGCCCTTTCGCCGCAAACTGGTGGAGGCTCAGAAATATCGCTCTTTCCTCGATTATTTCAAGTTTCTTCAGGGCCTTCACCTGGCCGATCTCTTGCCCGAGGTTCCCTCCATCTCCGAGTTTTCGACGGGTCGAACGATGGGAGAGGACTGTGAAAGACTCGCCTCGCGCTATGGAGTGACGCGCCCGGAGCAGGATGCCTTTGCCGTGCGGTCCCATCAACTGGCGGCCAAAGCCGCCCGGGAAGGCTTGTTCGACCGGGAGATCGAGCCGGTTTGGATTTCTCCCGATTTTGAAGCGATCAACGCAGACAACGGAATCAGGGCGGATACGACGCTGGAAAAATTAGCCCGGCTGAAACCCGTATTCGTCAAGCCCTATGGCGAATTGACGGCCGGAAACTCCTCCTTCCTGACCGATGGTGCCGCGGCGGTTCTGCTCATGTCCGAGGAGACGGCCGGATCCATGGGGTACGCGCCCAAGGCCGTAATCAAAGATTACGCCTACAGTGCTCAGGACCCCGAGCTCGAACTCCTGCTGGGCCCGGCCTGCGTCATTCCGAAAGTGCTGGACAGGACCGGTCTGGGGATCTCCGACATCGATGTATTCGAGTTTCATGAAGCCTTTGCCGGCCAGGTTGTGGCCAATCTCAAATGCCTTGCTTCGACCGAGTTTGCCCGCCAACGGCTGAACCGGAGCGAAGAGGTCGGAGAGGTTCCGATGGACAAGCTCAATACGATGGGAGGGTCGCTGGCCATCGGGCATCCCTTTGGAGCCACTGGAGCTCGACTGATCACCACCGCCGCCAATCGGCTCCTCCGTCAAGAGGGACAGTTTGCCCTACTCGCCGCCTGCGCCGCCGGCGGCATGGGAAACGCGATTCTGCTGGAGCGTTATGCGGGTTAGACGAGTAGGGTGGCGGCAGAGGTCTCCCGCGGTTGTGGACAGTCGCCGGGCTCATTTTTTGGAGTGCGGCAGTTCCACTGCCGCATCTGTTTAGCGTGACAGGCGAGAAGTGGCATTAGATTGTTGCTTCCATGGCGACAGATCTGATCAATTGGGAGGCAGATTCGCAACAGCCAACCAGCCGCGAAGCGGCGCGCCCCTGAATAGCCTGGGGCGCCAGCCCCAGGTCCGGGCAGCCTGAGAGGGCTCAGCCCTGAAGGGGCGCGCTGAAAGAGACGGCAAAGGGGGGAGTCATCGGGCCCTTACAGGGCTGAAGCATGAGGGTGGCCACAGGACCAGGGGTTGTCACCCCTGGCTATTGAAATCCGCCCCTTCGGGGCTTATGAAAGAGAGGACAGGAACGAGACGCCAAACACATGCCCACTGCCGCCTTCTTGGAGGGGATTGAACTATCGAGTGGGTGTGAAAGCGGCAGTGCCACTGCCGCACTCCAAAGGCTGGCTTCGCCAGCAGAGATCAGCTCCCGGCGGTATGAGGAGCCTCGCTACACCACTAGCTCCAGGCGAGGAGCAGGCCGGGGAGCGTGGGGGAACAAAACCATGAGTTTGACGCAATTGGAAAGGGCCGGAGATCTGGCCGTCGTCTGGCTGGACCAGGCGGGAGAAAAGATCAACAAGATCTCCGTCGACCTGCTGGACGAATTCCGGCAACTCCTCGATGACCTGGAGCGGGACGAACAGATCCGCGGGGCCATTCTGATCAGCCGAAAGAAGGACAACTTCATCGCCGGCGCCGACATTGAAAAGTTCCTCGAGATCACCCAACCCGGTCAGGCCGAAGAGTTGAGCCGGCAGGGGAATGCTCTCTTGAGCCGAATGGCCCGATCCTCAAAGCCGATCGTGGCAGCCATTCACGGAGCGGCACTGGGAGGAGGGCTGGAAGTGGCCCTAGCCTGCCACTACCGCATCGTCAGCGACAGCCCCAAGACGGTTCTGGGACTCCCCGAAGTCAAGCTGGGTCTGCTTCCGGGAGGAGGTGGAACTCAGAGGCTTCCGCGTTTGATCGGCTTGCAGCGTGGACTCAACCTGCTCCTGACAGGAAAGAACGTCTACCCCTATCCAGCTCGAAGAATGGGTCTTGCCGACCTGGTCGTACATCCTTCCGGGCTTCTCGAGACTGCCAAGAAGGTCGCCCGTGAGTTGGCGGCAAACGGAACTGGACGGCGGAAACGACCTCGCAGCCGCGGCTGGCTGGAGGCCAATCCCCTCACCCGCAAGCTGATTTTCAGGAAGGCTCGGCAGAGGGTGCTTCAGCAGACCAAGGGACGATACCCGGCCCCCTTGAAAATCCTGGAGTGCGTGGAGACCGGCCTCAGCCGCGGGATGGCGGCCGGTCTGGAGAGGGAGGCCAAGAACTTCGGGTTCCTGATGGGCACGCCTGAGTGTGGCCAGTTGATTCGTCTTTTCTTCAGCATCACCGCTGCCAGGAAGAATCCACTCCAGAAGCAGGTTCGCGGGGTTCGACGAATGGCGGTTCTGGGAGCGGGCCTCATGGGGAGTGGAATCGCCGACGTGAGCGCCAATAAGGGCATCGAGGTGTTCCTCAAGGATGTCAGCCAGGAGGCGGTGGGCAAGGCCGAGAAGACGATCTGGGACGGGCTCAGCCGAAGAGTCCGCAAGAGAGCGATCACTCCCTTCGACCGCGATCGCATCTTCAGCCGCATCCACGGAGTGACCGACTATGAAGGCTTCCGCAAACTGGACCTGGTTGTGGAGGCGGTCTTCGAAGAGCTCGAGTTGAAGCGCGAGATTCTCAAACAAGCGGAAGCAGCCGCGGGCGAAGAGACCATTTTTGCCAGCAATACCTCTTCCCTTCCCATCTCGCAGATCGCCGCCGTCTCGAGCCGGCCCCAACAGGTGATCGGGATGCACTACTTCTCTCCGGTTCAGAAGATGCCCCTGCTGGAAATCATCCGCACCGACCAGACCGCCGACTGGGTGACGGCTACCGCCATCGACGTGGGAACACGGCAGGGGAAGACGGTTATTGTCGTCGGCGACGGTCCTGGTTTCTATACCACGCGCATTTTGTCTCCCCTCATGAATGAGGCCTTAACGCTCCTGGCGGAAGGCGCCCGTATTGAGGCCATTGACCAGGCCATGCGCCGGTTCGGATTCCCGGTTGGACCCGTCACGCTGATGGACGAGGTGGGGATCGATGTGGGCGCCCATGTGGGACGGGTGCTGGCTCCCCTCTTCGAAGCGCGCGGCGCGCGACCCAAGAACAAGGCTGAGGAACTCTTCAAAGCCGGCTACAGCGGGCGTAAGAACCAGAAGGGCTTTTATCTCTACAAGGGCGGAAAGAAGAAAAAGGTCAACAGCGAAATCTACTCCTACTTCGGAGGTGCCAGGCGCAAGACCATCGCCGCCAGCGAGATCCAGCAGCGCCTTGCTCTCACCATGGTCAACGAAGCGGCGCTGTGCCTGCAGGAGGGGATCCTCTCCACGCCTCGGGACGGGGACCTGGGGGCTATTCTGGGCCTGGGGTTTCCTCCTTTTCTCGGCGGGCCTTTCCGCTATGTCGACAGCCTGGGCGCGGACAAGGTGCTGGCCCGGCTGCAGGAACTCGAGCAGAAGCATGAAGCCCGCTTCACGCCGGCTCCCATTCTGAAGGAACAGGCCTCGAGTCATCGAAGCTTCTACTCCGATTGAAAGCGGACCCGGCGCCCGGCCCAATCCGGATGGCCACTCACTTACGTTCGTGGTTCAGTGACGTTGCGGCGGAACTGCTCAACCTACCAGGTTCGAATATCTTTGGTCGGGCTTTAGCCCGCATTATTCACCCACTGTCTACTGCAACGGCGAAATCATCCGGCTTGGCTGCGTTACACTCGGTCGGCGTCCTCGACGTACTGCACGAGTACGACTGCGGTGGCCTCCCTCGCAAGCCTTACCAGCCCGGCGCCTTCGCCGCTTCGTGACGAAAGCCGGTGAATAGTCCGGGTTAGCTACCTTACCTAGACGTAGCGGGCGACCTCATACCGCCGAGCGGCCATTGAGATGATGACTGGGTTGCCATTACCGTTTTTGTGTCGGCCTCCGGAGGCGTAGTCCTGCAATACGGCGAGGAGGCCGAGGGTGGGCAACGCAGTCAGCGTGGATGATCCCGGTGCTGCAGTAGATTGGGTGTGAGAAATGAGAGCAAACTCAGCGGCGCCGGGCGAGTCGATAATCGCGCTGAAACTCGTGTCGGCTCGGCTCCAGCCGCACGGCCTCCGCAAACTCTTCGAGGGCCTCTTGGGGGCGACCCAGGGCCTGGTAGACTTGACCCAGGAGATGGCGGACATCGGCGTCATCGGGACGCAGATCACGAGCTTCTTCGGCAGGCGCCAGCGACTTTCGATACTCTCCGCTACGATACCAGTAAGCGGCCAGCAGGTACTTGCCCTCGGCCGACTCCGGTCGCAGCTCGGTCATTTTCTGAAGATGCGACCATGCTTCCGGGAGCAGGTTGGAAGAAAGGTAGATCTTGGCCAGGTAACTGTGGGCTATCCAATGCTCGGGATCCAGATGGAGAAGTTGGCTCAGGCTCTGGTGGGCATCCTTGACTTGGCCTCTCTTGAGCTGTTTACGGGCGCTCTTGAGCAGGGCATCGATTCGGCGGTTCTGGATTCTGGTAGTTTCCCTCTGCTTCTCGAGCTGTTGAAACTTCTCCAGATAAAGTGACGCTTCCTCTCTCTTTCCGGCCCGGCGTAGAGCTCGGGACAGCTGGTAGTAGGTCTCCGCAGGTGGGAGCCGGGTTCCGGCCGCCCGCTTCAGGTAGACAATTGCCCTTTCAGGTGATCCCTGGACCATCAGAAGCTTCGACAAGTCGATCAGAAAATCGGGGTTTTGGGGATCCATTTCGACGCTCTTTTCCAGTTCCACCATCGCCTCGGAGGGGCGATTTGCCCGCTCCAGGGCCAGTCCCAGGCCATGACGCGCCACCGCCAGCCCAGGGGCTCCGGCGACGGCCTGCTGAAAGAGGCGCACGGCTTGTGGGTACTCTCCTTCCAGCAGATGAATCTGGCCGGTGCGAAGCAAAGCTCGCACATCGGCTGGTTCGACCCGAGAGTACCTATCGAGAATCCGCAGCGCATCGCGGTTGAGCTGCTCCTTAAAGTAGAGATCGGCCAACAGCCACAGCGCTTTCGGATTGGAACGCTCTGGAAAGTCTTTTTTTTCCATCACCTTCAAGAGATCGATGGCGGGTCGGATCTGATTGACCCGGGCCAGGGCAGAGGCCGCAGCCAGCCGATACTCAAGTCTTTCGGGATCTCGCCGGACCGCCCCCGCCAGCTCCACCGCCGCCTCCCGGCCACGGCCCGATTCAGCCAGCGCCAGACCCATGTAATAGTAGCCACGAGGATCCTCGGGAAGCCTTACCTTGAAACGGCTCAGTGGGATCAGCGCCTCTGCGAACCTCTGCACCCGCATCAGTTCCAGGCCTCGTTTCAGAATTCGGTCGGGATTCTCTGAAGGGAGTTCCTTGTCTGAAGTCTGGAGAGCGAAGCAGGTGTGGACAAGGAAGAGGAGGAGAACTCCCGAAACAGTTCTCCTCCTCGTGAGGTCGGGACGCATGAAGCGTTCACCTAGAAGTCAAAGCGGAACCCGAGCTGGAAGCTGAAGGGATCACCAGCCTGACGCGTGGGCACCCCAAAGCCGGTTCGACCAAAGGTTGTGTTGACCACAATGAAGTTGCGCTCGTTGAAGAGGTTGAAGAACTCGATGAAGGCCGTGGCCCGAGCCGTGTCGGTGAAAGCGATGTGTTTGGTCACGCGCAGATCGAGGTTGATGAAACGGTCGTTTTCGAAAGCATTTCGCTCCACCACGCTGCCGTTGATGACGGGCCTGTCGTTGTTATTCCCATCACCGTTGTTGTCAAAGTTGGTGCGGGCATTCCAGGGTCTGCCCGAGTTGACAAAGAAAATCCCGCTCACCTGAAAATCCAAGGGTAGATCCAGGACGCCGTGAGCCACGAAATTGTGCCGAACATCCAGATTCGACCGGCCGAAATCGGCCAGAAGATTGTCAGGCACGGTAGGATGGACAGTGGTGGCGTCCCGCTCGTTATCTTCCAGGCTGTCGTTGTAGGCCAAGGTGTAGTTGGCCTGGAACTGGAAGCGATTGGAGTAGCGCTTGTTGAGGCTGAAAGTCAAGCCATCGTAGTCGGAGATCGATCCACTTTCCACCAGGTTGATTCGACCGGTCGTGATGTCGGCGAAAGGCCGGTTGGGCGAGAAGGGGTTGCCATAGATCAACCTGCCGTCGGGACCCGGAGTGCCCGGGAAAAGATTGATGTCTCTCCGAATTTCCCGATGGCGGCTCTCCGCATGTGTGTAGGAGACGGTAGTGACCCAGTTGGCGGCCACTTCCTGCTCCAGTGCGATCGTGCCGCGATAGCTTTCCGGGTTTTGGAAATTCAGGTCGTGCAGGTGCACGTCGGCTCCGGGGAAGGTGCCGGAACTCGGGACTTGGATTCCCCTCGCTGCCGCCGCATCTGCCAGGTTGTTAAATACCTGCGAGTAGCCGGGAAAGCTCTCCCCTCCGGTCGCGATGGGAACTACGGGCGCACTCCCCCGAATCTGGATCTCCACGTCCGCATTGACGTCGCCGTTGACGACCAGCGGGTTGGAGTAGAGAAGCATGGGCGTGCGGCCGTAGAAGATTCCCCCCGAGGCCTTGACAACAGTCTTGCCCTCACCCGTCACATCCCAGGCCAGTCCGACACGTGGTGCCCAGTTGTCCTTGTCATCAACAATTTTCTTGGAAAAGGCGGGAAAATCCGCGTTGGGCTTCTTGTTGTCGGGATTGAGCTGACCCTCCCAGCGAAGACCCAGATTAACGGTAAGGTATCGATTGACATCCCACTCGTCCTGAATGTAGAAGGCCGGCTCCTGCACGCGCGCCTTGAACTTGCCCGTTCCAAAGCGCTGCCGATAATCTCGAGGGGCATCGGCCAGGAAGGCATCCAGGTCGGCAAAACGGTACTGACCGCGGCCGTTTCCGAAAAAGATCTGGTCTACGCCTGTGTCGTTATACTCGAAACCAACGCGCAAATCGTGGGCTCCGAAATTGTAGGAAAAGTTGTCCACGAACTGGTATCGATCATCGATCTCGGGGATGGGCAGGAACCAGCGCCCCCCCACTGTGGCTTCGCTGCCGATGCGAACCTCGGAGGTGTTGTCATTCACGTTGGCTTCGCGGGGGCGATCCTCCTTGAGGTAGTTAAAGCGGAACTCGTTGATGGCCCTGGGAGAAATGATGCCGTTCCAACTGGCCACGAACTGGTGGGTGCGGTCCAACTCGAGACCGTTGTTGTCCACAGCCCCACGGGTTGTCCCGGTGGTGGTTCCGTTGACCTGGGTCGAGTCGGTGAAGGTATAGCGCACGCTGAAGTTATTGGTCTCAGTGGCGTTCCAGTCGAATTTCCCCAGATACACGTGAGCGTTGTCGGTGCTGTTGAATGCGCCTTCAAAGTCGAGCAACTGCGGGATCCGGTCCTTAATCAGGGCCCTCTCGGCATCATCAAAGCGGAACTCCACGAACAGAGGTCGAGAAAAATCCTGATGCTCGGTGGAAAAGAAGAAGAACGCCTTGTCGCGGACCACCGGCCCCCCGAAGCTCCCCCCGAACTGGTGCCGCCGGCCCAAAGCTTCGTTGCGGGACTCGGTCATGCTGCCGTCCGTGTTGACCCGCAGGCTCTTCTCGTCGGCAATGAAGCTGTTGTCCTGGTACAGGTAGAAAGCGCTTCCATGCCAGTCGTTGGTGCCGGATTTCGTCACCACGTTGACGACGCCGGCGCTGGAGCGTCCGAACTCGGCGCTGAAGCCATCCTTGATCACCACGAACTCGCGCACGGCCTCCTGGCTGAAGGTAAAAGGCGGCCGGTCACCGCCGCTCTGCCCTCCGAAGAAAGGATTGTTGCGATCCGCCCCGTCCACCTGGAAGTTGGTTTCGATTCCCTTATTGCCGGCCAGCGAGACCGTGTTTCGTCCCGACTGCACGGCCCCCGGGGTCAGGAAAACAAAACTCTGGAAATCCCGCCCGTTGATGGGCAGATTCTCAATCGCCCTTTCATTCACATTGGAGGTTGGCCGAATGTCTTTGGAGTCGATTAACGGCGCCGATTCTGCCGAAACCGTGACGATCTGACTGATTTAACCCAGTTGCATCGGCACCAGGACGGAGACCGTCGCCGCCACCGTCAGAAGTAAACCGCGGCGGTACTGCTTGAAACCCGCCAATTCGGCCGTCAGCAGGTAGGGGCCGACCGGAAGCAGGCGTGCTCGGAACCGACCCGAGTCGTCCGTCACCAGAACTCGTTCGAAGTTGCTCTCGGTCTGCCGCAGGCTCAGCGTGACGCCCGGCAGAACGGCACCCGTCTGGTCCTGTACCGTGCCTTCTATGATTCCTGTGCTGGCTTGGGACTGCGCCCTCAGCTGGATCGACGGCAGCGTCACGGCCAGAGCCGCCAGAACGAACAGACAAATAAATTTAGACCCACGCAATTTCGTCATGAACTCTCCTCCCATTCAATGAACAACTATGCTCAAAAAAACATGCCCTTATTCTTCACTCAAGCTGAGCGATTGTTCGACCGACGGCCCGGATGGCGTGTCCCTTCCGACCCTGAGCCGGAGGAACCCTGACCGGAATCTCAAGAATCAAGCCGCACAGCATAGCCGAGGGGCCCGCAGCGGTACTCCTCACAATTCCAACCATCACTCGCCACGGGGAATGATCACCAGCGTCTGGTCGAAAGAGGAGGCGTCCCCGAAGACATCCTTGATCCAGACTTCCACCAGGTATCGACCCGGCGGCAAGGCGAAGCGCGTGCGGTAAGTCGAACGCTCCTCGAGAGCCGCTCTAAAGTCTTTCCTCTTCAAGTGGGTTTCCAATTCATCCGCCCGATGACCCACCACGAGTTTCCGAATGTCCCTGACGAAAATCTCCAGGTCGACCCGGGCCACCAGTTCATCCAGAATACCGTTGTAGGAGAGCGACTTGTGAGGGACCCCGATTTGCAGATCGCATACCGATTCCCCTCGCTCCTCCCCCACCTGGTAACTGATGGAGAAAGGTAATTCCGAAAAGCGAACCTGGGTGGAAACGAAAGTCCGCGACGGCTGAAACGGCAGCGGCCGCTGCGCATTGGCCAGTTTCTCAACCCGGTCGAGGGGATTCCCTTCATACATTTTCAAGCCATAATGGCGGCCCCGTCCTTTGATCAGGTGGGAGCCGGTGTTGAAAAAGAGAGCATCCTTGTCGTCCGGGCTCAGTGCCAGCGTGTAGTCGGGGCTGCCATCCTTGGCAACAAATTCGAAGGAAATCTCCTGCCCCATCCCCTTGATGTAGCGATATTCCCAAATTTCGTAGGGCAGAGCAGTCATGTGCTGCTGGGGGTTTTCCCGCTCACTTGCGATCAATTCCTGTTTCGTGCGGTAGGCCCTTCCCCCGGTGGGGTTGGTCTGACGGCGATCGGGAGGTCCGAACTTGATAAAGATCATGCCCCGATCCGTCCTCCATCCGGCCTTTCCGGCCTTGAAGTGTTCGTTGGCATAGGCGATGCGCCGGTAGTGTTCCTCCCGAAATTCGTTTACCGCAGTCGATGGGTCCGGGTCGCGACTCCTCCAGAACTGCTCGATGAAGCGCGTCTTTTCTTCCTCGGTGGTCAGCTTTTCAAAAACGTCGTGTTCCTCCGCTGAGACGATGTAGACGACATCCTGTTGCAGCCATTTCCGGAAATAATCGACCTTGTCCTCAGATCGGCGCTGAGCCAGCGCGGGTGCCCCGGAGAGGAGAAGAACTCCTGCCAAGAGAGAGACGAGGAGGGGCTCACATCGCCGCATGACTTCAGTTGACAAGAACGCAAGGTTCAAAGAATCACTCCACAGTGGAGGTGGATTCGGCTGACCCGACCGAGCAGGTCGAACTCGTTTCAGAATCATGCTTAGTGGAGCAGCAAAAGTCAAGGCAAATACTTCAACCGCCCCGGAGTTCATTTCTCAGGCTGTCCCCACAACCTGCATGGCCACTTCCCGGGACCGTGCTCGGTTGTCAAAATTGATCAGCACAATCTGCTGCCACGTCCCCAGCCGCATGCGGCCTTCTCGAAAAGGGACGGTCAGTGACGGTCCCAGCAGCGAAGCCCGAATGTGCGAGTACCCATTGCCGTCATGCCACATCTGCTCGTGGTGGTAGTCCCGCGTGGCCGGCGCTACCTTTTCGAAGAACTCTTCCAGATCTTTGATCAGCCCCGGCTCAAACTCCACTGTTGTAATGCCCGCCGTCGAACCGACCACGAACAGGGTGACTGTCCCCTCTCGCAAGCCGCTCTCTCGAAGATGATCGGCGACCTGGCTGGTAAGATCCACCACATCGCATGTCGGCTGCGCCTCCACTTTCAAAGTAAAGGATTTCGCGTACACCGAGCCAATATACCCCCAGACCTGCCCTTTTGCCACCCGGCATGACAGTGCGGGTACGCGACCGATTCAATTTCGGCTCAGCTCCAGTCGCTCACGACACTCCAAAAAGAGCCCCCCTCTTATGTCAAAGAGGGGAACCTACCCGTGAAGGAGCAACTGATTCCGAGCATTGGATCATGCCATCCGACCTTCTCATCGCCTCGGCTGGCCGCGACTCACCGCGATTTCGGCACAAAACTCTCTACAGTATGCTTGGGAGAAAAGCCATTGTACCACGTTGAGGGCTCGTCTGCACTCTGCTGGCTGCCCCGGGAAGATTGTTCGTCAGGTGTCCTGGACGGGGCCCCCGTTGCCACTGGGCCGAGGGCGGTTGAACGTTCTCTCTCCGCTTCCCTCGTGGTAGTATGAAACATCCGTTGCGGACCTAAGCGGCAGGACGTTTTATGAAGTTCCCGAGAGCCAGCCGAAGACCCTACTCACGCAGAGGCTTTTTGGGCGCTGGAAGTCTTCTTTCCAGGGGGGGGCCAACAGCACCGCGCCTGATTCGGACCAGTCGCCCGGCCATGGCCTGCCAGTTTGAGATCCTGATTCACGCCGCCGATCGATCCAGGATGATGGTCCTGCACCATGCCTTCGACGAAATTGACCGCCTGGAAGCGCAAATGACAGTCTACCAGGAGGAGAGTGAAATCGCTGCCATCAATCGGAAGGCGGCCTCCGGACCGGTGGCGGTGGAGAGACACCTCTTTCGGCTGCTCATGCTGGGCGCTCAGCTCAGTCGCCAGACCGGCGGCGCCTTCGACATGACTTCGGGACCCCTCTCCCGGTGCTGGGGATTTCGGGACCGCCGGGGTCGCCTCCCCTCGCGGCAAGAAATCGAGCAGACCCGCCGGCGTGTCGGATCGCAATGGGTTGCCTTCAATGAGGCGGAGGGGACCCTCTGCTTCAGGCGACCTCTCGAATTGAACCTGGGCGGGATAGGAAAAGGCTACGCGCTGGATCGAGCCGCCCGTCTGCTCAAGGATGCCGGCCTCGAGCACTTTCTCCTCCATGGCGGCCATAGCAGCATCCTGGCCGCCGGGCGTGCGTTCTCCGGTGGGGGCTGGCCGGTCGGGGTTCGACACCCTCAATCCCCACACACCGATTTTGCCCTGCTGCGCCTGTGCGGGCAGGCGATGTCCACGTCGGGGATTGGGGAGCAGAGCTTCAGTGCAAACGGGCGCGCCTACGGGCATGTCATCGATCCCCGCACGGGGTACCCGGTCCGCCACCATTTGAGCGCCACCGCCGTCGCCTCCACGGCGGCCCGCGCCGACGCCCTCTCGACCGCCTTTTTTGTGATGGATGTAACTGAAATCAAAGCTTTTTGCCAAGCCCACCTGGAGACCGGAGCGCTCCTCCTGAGCGGTGACCCTCCCCGGGTTCGCCGATTTGGCCTGAAGCCCGAGCAGGTGGAGATTTACTGTTGAATTCCGTTTCCGCTTTTCAGCAGTTCGTGCTGGTGCTGATTCGCTTTGTCATTGGATGGCATCTCTTCTACCAGGGTCTGGGCAAGCTGCGGGCCGTCAGCTGGTCGGCGCAGGGTTATCTCTCCTCCGCCAAAGGCCCGTTTGCCTCCTTTTTCCAGGCTCTGGCCGACAGTCCCACTTGGTTGCGAATCGCAGACGCGCTCACCGTCTGGGGGCTGCTGATCGCGGGACTCCTGTTGATGTTCGGCTTATTCACGCGAACGGCGGCCGTCGTAGCGCTGCTGCTGCTGCTGCTCTTTTTTCTGGCTGCGCCGCCGTTGCCGTATATGGGTTTTACGGTGCCCACCGGGCAGGGGAGCGAACTCTACATCGACAAGACGCTGATAGAAGCCCTGGCGCTGCTGGTCGTGCTCTCCTTCCCTACCGGGAAGATGGCCGGGCTGGATATTTTCTTGTCACGCCGGAAAGGGAGAGCGGGTCGCTTTGACAGGTATTGAGCCAACCCTAGGAGGCAGTGGAAAAGTCTCCACAGCCGGGGATGACACAACATGTGCATGACTCGGGAAAAGGAAACGGATCGCTGATCAAAGCTTTTGCCAAGAGGAGATTGTCATGTGGACGAAGAAACAACGTGAGATTGGCCGCCGCAACTTTGTGAAGGCCGTCGCCACCGTGCCGGCGGCCGGGGCGCTGCTCTGGAAATCACGCGGAATGCGGCCGGTCCGAGCAGCCATTGTGGGCAGCGGCGGGCAGGGACGCGTCTTGCTCGAAAACGCCCCTACCACCCACATGCGGGTGGTGGCCGTCTGCGACATCGCTCCCGACAATCTCGAAAAGGGACTGGCCGTGGTCCGCAAGCGCCATGACCCGGAGGCGAAGGGCTACCGCGATTACGCCGAGATGTTCAAGCGCTCCGACATTGAGGCTGTCCTGGTAGCGGTTCCGCTCTGGTTGCACGAGCCCGTAGCCGTGGCGGCTCTGAAAGCCCGAAAGCATGTCTTCTCCGAAAAGACCATGGCCTACTCGGTGGAACAGTGCCGCAATATGAATGCAGTCGCCGAAGCGGCCCGGCGCAATCTGCAGATTGGACATCAGAGGGCCTATAATCCCCTCTACCAGGAAGCCTACCAGTTGATTCACCACGGCGTCATTGGAGACGTCTATCACGTCCGGGCGCTTTGGCATCGCAATACCGACTGGAGGCGAAAGGTGCCGGAGAGTCTGGACATGAATCCGGTCGCTTATTGCTATGCCAAACCGGAGCAGCTCAAGAACTGGCGCCTCTACAAGAAGTATTCCCAGGGCCTGATGGCGGAGCTGGCCAGCCACCAGATTCATGTGGTCAACTGGTTTTCCGGGGCCCGCCCCACCAGTGTCTTTGCTTCAGGCGGGATCTACCGTTATCGTGACGGGCGGGAAGTGGCGGATCATATGTTCGTCACCTTCGAGTACCCTGAAAATCTGACCCTCACCTACTCCACCATCCAGTCGAATAAGTTTGACCATTACTACGAGCAGATCATGGGAACCGAGGGCACCCTCGTCCTCAGCCAGGAGCGCGAAGCCATGCTCTTTTCCGAGGGGAAGAAGGGAAGCCAGGCCACTCGCATCGCTGTCGAAGCCGCTTCCAGCGGTCCCGTTCTTTCCGCCTCAGAAAGCCGTCTCCGGGATGCCGCGGGCTCCAGCGTGGCCTCCACCTCCTCCACTTACAATGCCCTGCAGGCTTACCGGGACGAACTGGCCGGCTTCTGCAACACCATCCGCCACCGCGCCCCCAATCTCTGCGGCGGCGCCGACGGAATGGACGCCTGCGTGCCCATCCTGATGGCCAACCAGTCGATGGAGAAGGGAGAAAAGCTGAAGATTCCCCCTCATCTTTATTACACCACGTGAGGCGGTAAACCGAATGACGGCCCTATGAGACTGGAGTGTAGTGGCACGGTCTCCTCTGTTGCGCCTTGCACAACTGGACCCCTGGTCGAAGATGGTCGCAAGCGCCAAGTCACTGAGCCACGAACGTGAGAGGGTGTCGCAAAAGTCTCTTGAGGCCCTGCGGCACGGTCACCTTCCAC
>JBHHYX010000028.1:0-24189 GCA_046757765.1 Acidobacteriota bacterium | reverse complement strand
GGCAACCAAATCATCACCTCAATGGCCGCTCGGCGGTATGAGGTCGCTCGCTACAACTAGAAATTCCAAGGACCAAGAGGCTAAATCTCAAACAGCTCTTGCATTTGCGCTTCTCGTATCTACTGCAGAGCCGGGATCATCCCCGCTCACTGCCTTGCCGGCCCTCAGCCTTCTCGACGTACCGTCTGGCAACGCGACTGTGGATCCTCAGCCGTAACGCCTTGTCAGCGCGACGCTTCCGGCTCCGGCTTGAGGAAGAGGAGCTGGGAGGCCGCTGCTTGGACTTTTTCGCGGCTGTAGAAAACGGGGAAAGTCTTGTCCAGCGCCCAGAGAGGGAAGAGATCCTTGTAAAACGGACTATCGGGATCCCCGGACTGCCCCGGTGAATTCATCCCCACTGTTTGATCCCAATCGGAGGTGTCGACAATGATTCGAAAAGAGGCTCCCGAAGTCTGATTGTCATTCCAGCCCGTGCTGCCCACCGTGTAGCTGTTTCCGCCCCGGGGCAAGGGCCCGACGTTCAACTTTCCCTTGAGCTGGGGCTCCACGATTGCACTCAGCGGGTGTCTGATGAGGATATGTTTGTAGCGACCATACTGCCACCGGCTCATATCCGCCCCGAACCGCCTCGTCAGCCCAGCAACAGCCTCCTCCAAGGCCCGAATGAGAAAGTCGTCCCGTCCCGCCAGAGGAGTCTCACCGAAGGCCGATCCCGGCGCCACCAGCCACTGAATCAGTTTCTGCATGGAAAGGCGAGGAAGGAGTTCACGAACGGTCTCGGGAATGAACAGCTTTTCCCCCTTGTCGCGCAGGCGGCGCTCCCAGGCCACGTAGACTCCAGCTTCAGCCGAGTCCTTGTCCAGCACGAAGTCCCAGTCCAAGAGCCTCTTCCGGGCCTTTTCCGCAGTTGGATCGGGGGAGTGGAGAGCCCGCAGCAAGGGGACCAGGTTGCGGGCGGGAAGGGAGAGAGAGTCAGTCTGCAGCTGAATCATGTCCATCAGTGTGTGGCGGCGGCCCGATGCCAGGACTTCTTCAATCCGATCCTGCCGGAAAGGGTCGGTCCAACTCCATCCCACAGCATTTCGAAAGGGGTAGGCCGGCGGAATCAGGTCGGCGTTGGCAGTCGCCAAGAAGCCCTGCTCGGGATTATGTCTGTGGGGCTTGGCCTTGATGGGAAGATATCCACCCCATTCGTAGCGACCGTCACCGGGCACCGGGACCAGTCCCGTCCAGTTGGGGCGAATGGGTGCGATCCCCACGGCCTGCCAGCCGATGTCTCCTGCTCTGTCCGCCCACACCATGTTTTCCCCGGGAATGTTGAAGTAGCTGCAGGCTTCCCGGAACTCTTGCCAATTGTGGGCCTGATCGATCCTCAAGCTGGCCAGGTAGGGGGCTCCCCCCGGCTCCATCCAGGCGGCGCGCACCGCGTAGGCCTTGTGATGTTTGAGATCCTGGTAGACCACAGGGCCGTGGAGGGTGTACTTCAAGCTCACCGAAACCGGGTCCCGGCCCTTGACCGCAATCGTCTCGGAGAGGACTCTCATCTCCTCCCATCTCTCCTGGTAACGGTATTGCAGGGGATCGTCCGGATGGGTGTCGTAGACGTAAAGGTCCTCCCCGTCGGTGCGAAACACCGTTAAGCCCCAGGCTCCATGACCGTTGTGGCCGATGGAGACTCCCGGGATGGCCGGCTCCCCGCCCCCAATGACCTGCCACCCCGGCCCCACCAGGTGAACCCAGTAACGAAGAGAGGGGACGGATTGGGCCCGGTGCGGATCGTTGGCCATCATCGGGTATCGGCTCTGGGTCAAGGCGCCGCTTACGACCCAGTTGTTGCTCCCGATGTCCTCCAGTTCCGAACCGGCGACTTCCCCGGCCACGGACTGGGCTCGGCTCGTTGGGGTGAGCTCTCGGGATTCGAAGCGGAGCCTCTTCCGGAAGGCGTCATAGAGTTCGAGAATGTCTTCAAAGAGGAGGTCGGGTTCAATGGCGGGATCCAGGGCAAGGTCTGGTTGGCCGGGATGAAAGTTGGAGAGCTCCCGGATTCGGTCCGGCCCCAGGCGGGCGACGGCCCGTCCGTAATTGAGCTCGCGAACCAGGTTGCCGAGCAGCCCCTGGTGGCGGGAAACAACCACTTCGGGGGTCCATTTGCCAGGCTTGATGTGGAGGATCTCAAACTCGAGGGGAAGGAGGTCGGGGTTTTGCTCCGTCCCGTCAATATAAGCGTTGATCCCCCGGACAAAGGACCGGACGATTTGCTCCCCGCGAGGGTGATAGTGATTCAACTCCCGGGTCAGGTCGCCCCGAAACTTGAAGAGGCGCGCTCCCATGTCTCTCTTCAGTTCCCGGGGACCCAGAATCTCAGCTACCGTCCCGGTTGCCCGCCGTCTCCAGATCTCCAGCTGGAAAAGGCGATCGCGGGCGGCATTGTATCCCTGGGCGAAAAAGAGATCACTCTCTCCTTGCGCATAGATGTGAGAGATACCCCAATGGTCCTTGAGAATCTCAACGGGCTGTTGGAGCCCGGAGACCGTCAGAGTCCCGGGAACGGTCGCCGCAAGAGAAAAGCCGCCGAAGAGGATGACCACCAGAAGCTGCAGCGGGTAATCACGTGACATTGGGGCAGGTTAGCCGAGGAAGGTGGCAGGGTCAACCCTTGCGGATTGAGAAGAAGGGAGCGTCTCCAATCCCCCTGGACCTGTCCTCTTCTCCATTTTTCGGGTTGAAACAGGCGTTCTGAAACCGGAGACTGGCTCACGAGGAAGGATTATCATGACAAAATGGGTGTGGACGCCGGCCATGGTTCTGTTCTTGCGTTCCCGGGCCCTGTCCCAGTCTCGGCGGGGCCACTATCGTGAACCCGGTTTGGGAGGAATGCCGATGGGTAGCGCCGGGTTTATCGACCGGTCAGCTGTTCCACCTCGCGCTGCATCCAGCTGATGCCGGCCGCGCCGACGACGCTGGTGGAGAGAATGCGCGCCAGGGTGGTCTCCTCCACCCCGCCCAGCGCGATGACTGGGAGAGAGAGCATTTGGGCCGTCTCTCGAAGCCCGGAGAGCCCCAGGGGAGGAACCACCGACTCCTTCGAAATGGGGTCGAAAACAGGTCCCAACAGCAGGTAGTCAGCGCCTTCCCTTTCGGCCTCCAGCGCCTCCCGGGCCGAATGGACCGACTTTCCCAGGACAAAATCATCCTCATGTCCGGCAGCAGATCGAAGCTTGCACGCCTCAATCAGGCTCTGGCTCGAGGGCAAGTGAGCGCCATCCGCCCGCTCCTTAAGGGCGATTTTCACCCAGGTGTTGACGAGAAAGAGCTTGCCCGTCTGCCGGGCCAGGTCCGCGCCCGCCCTGACCAGGCCCCGCTGCTCCTCGGCAGTCAAGTCTTTTTCTCTCCACTGCAAGATGTGGGCACGGGTCCTGAAGAGGATCCGAAGATATTCAAGGACGTTGCTGCAAGAGGGGGAGCCCTTCCTGTCGGAAATGCCGTACAGCAGCGGAGGGGCCAGTCTACGCTTTTCTAGAATACTGATGAAAGTGGACAATTTCCCAGGCTCCCAGCACCAGATTTGCGAACCCCAAGCCGGAGACAGCGCCGCGAAAGAAGTTATTGAGAAGAATCAGTCTCAGCTGGGGGTAGTGGGCCAGCACGTAATTCTGGTCCCAAAGACGCATCCAGGGGTAGATGATGAGAAAGATTCCGACTTCGAGGCAGTACAGAATGTAGACCAGGAAAAGGGCTTTACTCATTCTCGACGCGACTTCCAGAGGACAGCCGGTCGACCCGGTCCTGGACGTCTCGATATTGGGGATCCCGTGGAAGAATCTCGCGGTAGGCCTGCAAGGACTGGCCGATATCTCCCCTTTCCTCCAAAGCACAAGCCAGGTCAAATTGAAGCGCCTTCCACTCGAAGTCCTTCTTGCCGGGAACCTGCAGACCGGTCTGGGCCCACTGAACCGCGTCGTCGATCCGGTCCAGTTGACGAAAGGCGTTGGCCAACATGCTGCAACAGAGGATCTTTTGGGGGTTCTGTTCCGGATCTTCGATCATTTCGAAGGCTTTCAGAAACTCCTGCACCGCGTCTTCGACCAGCCCCATTTCTTTATAGGCAAGCCCAAGATCGTAATGCAATTGAGGATTCTCCTCCTTCTGGCTCGTCCGCGAGGTAATGTCGTAGCGGAGGACTTCACCGCTGGAATCCTCTACCTGGTCGCCTGTAAACAAACCCTCCAAGGCGGATTCAATCTCAGTCTCAAGATCAACGGGCTGCGCGGACGCGGCTGGCTCCCGGGTCACGCCGGGCGCCGTCTCCGGGCTTTCCTCGCCGGGCAGGTCGATCACTTTGTCCGCCCTTCGCAGAACTCGTGGGTCCTCCGGATGCTCTCGAATCAAACGGGCCAGCAACTGCTGGGCATCCTCCTGGAACCCCAGCTTGAGATAGAAATCCGCCTCCTCCAGAGCTTCCTCCAGCGATGAGACCCCGGCTTGAGCGGCGTTGGCTGCGCCTTCTTCCTCGACTCCTCCGTCTTCTCCTGGCTCGGCCGCCGCAAACAACTCGTCCGCCGGGGTGTCAACCTCGATCTCCGCGCTGGACTCGTCCTCCTCCAACTGGAAGGAGAAGACGCCGGAGCTCGGCGCTTCCTGAGGGGAGTCCTCCGAAGTGCGAACTGGCGAGGGCGGACCCTGTTCTTCTTGGGGCTCGAAAAACGATTTCTCCTCCCCGACTGGAGCTTCAGCTTGGCTTTCCTCGGGAGGGGGTTCTTCTTCTCCCCAGCCGGTTCGGATCAACCCTTCCGTGATCAAGGGGTCATCATAGCCCTCTTTGCTCAGCTCTCGATAAACCTGGCAGGCTTCTTCGGCATGGCCGCGCTTCTCCAAGACTCGACCCAGGAAGAGGCGGCAGGCAAAGCCGGGGTGTGGACCGGCTACTTGTTCCTTCAAAAGATCTTCGGCTGCCGACAGCCGGCCCGTTGCTTCGGCAGCATTCACATAGGCCTCGAGCAGGTCCCGGTGAGTGCACTGGATCTTGAGTGCCCGGGATGCCGTCTCAAAGGCCGACTGGTGCGCCCCGGTCTCGCGGAAGCGTTCGATAGCACCCACGTAATGCTCCACCGCCTCATCTGATTTCCCCCTCTGTTGGAGCAGACGAGCCGTGTGCTGCCAGATTGTGGCATCAGAAGGGTCCACTCCGAGTAAGCGCTTCAGATAAAGCAGCGCCCGCTCCGCCTTTCCCGCTTCCTCTTGTTGCTTGACCAGAACCTTGAGTTCTCGGCCGGCATCATATTTGAGGCCCTTCTTCCGGTAAAGCGTAGCCAGCGTATCTCGCGCCGTGAAATCAGTGGGAGCGACATGGACAATCTTCTTGAACATCGCGATGGCTTTCAGGATGGAGCCATCACTGCGATAGATCTCCGCCACTTGGCGAAAATACTCGAGAGCCTCTTCCGGCCGTTGTTCCCTGATCAGCAGTTCCCCAACGGTGTTGAGCAAAGTCGGCTCGTCCGGTTCCCCCTCGAGCAGCTTACGGTACTCCCCGACGGCTTGCCCAAACTTGCGATCAATAGCGTATTTTTCAGCGCTGCGAAGAATCTTGCCTTTTTTCAACATTTGAGGCCTTGCCTCATTCCAGAGGGCGTCGCCAAGGGACTCCTCGGCAACTCCCATCATCCCTGCCTGCCCCAACTCCCACATCTCCCCGAGAAGCAAACGCTTGTACCGGGAGTCCGAACTCAAAGCGGATGTTCCCAGCGAGCGGCATAGGCCCGTAAGCGCTTGCGGGCGAAGGACGCCGGAGAATCGGAAGAGGGCCGGATGGAAGCCAGCCAGAGGCGTCAACCCCTCCACCTCCGTCTCGGAACCGAAGGCTTAGCGAATTTCCTTGATCCGGGCGGCCTTCCCCTTGCGCTCTCGCAGATAGTACAGTTTTGCGCGGCGGACGCGCCCCCTTCGCAGCCTCTGAATCCCTTCGACCATGGGCGAGTAAAGCGGGAAAACCCGCTCCACCCCATAACCGAAGGAGACCTTTCTGACGGTAAACGAGGACCGCAACCCACGCCTTTTTATGGCTATAACGACGCCTTCAAAAGCCTGGAGACGAAACTTCCCGCCTTCTCGAATCTTGACGCTCACCCGGACCGTGTCCCCGGGGCCAAATTCCGGTATTGCCTTATCCAGGTAAGGCCGCTCAACCTCATCTATCAGGTTCATTCTCGCACCTCTCCTCTCTCCCGCCGGCCCTCAGGTGTGACATTGCCCTCTCACCTCTCGCAGACACCAGCAGATCCGGGCGGCGCTGCCGGGTTCGCCGCAGCGCCTCGCGCTCTCTCCAGCGACGCACCTTCAGATGATCTCCCGAGAGCAGGACTTCCGGCACTCTCCATCCCAGAAACTCAGCCGGGCGAGTGTACTGAGGATAATCCAGAAGTCCATTCATGAATGACTCCTCGAGCACGGAGTCAGGGTTTCCGACCGCTCCCGGGATGAGTCGAGAGACCGCATCAACAACCGCCATGGCCGCCAACTCACCACCGGAAAGGACAAAATCACCCAAAGAAATCTCCTCGTCAGCCAGGTAATCGGCCACTCTCTGGTCGACCCCTTCGTAGCGGCCGCAGACGAGTATGAGATGGCGCCGCAGAGACAACTGCAAAGCCTTTGACTGATCGAAACGACTCCCCTGAGGGGAAAAAAGGGCCACAAAAGCAGATGCATCACCCTCACGGCGACAAGCCTCCACCGCTCGGAAGACCGGCTTGGGCTTGAGCACCATCCCTTCGCCGCCGCCATAAGGTCGATCATCCACTGTGCGGTGGCGATCGTCGGTGAACCGGCGCAGGTCCACTACGTTAACCTCGATCAAGCCCTTCTGAAGTGCCCGCTGAGGAATGCCATATTCGAAAACGCCTCCGAACATGTTCGGAAAGACAGTTATGATGTCGACTCTCATGGGTAAGGCCCGGCTGGGACAATCTCAAGTTCAAGAATTCGACTCTGACCTCATGCCCGACTGACCGGCTGGTGGAATCCGCTGCCCCGTCAGTCTGCCAGACGCTCCCTGGAGTCTTGGATCTACGGCCAAACGCGACTCGAGCAGGTTGGCAAAATCGGTCAAAAAATCAAACTCCGCATCCTGGGTCAAGGATCCTACAGGTGAGGAACCCGGACCCAAACCTGAGGCCGCAAACCCGAAACTCTCGCTACTCGTTACTTATCGGCCGTTTCTCTTTTTTCTTTCTTCTGTCGTCTCTCGATCACACCCAGTTCCAGCAGACCGGGTGGCAGACTGACCTCGATCGTCTTTTTGACCAGATCCACTCGGCAAACAAAGCGGTCAACCAAAGGGATCATGACTTCGGCGGGCGTATCCGTTCTGACAACCAGATTGGCGCCTTCGGAACCGGTTGCAAAGATCTCGACAACCTGCCCCATCCGCTTCCCATCTTCCACAACCTGGCAGCCGATCAGGTCGGAATGGTAGAAAGTCGATTCAGGCAAGGGGACCCGCTGTTCCTCCGGGATTTGAACTTCACCCCCGATTAAGTGGGTTACATCGTCAGGTCGATCTCCTCGCCGAAACTTGAGGATGACACGGCCCTTATGGAACCAGTGCTGTTCTATCTCCTCCCAGAATTGCACCTTCCCACGGAGAACGCGAACCTTCCTGGTAACCGCAAACCGTTCGGGAAAGTCAGTGAAAAGATCGGCGGCAACTTCGCCTCGAACTCCTCGCGTCTTCACTATCCGGGCAATCGTGACGTAGGATGTCAACTACTCCAAGATCTCCAGCACGAATCGCTTGCGCAGCTTCATCCCGGCCGCCCCCAACAGTGTTCGGATGGCCCGAGCGGTTCGGCCTTGCTTGCCAATCACTTTGCCCAGATCCGGCTGAGCCACTTTCAATTCAAGCACAGTTGTTTGTTCGCCTTCCACTTCGGCCACCGAGACAGAATCAGGATCGTCCACCAAAGCCTTCGCGATCATTTCTATGAGCTCTTTCATAACGCCTCCTGTGAAAGTGCACCTGTCAGATCCGAACTTCACCGCACGCTCGAACACGTGTCACGAGATGTGGCTGGCGTAAGTCAGCTTTGACCGGCAGTGGGAGGCAAGACCACGGTTCCCACAAAATGTCCGTTGCAGACCCGAACTCATCCCCTTTTGACTGCGTGACGGCCCGCTGGGCGGACGCACTGTCGGGAGGGACCGCTGCGAGCCTTCCTCACAGGCCCTGTCACAGCTCCTCGCGAGAAAGCTCTGTGACGAAGGCTAGGCAGGCGCCTCTTCGGCTACGCTTTTGACTTCCTCCCGATTGATCAGAGATTGGACGGTCTGAGAAGGCTGAGCGCCCTGTTGCATCCAGTACTTGATCCGTTCCAGGTTAAGACTCAACCGGGCCGGTTTCAAAGCGGGGTTGTAGTAGCCAACCACTTCAACAAATCGACCGTCACGAGGGCTCCTTTTTTCAGAAACAACCACCCTGTAATGCGGGTCCTTCTTCGCCCCGTGACGACTTAAACGAATTCTCAGCAATATTTCCTCCTAACGGCTAGCAAACTATTCTATCAAAAATGTTCAGCCCGGGAAGTCGAATTTAGGTAACCTCTTACCCAAGAATCCCTTACTCACCTTCCTCATCATCTTCCGCGCCTCTGCATACTGCCTCAGCAAACGGTTGACCTCCGACACTGGACGACCGCTGCCGCGCGCGATTCTCTTCCGCCTGGCCCCGTTGATGACCTTGGGACTCAACCGCTCCACAGGGGTCATCGAACCGATGATCGCCTCAATGTGGAGAAGCTCGCTTTCGTCAACTTCCAGCTGATCCAATCCTTTGAGGGGACCCATCTTCGGCAGCATTCCAATGATCTGATGGAGGGGACCCAAGCGTCGGAGCTGGCGGATCTGCCCGAGAAAGTCCTCCAGGTTAAAGTCGTTTTTGCGCATCCGCGCGAGCATCTCGGTTGTTCGTTCCCGATCAACCACCTGTTCGGCTTTCTCGATCAGGCTGAGCACGTCCCCCATCCCCAGGATTCTTCCAGCCATCCGATCCGGGTGAAAAAGTTCCAGAGCGTCATACTTTTCACCCACTCCGACGAACTTGATCGGTTTCCCGGTGATGCTCTTGATGGAAAGGGCGGCGCCACCCCGGGCGTCACCATCCATCTTCGTCAGTAGAACACCCGTCACATCCAGTCGAGCGTCAAATTCCGAGGCCGATTGAACGGCATCTTGGCCCGTCATGGCGTCGGCCACCAGCAGGATTTCCCGGGGGTTGAGCCCGTCCCGCATGCGCTCCAGTTCCGACATCAGCTCCTCGTCGATGTGCAGCCGTCCCGCGCTATCCACCAGCAGCACGTCAAAGCCTGAGTTGCGCGAATGCTGAAAGGCTTTCCGCCCCAGATCGAGGGCATTCCGGTTTCCCTCATCTTCGAAGATCGGGATACCCAGGGCACGGCCAATAATCGACAACTGCTCGATTGCGGCGGGGCGGTAAACGTCCGTCGAAACCATGATCGGTCGACGGCCCTGGCGTCGAAGCCACAAAGCCAGCTTACCGGTGGAGGTGGTCTTGCCACTTCCCTGAAGCCCGACCATCAGGATGACTGTTGGAGGTCGCTTGGAAAAACGGATCTCTGCGGCGTCCGTCCCCAAGAGGTGGATCAGTTCGTCCCGCACGATCTTGATGATTTGCTGCCCCGCATTGAGGTTGCGAAGCACTTCCTGTCCCACTGCCTTGGCCTGGACTCGCTGGATGAACTGCTTAACCACCTTGAAATGGACATCGGCCTCAAGCAGGGCGATTCGTATCTGCCGCATCGACTGGGCCAGGTTTTCTTCAGAAACCCGCCCCTCGCCTCGCAGATCGCGCAGAATCTTTTGCAGTCTGGCTGAAAGGTTTTCAAGCATATTCTTCCAGGAGAAGTTTACACGATCCGTCCACCGGCAGTTCTTCCCTTCGTGGCTGGGGGCTATGGAACATCACTTCCAATGGAGCTAGCTCATAAAGGGGCGTGCAGAGGCGGGGCGGGAGGAGGGGTGGGACACTCGGCCGCAGCGCCGGCCAGTCCGGGCTCGATCGTAGCGAAGCAGTGGAGCTACGCGTGAATACAAGGCGTCGCGACCGAGGATCCCACAGTCGTACTGGACAGCACGTCCAGGAACCCGACGGAGCGCAACGCAGTAGACACGGGCATATCCGCTGCCGTAGTAGATTGGGTGTCAGAAATGCAGACTCGGTGTGGGATGATCTGCAATTCTGAGCCAGGTTTTGGGGAGTCGATATCGCAATTGGTGATCGACATCATGCGCATCGCTCCCCGTCATCGCAATCGATGGCGATAGCGATTGCGAACCCGATTCCGATACCGATGAAGACCCCGCTATGCCACCACTTCCCGGTCGGAGGCGCCGCCTCGCTGAATTCCCGAGATCGTAATACTCGGACAGGCTCCTAGCCAGCCCTAGACAAAGCGGACGAGTGTCACATTGAGGTGGCGGGTCTGGCAGTTGGCCTTCTTCCATTGAACCAGGATGGGACTCTGGTAAAGCCCCTGGATGATTGAGCTTCGACCGTCGCCTTCCGGTTCGGAGACGAGCAGGCTCACTTTGCGCTTCATCCACAGAAAGCGCGAAGCCGGAAAAGCTAGAAACTTCCCGATGATGCGTTCCAGAAACGATTCACTCAGACCCAGTGCGTCCAGGAACTCGTTGACGACCTGGACCAGGTCGTACTTGGCGTAATTGATGGCCTTGCTGGGAATCGCTCGGGGATCACGCCACATGTGCCGTCCCTTTTCAGCCATGAAGCGCACTGGATTGTGTAGTACGTCCACAAGATCGTGTTTCATGAGCAAGGTTTCGTACTCATTCACCGTCAAGCCGGCGTGCAGCTCATTGGGAGCCAGCGCGAGATCGATACGCCCGTTCTCGACTCCATGTTTCTTCAGCAGCAGGCGAAGCTGTTCGAACAAACCCAGGTTGAGACTCTTCAGGTTGACGGCGTCGATGGGATGAGCGGACACGGGGACTGAGATCCGGGTCTTGGCAACGGACTCTTCCCGCGTGAAACCAATCACTCTGGTTTTCCGTTGTCGCCTGGTTCGACCGTAGATCCCGTCCAAGTCGATGAAATAGACAGGAGTTTCAGGGGAATTGAGATAGGTCACACAATTGGCCAACCCCGACCCGATAAAGGTGAGGTGGGAGTCCGCATTTCGAGGCTCTTCGAGCCGTTGAGCTTCACTCAGCTCGGTCCGAAGATGGAGTTGATCATGCCGGTAATCGGCCTCGGGTGGAAACAACCGGTGGATGGATTGGACAAACGACTGAACCGAGTCGCGACTGTAGTTCAATCTGGCACAGAGACTCTGCTCGAGATAGCCGGCCGTGGTGTGGTAGGAGCAATAGAGGGCTTTGCGGTAAGGCAGGAGGCAATCTCCAAACCGCTGTCTGATCCGCTCCGTCACATCGATTACATCCAACCGCGATTCCGGATTCAGTTCCAGATCGATTTCCGCTGTGGCGACGGTATCCATCCTGTGCTGAAGATAGGGAGCTGGTACCGGAAAGTCAACCCAATCCGGCTTCAGACCAGGTCAGGCTGAACAGAATCATTCTTGGGGCGGAGATAGCCCGCATTTCCCCTTGCCCTCGGGTCAGCCCCCAAGTGGTGGGCGAGTGGGCTACAATGGTGGGCGTCGGAGGAGTGGCCGAGTGGTTTAAGGCGGCGGTCTTGAAAACCGCTGTGTCTGAAAGGGCACCGTGGGTTCGAATCCTACCTCCTCCGCCACCGGGATCCAGCACCTTGTCAGCGCGGCGCTTCCGGCTCTTCGCAATGATCGGTTGTGAGAAAGCCGGGCTAAGGGCTCGCGCAAGAATAACTTCACATTTTGGCATCTCATCTTCACACCACCTTCGGCCGCTCCTCAATCGCGAAATCCTCAACGTAGGCCCGGCCACGCCTGCGGTTTCGCCCCATCGTTCGCGGCCAAATCTGGTGCAAACCTGAGCGCCAACTCTGCCAATCTATTCTTGCGCAAACCCTAAGCGCTTTCTTCGAAGGGTGCGACATAGATCTTGCGGGTGTACTCCTTCACCATGCGGCGAGCCGAAAATAGAGCCGCAACGGAGCGGATGGTTTCCTTCATCAAGGCGACCCACTGCTGCGGAATCCCTTGGGTATCTCGTTCGTAAAAGAGCGGCACGACTTGGTTCTCGAGAAGATCGTAGAGGGAATTCGCCGTTGACTCATCATCCTCCCCTTCAATTGCCCAGCCGTTTCGGCCATTGTAGCCCTCATACCACCAACCGTCCCGGACACTCAGGTTGGGAACTCCGTTCAATGAAGCCTTCTGGCCGCTGGTGCCGCTTGCCTCCATTGGCGGCAGGGGATTATTGAGCCAGACATCCGTCCCCGTCACCAGCCGGTGAGCCACGTGCTTATCGTAGTTCTCCACAAAGGCGATGTGTCCCTCGAGTTCTCGTGAGGCAGCCGCCTGAAACACTTGTTGCAGAAGGAATTTCCCCGGTTCGTCGGCCGGATGTGCCTTTCCCGAGAAGATGATCTGGACAGGTTTTCGGGGGTTCTTGAGGATACGCTTCAATCGCTCCATATCTCGAAAGATCAGCGTCGCCCTCTTGTAAGTGGCAAAACGGCGGGCAAACCCAAGGGTCAGGACTTCGGAATCGAGGAGTGTCCCCAAGGCCACGATCTGGTCGCAGGAAGCACCACCCCTCAACCACCTCAGACGCGCGCGCTTTCGAATCAAGGCGAGCATGCGCTGTTTCAGGTGAAGGTGAACCTCCCAAATCTCTTTGGCGGGAATCAGGTCAACCTTTTCCCAGAAGGCGGGATCATCGTGTCGAAGCCACCAGTACAAGCCCAGGTGGCGTTCCAAGAGTTCCACCAGTTCGGGCGAAATCCAGGTGGGTACGTGCACCCCATTGGTAATCGGCACAATCGGCACCTGGCTCACCTCCCGGTCGGGCCACAGTTCACTCCACATCTGACGCGAGACTTCACCCTGGCGACGGCTGACGGCAGTACGAAGCCGTGAGGTCCGAAGGGCCAGAACGGTCATGCTGAAGGAGGGGGCGTCGTCGATCTGGCCGAGCTTCAGAAATTGTGCATGGCTGAGGCCCGTTTTCTGGCAATAGCCGTGAAAATATTCCTCCACCAGGTGGAAGGGAAATGCGTCGTGTCCAGCCTTGACCGGAGTGTGGGTCGTAAAGACCAATGATCTTCGGACTCTCCGAAGGGCGGCATCAAAGCTTTCTGATCGCATCAGCGGTTCGCGCAGCAGTTCAATCGCGGCAAAGGCCGCATGGCCCTCGTTTAAGTGAAAAACGGTAGGCTGGTAGCCGAGAGCATGCAGGACCCGCACTCCGCCCATACCCAGGATGATCTCCTGGCGGAGTCGAGCCAGCTGGTCCCCCCCGTACAGGCGCGCGGAGACATCTCGGAGCCAAGGTTCGTTCTCCTCAATGTTGGTGTCCATTAGATAGACCGGGACACGGCCGATCTGGACTTTCCAGATCGCCACTTTGACCTCGGTATCCTCCAGCGGTACGCTGACCTGAAGCCGGCTGCCGTCCTCCCGCAGCACTTGTAGTATGGGTGTCGAGTCCGTGTCCAGAGCGGTGTAAATGGCTTCCTGTCTGCCGTCGGCTTCGATGTGCTGATGGAAGTAGCCTTCCGGATAAAGAGATCCAATGGCCACCATCGGGATGCCCAGGTCACTCGCCTCCTTGCAAGTGTCCCCAGCCAGAAGGCCCAGGCCTCCGGAATAGATCGGGAGAGCATTGTGAATTCCAAATTCCGCGCAGAAATAAGCCACCAGAAATTCCTTCTCCTGGGGATGCGACTCAGAGAACCAACTGTGCTCGGAAGACATATACTCATCAAACTCGGCGATCACCGAGTCATAGAGGGCGAGGAAATGGCTGTCTTCGGCCATTCTGGCGAGCCGGCCGGGGTCGATGCCCCTCAGGAGTTGAACGGGATTATGTTGACTGAGGCGCCACAACGGCCGGTCCAGCCGTCCAAAAAGCTCACGCGCACTCCGGTGCCAGCTCCACCAGAAGTTGTAGGCACATTCCCGCATACGCGAGATTCGCTCGGGAAGAGCAGGGAAAACAGGGTATTGGACATGCATTGGACACTCCTACTACGGTCAAGAGGCGCGGCGGGAAAAGCGCACCCTCCCCGCCTTGCTCGACTCACAAGCAACGGTCTGTTCCGCCTCAGCTTGGAGAATTCAGTTCTGGAACCCTGCAATTGAGCGATTCTTTGCGGCCCGCAAACATCCCGCGGCTCCCGTCGATCCTCCAGATTTCCGGCGGCAATGGTCTGCCCGGAAACAGAACATCTTGGCGCTTCTCACCCGCAAGAACCACTCAACTCACAGGTGGAGGGAAAACGGGCGGGACGTGCAGTTGGAGGATTCAGTCCAAGTCCAAGGGTCGAATGGGCTCCTCCAGCTCATCTTGAGATTCCAGGGCCTGGCGAAACTTTGCCTCCAGGGCATCCTGGCGCTCCTTTTCATCTTGAAACGCTTTGGCAAACAGTTGGTCACTTTTTTTCTTGCGTTTTTCCTCTCTCCGCAGCGCCTTCTCAAAAGAGTAGTCCGATTTCTTTGCGTTGCTGCGCAACACCAAGCCCGACGATGGCTCGATAACCAACTTAGCCTGGCAGCAGGGACAGATCACCTGGAGTCTTCTTCCTTGCTTCGCCATGTTCCTATTGTACCAAGATCACAATCATGTAGAAACAACCCGCCACATCAGTCCTTCGTCTGGTCCGAAATTGAGCCCATCCGCCAGGGTGGCAAGCACCGCATGCTGTAGTGTGGTTAATTCTGCTCGGCAATTCGTCTTTGAATAGTGGCGTCGTCAAGGATCTCCGAAGCCTTTAGAAGGGAGAAGAACGGGTAGCTACGGAGCCTCTCGGAACCCCCTTGTTCCCGGTCCACGAGACAGACCACCGCCACGACTCGGTATCCGGCTGCTTCGGCCCTTTGAGCCGCTAGAAGGGCCGAATTCCCTGTTGTACAGACGTCGTCAACGATGACGACCGGCGAACCCTTTCCTCCCTCGAACCCTTCAATGAAACGTTGTGTCCCATGCTTCTTCGGTTCTTTGCGCACGATGAAGCCGTGAAGCGGTGGATAAAGCTCACGTTGCAGGAAGCTGACCGCCGCCACGGCGGAGACAATGGGGTCGGCCCCCAGAGTCAGGCCTCCAATGGCCTCAGCCCGGATGTTGCGCCTCTTCAACTCCTCCAGGATGAGCCGGGCGCTGAGACAGGCGCCTTCCGGGTGCAGCGTCGTGTGCTTGCTGTCCAAGTAATAGTGACTGGTCTGGCCGGAAGTCAGAGTGAAAGAGCCGATCTGAACCGATTTCCGGCGCAACAGCTCCAACAGTCGGTTTCTGAGTTTTTCCACGGTACTTTCCCGGAGGGACCATTACCAGTGAACCAATCCTCTTCCCCGACCTCGAGGAAGAGACCGGCGGCAGCGCCCTCAATTGCTTCGGAAATTGGAAAAGTGCATGTCAATGCCAAAGTCTTTCTCCTTCAGCATTGCGATGACCCGCTGCAAAGCATCGCGATCTCGTCCCGAGACGCGTACGACATTGCCCTGAATAGAGGCCTGGACCTTCAATTTAGCGTCGCGGATGAACTTTGAGATCTCCCTGGCCTTCTCTCCCGGGATTCCGTCCTGGATGCCGACCCGCTGGCGGACCATGCCTCCCGCCGCATTCTCCACTTTTCCAAAGGATAAGGCCTTCAACGAAACGCCCCGTTTGACCAGTCTTTGGCGAACGATTTCGATCAGGGAGTGAAGTCTGTATTCGTCCTCGGACAAAACAACCAACTCCCTCTCTTGAAGCTCCACCCGGCTCTTGCTCCCTTTGAAATCAAAACGTTGTCTGACCTCTTTCATGGTCTGATTGAGGGCATTGCCGACCTCGTTCAGATCGGTCGTGGAAACGATGTCAAAAGAGTTCTGCCTGGCCATGCTTCCCTTCTCTCCGAGGTGAGACTTTACCCCCAACTTGATTTGACCTCAACCCCGCTCTCCCGGAAGCCAATCGTTGGGCTGCGTCGGAGCCCGGCTGGGACTGGAGTGTGAGGAATCGGGGCTATGCTATAGTTTCTCCATGCGTTATCGAACACTTGGACGGACAGGCTACCGGATCTCTGAGGTCGGCTTTGGTGCATGGGGGCTGGGGCGGCAAATGTGGGTGGGGGCCGAGGACGGTCAGTCCCTCCAGGCTCTGCACGCCGCCGCTGATCGCGGCCTCAACTTCATCGACACCGCTCTCGTCTACGGAAGCGGCCACAGTGAAAAGCTGATCGGCCGGTTTCTGAAGGAAAGGAGCGAGCGGATCCATGTGGCCAGCAAGATTCCCCCCTTCAACCTGCGTTGGCCCGCCAGTGGAACCCTGGAGGAGGTGTTCCCTGCGGATCATATCATCCGATCAACCGAACGAAGCCTGGCCAACCTCGGAGTCGACTGTATCGACCTCATGCAACTCCACGTTTGGGACCCCGCCTGGACGGAGGAGGAACAGTGGCATGAGACGCTCTGCGCACTGCGAGAAGAGGGGAAGATCGCCCGCTTTGGCGTCTCCATCAATGACCACCAACCCGACTCGGCACTGGGTTTGGTGGGTTCCGGGAAGGTCGACTCGGTCCAGGTGATCTACAATATCTTCGATCAGTCGCCGGAGGAAAAGCTCTTTCCAGCCTGCCAGAAAATGAACGTGGGCGTCATTGTCCGAGTGCCTTTCGACGAAGGGGCTTTGACCGGAAACATCACACCTGAGACGACTTTTCCCAAGAAAGATTGGCGCAACCTCTATTTCGCCGGCAACCGCAAGCGGGAAGTCTTCGATCGGGTCCAGCGACTTCTGCCCCTGCTGGGGAACGAAGACCGAACCCTTCCCCAACTGGCTCTGGCCTTTTGCCTCCATCATCCGGCTGTCACCACCGTCATTCCCGGGATGCGTTCCCTGGAGCATGTGGCCGCCAACATGGCCGTCTCCGACCAACCGTCCCTCTCCACAGCGACGATCGAGAAACTGCGGCAGCATCTCTGGCCGAAGAACTTCTATCCAACCTGAGTTTGGGGTTGAACGACGTTGTTGAATCGCTCTTTCAGAGCCTTGCCGGTTTTCCCTGACCAGCGGAAGCGTCCTGGTCCGGGACGAGAGCGGCAACGCGATCCCGGGCGCCATCGTGACCGCCACCTACAGCCTCCCGGGTACCGAGCAAGCCGTCACCAACGCCCTCGGCATCGCCCGCTTCCGCAAGAGCGTGATGTCAGTTCAGGCTCCAGATTGACCAGGTTTCCTAGGACAGACTGTAACAGTCCCCAGCCGCAAAGCGGCGTGCCCCTCAATAGCCTGGGGCGCCAGCCCCAGGTCCGAGTCCAGTTGGAACGAGGGGTGAGCCCTGAAGGGGCGGTCGAGAAGAGAAGGCAAGAGCCCGGGCGAGTCAGCGCGCCCCTACAGGGCCGGGGCATGGGGGTGGCCGGACAACCAGGGGTTGTCACCCCTGGCTATTGAAATCCGCCCCTTCGGGGCTAATGCCTCGTCGGTCTGAGGCGTGAAGCCTCGTTAGGTGTAGGTCTGTTTGATCCACTTTTCGAGTGCTTTGGCGGGATCCTCCACGCCCTCCCGGTCGACCACGAAAGGCTGTGGGTGGGACGCCTTTTGGAGCAGGTTGAATCCGTGCTCATAATTCTTGAACAGCTCCGAACAGTATTGCAGAGTGCTCTTTCCAGAGACCTCCGCCTTTTCCAGGAGTCGGCTGGCGCCATCCTCCGTGAAGTGGATTTCTATCCCGTACTTGGCAGCGAACTCCTTCTCAAAACTGGCTAGCTGAAACCGGCTCACCCTCTGGCGATAGAGCCGGGGATTGGCCAGAAGCTCTTCCAGTTTGGCGCCAGGCTCCTCGACCAATTCTTTCCCCACCACCAGCTCTTTCACTTGGGGATGGTCCGGGAGTTGATACTTGTAATCGCGGAAGATCTTCTCGCACACCGTCATGAGACCACGGGCGCCCGTCCGTTCCCGCTCACTCTTCTCAGCAATGAGCTGCATCCCATCGTCGGTGAAATAGACATCGAGACCGTAGGCCAGAAAATCCTTCTTGTACTGTTTCAGAAGCGATCCTTCAGAGTACTTCAGAATCTTGAAAAGGTCCTCCACCGAAAGAGGATTGGTGTGAATGATCACCGGGAGACGGCCAATAAACTCCGCCTCGAACCCGTAGTCGATGAAGTCGCTTGACCGCACCTCGGCCAGCAAGGAAGGTTGTTGCTCAGCAGACGTCTTCTCTCCCATGAACCCAATCTGCTTCGCTCCCAGCCTCTTCTTGATGATCTCCGTCAGCCCGGTAAACGCTCCGCTGACTATGAAAAGGATGTGCTTGGTGCTGATGGTCTTCTTTTCGACCTTGCCCTTGGACTGGAATTCGATGAAAGCCTGCATCTGGCTGGCCACGTCGGTGGGTGAGCGAAGAGGAACATCCGTGTCCTCCATGAGCTTCAGCAACCCTCGCTGCACGCCATTTCCGCTAACATCCCGCCCCACGATATTAGCCGCCGTGGCAATCTTATCCACTTCGTCCAAATAGACGATCCCATATTGGGCCAATTCAATATTGCCCGCCGCCTGGTGCACCAGTTCCCGGATCAAGTCGTCCACATCCCCACCCACGTAGCCGGTTTCACTGAACTTGGTGGCGTCGGCTTTCACGAAAGGCACACCGATCAAGCGAGCGATATTCTGGATGAGGTAGGTCTTGCCCACGCCGGTCGGGCCGATCAGAAGAATGTTCTGCTTCTTGTAATCCCGGCAATCCTCCTGGCTCTTGCAGTTCTGAATGTGATGATAATGGTCACACACCGCAGTGGACAGAACCTTCTTGGCGTCTTGTTGTTCAATCACATAACGATCGAGATAGGCCTTGATCTCACTGGGCTTATAATGAAAGTCCAGCACGCCGTCATGAACAATGGGCTTGTCTTCTCCCTTCTGGGTCGAATCGGTCTGAACCTTTGGGAATACTTCAACGTGCACGCCAGGTCCGTATTTGCTTTGAAGAAATTGCTTCAGTTCGTCCGGATTGAAATTCTTGTCGATTTCCATGCCTTGATGCTACCTTCCAAGGGCTCCTTTTGAGGACTCTCTTCTCGTTTCTGCTTTTCTGTCCACCCCGTCCAGGGGTCTCCAGGAGAGCAAAGTTTCCGCCATCGCGGCCGCCTCCCGTCTTCTCCTGCCGGGGGAGGCGGTTGAGCGTGACGGCGTCACAGGTCGCGGGTCTCTCTATACCGCTCCTCAGTCCGAGGCCGGCCTTCACTCCTAATAAGACGCCGGAACCCAGGGTGAAGTTTCCAACACCGGGAATCAAGGGATACGGTCGCTCTCCGCATGGCGGCCCAGCATTCTGTTCATCCGGGGTCGCGCTCGATTTGAGGATACGGAAACAGAGGTCTTTCCGATTTCCCGGACAGGCACCGGTCGAGAGCATTTTTCCATTCCCCAATCTGCCTCCTGAAGGCCTGAATCTTCAGTCCCCGGAATGTGGCCGGGTGGTTCTCGAGTTTCTTGAGAGCCAGCCCGAGCAGGGCACGAGCCGCTCCCAGCTTCCCGTGCTGATAGTGGTGGAAAGCCACCGCTGCTTGGATGATGCCCTGCAAACAGGGCTGTTGATCACTTGACTCCTGAAGCCAGATGTCCTCGATTCGTTGGTGGCACTCGTAAAACTGCTGGCGGTTGAACAGATCGATGCCTTCATCGATTTGAGCCTCAAACAGATCCCACCCCTCTTCCATAACATCGGCCCAAGACAAGCTCGGGTTAGCCCGGATTATTCACCGGCTTTCGTCACGAAGCGGCGAAGGCGCCGGGCTGGCAAGGCTTGCGAGGGAGGCCCCCGCAGTCGTACTCGTGCAGTACGTCGAGGAGGCCGACCGAGTGTAACGCAGCCAGCCCGGATGATTTCGCCGCTGCAGTAGACAGTTAGTGAATAATGCGGGCTAGACTCCGTCGCACACATCCGGGCGGCTCCCAATCACCTTGTCCCCGGCCGGCATTTCTCACGGCTTTCGCTATGAGGAGTCAAAAAAGGCCACCCGGACAGGGCTCGCGACCGAGGCCCGCTCGTTTGTGAGAGGATTGCGGGCTCACTCTCAGATGCCTCTGCGGGGCCTCTGGCATGGTGTGACGCTGGGTGCGGCAGACACCGGGCGGCGGTTGATTGTCGGGCCGCTCGGCGCAACGGCCCGACCCCCTGCGCACCTTTACTGCCCTTGAGGTCGAAGATATTGGTCCAGCCACCCGAGAACCTCGTTCCACCACAGGCGGCGATTCCTGGGCTTGAGAACCCAGTGCCCCTCATCGGGAAAATAGAGGAAGCGGGCCGGCACATTCCTGCGTCGTAAAGCCGTGAATGTCTCAAAGCCCTGGGAAACGTCGACTCGATAGTCCAACTGTCCATGAATCACGAGCATCGGCGTCTTCAGGTTGGCGGCGCTGGTGTGGGGCGACCATTTGCGGTACAAGGCGCGGTTCTCCCACGGAGTCCCCCCAAACTCCCACTCCGGGAACCAGAGCTCCTCCGTCTCACCATACATGCTTTCCACATTGAACAAGCCATCATGGTTGACCAGACAATTGAAGCGATCGGTGTGTGTGGCGATCCAGTTGATCATGTACCCGCCATAGGAGGCGCCAGCTGCCGCCACGCGCCGGTTGTCCACAAAAGCAAAGTTTTGGAGGATAAAGTCCAACCCTTTCATGAGATCTTCATACGGGTAATCTCCCCAGTGACGGGAAATGGAATCGGTGAAGTCCTGGCCGTATCCGGTGGAGCCGTGGAAGTTGACCATGGCCACAACATACCCCGGAGCGGCAAACATCTGATAGTTCCAGCGCGGATGGAAGCTGTCCTGCCATGCCCCCTGTGGCCCGCCGTGGATCAGGTAGACGAGCGGATAACGTTCAGAGGGCCTAAAAAACGGGGGCTTGAGCAACAGTCCTTCAATCTTGTCCCCCTTGGCACCCCTGAACCAGAACTCTTCAACCAGGTTCATGGCCACTCCCGAAACCACCTTGTCGTTGACGTGGGAGAGGCGGTGGACCAAACGACTGGACAAGTCCAACCTGAAAACCTCGGCGGGGTGTGCCGAATCCTCGCCGGTGAAAACCAGGGTCTTCCCCTTTCCCCCGATTCGAAGACTCCGGTAGTGTCCCTCCGCGCTCACTTTCCGAGGCTGTCCACTTGAAATGGAGAACTCGTAGAGGACGCTGCGGGTCTTCTCCTGCACCAAAGCATAAAGGAGTTGACTGTCAGCTGCCCAGACCATTTCCCCCACACTCAAAGGCCACTCGGCGGTGAGGTCGCGACTGGTCTGGGTGGCCCGGTCGTAAAGCATCAGGTGCATGCGATCGGACTCAAAACCGGGTCTGACTTGCGCCCGGTAGGCCATCCAGCGCCCGTCAGGACTAAAGAGCGGATTGTTGTCGTTGGCCAGGTTGTCGCGGGTGAGGTTGCGAGCGGCGCCCCCTTCGATGGGAACGATGTAGATGTCATTGTTTGTTCCAGTAGCGGGCTGCCGATCCGAATTCCTGACAAAGGCGACTTCCCTGCTGTCGGAGGTAACAGCAATGTCATGGTATCCTCCCAGAGCCAGGGTCGGGGCATCCGCATCAAAAGGCGTCAGGTCGATGGGAGCTCCCCCTCCGGCTGAGATCGCAAACACGTGGGAGCGCTTGCCGGCTCGCCATTCGTCCCAATGGCGATACAAGAGCCGTTCCCAGACAAGGGCTTCAGTCGGGTAGGGGTCTTCTTGCGACTCACCCGGACTGGAGGGAGGCCAGGGCACATCTCCGGAAAACACAAGCCATTTGCCATCCGGTGACCAGGTCAGATGGGAGATCCCCGCGCTCAAGGTCGCCAGTTGGACGGCTTCGCCTCCTGAGGGATCGATGAGGTAGATTTGGGGGGTGCCGCTTCGGCTGGAAACGAAGGCCAGTCTTGTCCCATCCGGTGACCAGCGCGGCTGAGAGTCGCCCTTGGGGCTGCGAGACAACCGGCGCGCCTGGCCGCCGCTCGTGGAGAGGATCCAGATGTCACTGTCGCCCCGGTTTTCCCGCAGTGAATAATCCGTCACGGTAAAGGCGACCCATCTTCCGTCGGGGGAAACCTGGGGATCGGAAACCGGATCCAGCTCGATGAAATCCTCGAATGTGATGGGATGTCTGGTCTGTGCCACCCCCTGTTGCATGCCCAAGCCAACAAGACTGGCGCAAAAAACAACACCGACGGAGAGTGTGCGCATATCATCCCCCCCTTGACGCTCGTGACAGAGGCCCTGCTGGTGTGGGCGCGCCCGGCTTGCCCCGACCGTCAACCTTCAGTTGAACTACCAAGAAGTAGCGCGATAGACCTTGGCGTAGATGCGGCGGAAGGGCGAAACACAGTACCCCTCGATGAGTTCTCTCATAGTCTCTCGATGAGAGACCCATGTTTCCATAAGAGCAGTGTTGACCCGAAAGGAGAGGCGCATGATGTCGGCCTTGCCGCGATGCTTTTCGACGGTGAATGCCTTGTCGATACCGGACTCGAGCTGAAGGACGTCCCGATAGAGAACTCTCTGCTTGCGGCGCGGGCCCGCTACCGTCTCGGCACCTGCCCGCTCGTAGTGTCCCAGAAGTTCGCGCTGGAAGTCCTCATAGTCAAAGTTTTCGACCTTGTTGTTGACACTGATTTCGATGGCCAGTTGCTCTCCATGCCAGCTTGAGCGCAATCCGTAGGTGAAATCCAGGTCGCCCTTGTTGAACTTGATCAAGTGGCCCTTCTCATCATGGAACCGCTTCAATTCCGCGTCCTTGCCCAAACCGGGATCGTCAGCCAACGCCTCCTGCGTCACATAGTAACTGGAGACGCGTTCATACCACTCATCGATGACGTCACTGAGACCTTGCTCAACCGCCTCCTGAACTCGACTTTCTTTCCTTTTTGTTTCCATAGACTTCCTAAAGCCTTTCATTGTAAACCACGATCTGGGACGGATCAAAGAGAGAATTCTACCAAGATTTCGGATGTCTCGACTTTTAACCCGGATTTCTCGCAACCGGTCGTGGTGGAGAGACGGAAGCGTCGCGCTGACAAGGCGTTACGACCGAGGCCCCCGGAGGCGTAGTCGCGCATTACCTCGAGGAGGCCGAGGGCGGACAACGCAGTCAGCGCGGATGATTCCGGCTCTGCAGTAGACCAGGTGTGAGAAATGCGGGTCGGTTGCAGGGAGCGCGGGCACATGGCAGCGTCACCTGCTGCGCAACTTGCTTTCTTCTGGTACACTTGCTCCAGGAGCATGAGGCCGAAACGTGTACTCGCCCCCACGGCTTTCCTCGCGCTGATCTTCTTGCCTACGTGCGCCTCCCGCATCAACAAAGAGCCGATCGCCAGAGAGGACGCAACCAGGGCTTTGCGAGTGATGATGGAAGGCGACCGACTGTTAAAGGCGGAAAAGGATCACTTGGCCCTGCTTCGTTACGTCGAAGCTTCCACGTTGAATCCCTACAGCGAAATCATTTTCAACAAACTGGCGGTCGCTTACGCCAGACTGCTGAGATTTGACCAGGCCAAGAAGGCGGTTGATCGGGCGGTCCGTCTGAATCCCGATTATGCGTCGGCGCAAAACACGCGCGGCATTATCTTCCTTGCTCTTCAAAACCGGAAGAAGGCCATCGGTTCCTTCAAACGGGCGATTCACCTCAATCCAGCCAAACCCAGCTTCTATGTCAATCTCGGCACTGCCTATTTGCACAGGGGAAACTATGAGGAGGCCCGACAAGCTTTTCTCAAGGCCCGTGAACTGGACCCGGAAGTGTTCGGCAAGGAAGGAAAAATCCGGGTCTCCACGGGACCAGCCACCGACAGCCCGGAACAGTACTACCAAATGGCCAAGTTATTTGCGGAACTTGGTGACAAGGAGTCTAGTTTGAATTATCTGAGCAAGGCCTTCTCCTGCGGCTTCCAAGACCAGAGCCGGCTCATGAGCGAGAGTGCATTTGAGAAGTTCAAACAAGACACCGATTTCATTCGCCTGATTCAGTCCTGGGGACTGCAGAGCTGACCGTGGACGGCTTAGCCCGCATTATTCACCAACTGTCTACTAC
>JBHHYX010000027.1:0-24486 GCA_046757765.1 Acidobacteriota bacterium | reverse complement strand
GCCAGCCCGGATGATTTCGCCGCTGCAGTAGACAGTTGGTGAATAATGCGGGCTAAGGTTCGTGGTTCAGTGACTTGGCGGCAGAATCGCTCAATTCAGGTAAGCAATAGTCCGGGCGAACGCCTTCCCGGTGGCACTCCCCTCGTGGCGGTGAACCCGCCCGATCCAGTCCGACACTCGGTTGGGCCCACGAGTTTTTCCCGAATTCCTGCTATACATTCTGTTATAGATTTTGATATATATTATACTTCGCCTTGATCTTATAAGGAGATTAAGTCGGGGGGAGTAGGAGGTCTGGGAGCCTGAACCCGCTGGATTGGAAGTCGCGCACAAGTTCATGACCCCGGACAAGGATTGATCTAACGACGTGGTCACCACGCTAAGGGTGGGGAGTACCGTCATCTGGGGGAGGTTTTTCTAAGGTCTAAATCATTGTTGTAGAATGACTTATGTCTGAACTTGGCTTGACGTTCCTCTCCATTGAGCTTGTTGGGGAATTCTGCCGCCTCGTTGGCACAAGTCAAAATCGAAACAGTGGGATAAGGGAAGTAGGGGGAGCGAGAGCAACATGAAAAAAAGGAAACGCCGTACGTTGTCTGAAATCAGGAATATCCGGGAGCAGCTTTTGATCGCCGTGGAGCAGGATGGCAAGGTCACTCTCTCCCAACTGGTGGCAAGACACGGGATTAAGATTGGTGTGAAAAACACACCCAGTGACCGAAATCTGGTCAAGAAACAGTTGGATCAGCTGGCGCAGACAAATCAGATTCAGTTCGGCAAGGTTGGACGTGATCTCGTTGCCCAGAGTCGGACACAGCGGCCAGAAACGGCGGTGAAGAGTCCGCCGGTGGTGGCTGCGGCAGCTCCGGCTCCCGCACCTGTCCAGCAGGTCCCGCCGGCCAACTTGTCGGCCATCCGAGCCTACGCGGTTCAGCTCGAGGAATTTGCCAAGACTCTGACCGCCGAGATCCAGACTCTGGTGAGGATGGTGGAGAAAGCCGCCGGCTAAGCGCGCATTATTCATCGGATTTCGTGACCAAGCGGCGAGGGCACCCGGCCTGACAAGCCGTCGCGACCGAAGCCCGCAAGTCTCCCAGGGTTGGCCACGACCCTGGGTTTGCCGGTCGTCGTGACCCCCTATCCACCCCAACGGGGTTGCGTCGGTAGTCAGTGGAATCATTCTCACTCGTAACCGGGACCATTCTTCTCCATGACGCGACCCCTTCAGGGTCGATTCATTGCTGGTCCTGGGTCCCAGGGTCCGGAAACCCTGGGCTGGAAGACACAATCCCTTCGGGATTGAAGCCCACTGCGGGATTTCCTTGTCCTGACCCCAGGGTGAAGCGTCAGCGCACCATGGGGTTGGGATGGGTCCGTATCGAGGGCACCCTGAAAAGGGTGCGACAGGGGCACCCTTTCGCCCGCCGGCAGGCCCGGAGGGTGGACAAGGCAGCGCCTCCGAGCGGTGTACGTGGGCCGAATCTTCATCGGAATCGGTATCGGGTATCGCTATCGACCTGGATTTTCAATGGCAGGGGGGAATCGGCAGGAACGTCGCTTGCCGATCCCGATAGCGATAGCGATACCGACTCCCCAAGACCTGGGTCAAAACGACAGACCATCCCACCCCCAGTGACCGCCGGCAGGATTTATGGGATGTCGGGAGGAAGCGGCGCAGGCGCCGGGCCGACAAGACGCCTCCGAGCGGCGAGCGGTGTACCCGCCCAATCTTCATCGGTATCGGAATCGGTATCGACCTGGATTGCAATGGCAGGGGAAAATCCGCGGGAAATCTCGATTACCGATCCCGATTGCGATACCGATACCGACTCCCAAGGCAAAAGCTAAAACACCTCGTGTCTCCACGGTTGAACATCGGTCCGATGGGTGGTAAGCTTCTGTACTTGAAATTGACATTCATTCTCAATTAAGGGCCCATCCAGGCGCGGAGCAATCATGACAAGGAGAAAAAGACTCCTCTTCCATTTCATGCTGTTCCTGCCTTTGTCGTTAGGAGTGCTGTTTCTTTTCGTTCCCCAACACGATCACGTGGTCGCGAATGGGGCACGGCAAGTGGGCCGGCAGGATCCCGCGGACGAGATACTGGCGCCTGAGCAACTGGTTTTCCTCCTTCAGTATCTGGGGACGGATTACAGAGGGGCGGTGCGAGCCGGCCAAGTGGTCGACGGCATCGAGTATCAGGAGATGCTCGAGTTCAGCAGCACCCTCATCGAACACTATCGGCGACTTCCCGGGACGGCGGCGGATTCTGAAATCCTCGAGCAACTCAAACGCACCCGCCGGCTGATCGAGGAGAAGGCGGATGCCGACCAGGTGCGATCGCTGACCCGGAAAATCCTCCCCCGGTTGACCGCTGACCTGGGGGTGGTGGCCTACCCCAGATTGGCCCCCGACCTGGCCAAGGGGCGTGACCTTTTTTCCGCCGTCTGCTCGCGCTGTCATGGGGTTCGGGGAGATGGAAAAGGACCCTCGGCGGCCACCATGACTCCTGCCCCGAGTTCCTTTCGTGACGCCCGCATGAATCGGATCTCCCCCCATCAGGTGTATAACGCCGTCAGCTTCGGGGTGGAGGGGACCGAGATGCCGTCCCACAAGGAATCCCTCAGTGAATCGGCGCGATGGGACATTGCCTTTTACGTCATGACCCTGCGGCGGGATTTCAAGCCGGATCTCCTGGAGAGCCGGCCTTCGCCCTCCTTGAAGGAGCTTGCCACCCGGAGCAACGATGAACTGGCGGCTCAGTGGAGTGGCCAGGGAAGAGGGATGGGCCGGGGTGGGATCGATCACTATCGCCAGAACCCGCCGGGGCCCAGCCCGTCCGACCTGCTTCAATTGTCGATCGAGACGCTTGGCCAGAGCTTTCAGGCTTACCGGAGAGGTGAAACCGGGCGCGCGCTGCGACTGAGTCTGGATGCCTATCTGTACGGCGTAGAGCCGGTGGAGTCTTCGTTGGTGCGGAAGGACTCCCGGCTGGTCTCCCGGCTGGAAAGGCGCTTCGCCTTGTATCGAGACGCCCTTCGCTCAGGAGCCACGTCCGAGACTGCGGGCGCGGAGCTGGAAACCCTCTCCAAGGAGATTGAGGAGGTCCGCGGCGGTCTCGATGAAGCGGCCCCAGCCTGGGGCGTGGCTCTCATCCAGTCCTTGACCATCATCCTGCGCGAAGGGATCGAAGCCGCTCTCTTGCTGGCAATCATGGTGACCTATCTGGTCGCTTCCGGCTATCGACGTCTCCGTAAGTTCGTGGCTGCGGGAGCCGGCGCTGGAGTGGGGGCGGGTTTGTTGACCTGGCTGGCCGCTCAGTTTGCGATGGAAGTCACTCCGCTGGGAAAGGAGGCTCTCGAGGGCATCACCTCGCTGCTGGCGGCGGGCGTTCTGTTCACCGTCAGTTTCTGGGTGATTCATCAGCTCGACACGCGCCACTGGAAGAGCTTTATCCGCAACAAGGCGGAAGCGGCGATGGGCAGTGGAAGCGGCACGGCCCTGGCCTTTGCGGCCTTCCTGGCGGTTTACCGGGAGGCTTTTGAAACGGTCCTTTTCTACCAGGCCCTTTGGTTGCGCGGCCCTTCTGTCGGTTCCGCCATTGTGCTGGGTTTGGCGGGTGGCGGGCTCCTTCTCGGGTTGGTGGTGTGGCTGATGTTCCAGTTCGGACTCCGTATTCCCTTGAAGCAGTTCTTCGCGGTGACTGGAATTCTGCTGGGGCTGCTCGCTCTTTCCTTCGCCGGCTACGGCGTGCGGGAACTGCAAAACATCGGCTGGCTCAAGCAGACTCCGCTGCCCTGGATGATCTCGGTCCCGTTGTTTGACATCGCGCCCAGCCTGGAAGGATGCGCCCTGCAGCTGGGAATCCTCTTGTCCTTTCTGACCGGCTGGTTTCGAACTCAACGCGCAAGACGTTCCCTGCCGACGCCCCTCCCGTCTGCTTCACTCTGACCGATTGCATCCCAACACTCAACTTGAAAGGAATCCTTATGACCCAGGTTACCGTCAAGTCCGGACCCGGCCTCTTTGTCCAGGAGATCGAGAGCGAAGGGCACCGCTGGCGGGCCGATGAGCCGGAGTCTGTGGGCGGGCAGGATGCGGGTCCTTCGCCCTATCTCCTTCTTCTGAGCGCTCTTGGCGCCTGTACGGCCATCACTCTCCAGATGTACGCGGCCCGAAAAGAGTGGCGGCTGGATTGGGTCCAGGTCGAGTTGCGGCACAATCGCATTCACGCCAGGGATTGCCGCGACTGCGAGACCCGGGAGGGGCTCCTCTCAGAGATCCAACTGCGACTCTCCTTGGAGGGGGATCTGTCACAGCAACAACGAGCGCGCCTTCTTGAAATCGCTGGCCGCTGCCCCGTAAAGCGGACCCTGGAAGGTGAAATCAAAATCCGATCCGGCCTGGCGGAGTGAGTTTGGTGACCATGGCACCGGGAGACTAAGGGTTTGCGCAAGAATAAGTGCGCAGAGTTGACGCTCAGATTTGCACCAGATTTGGCCGCGAACGATTGAGCGAAACCGCAGGCGTAGCCGGGCCTACGTTGAGGATTTCGCGATTGAGGAGCGGCCGAAGATGGTGTGAAGATGAGATGTCAAAATGTGAAGTTATTCTTGCGCGCGCCCTAAGAATGAAGGTCTATACCTATCCCGGAGCTTTACCTTGCTCCCTCCACACACAAAGCCAACGGCGGGCTCACGCCCACCGCTCGCCCGGAGAGGGAGGTGGGCCCCACCGGAAGCCATGACTCACACCAGCGAGCACAGGCCACGGGCGATTTCGCCGCTGCAGCAGACAGAGTGTGAATAGTGCGGGCCGGTGCGTTTCAAAACTGGAATCCCCCCCGGGTTCGGAAACCCTGGGCTTGAAGACCCAATCCCTGCGGGATTGACGACTACCGGGGCTGAGGGACTCCCTTGTCCTGGGCTAAACACGTACCACTCCTCTTCCGCGGGCTCAGCCGAAGACCAGTTTCAGGAAGCTCGAAATGAGGGAAACAGTCTCGGGGCTCTCGCAGAAACGCTGGAGAGCCTCCTCTCGTTCCTCGGGGCTCAGATGGGAGGAGTAGCCTTTCAAATAGCGGAGGAAACGAGTTCGGTTTTCCCTTCCGTTCAGTTCGGGATGAAACTGAGTGGCCCAGATCGGCTGCTTCGGAATGCGCAGGGCGTGGAAAGGGCATTGCGCGCTCGAGGCCAGGTGCACCGCGGAGAGGGGAAGCAGCCGGGCCCGGTCCTTTCGCCCCACTTGAGCCAGAAACCGGGTCGGGAGGGAGCCCAGCAGCGGATCCTTGACACCCTCTCGGGTGAGAGCCAACTCATAGGTTCCCACCTCCATGCGATCCGGGTCGTGAACGATCTCGCCGCCCAGAGCCTTGACCAGCAACTGGAAGCCGAAGCAGGAGGCAAAGGTGGGGTGCCCGATGGCAACCAACTCACCCAGAAAGTCGAGCACAGCCGGAAACTGCGGCAGATCTCCATTGGAGACATAGAAATCACCGCTGCCGCCAATCATGAGGGCATCATGGCTTCGAACCTGGTGAAGGGAGGGCGGGCCTCCCAGGAGGTTATGCGGCGTGAACCGCTCTTCGGGAATTCCTGCTTTGGAGGCAAAGGACCGGCGCTCTTCCACTTTCACCGGATCGTCATCATGGCGTGCCTGAAGAAGAAGGATTCGGGTACGCATCATGGGCTGGCGGTATCGTCGAGAAGGCTTGTTACCTTTAGAGGTTGAGCGATTCTGCCGCCAAGTCACTGAACCACGAACGTAAGTGAGTGGCCTTCCGGATTGGGCCGGGCGCTGACGCTTCGGTTCAGTTTACAGTGTCCCATGAAATTTTTGTCTCTCGGCTGCTGCCAGTTGTCAAGCTCCAACAACAAGGCAAGGGCAAGGGGGAAAGGGAGGGCGCTATACCAAAGCGGTTGACAACGCAGAGGAGATTCGCTAAATTGAGGTGAAGAAAAGGTGAATACCATGAGATCGATTCCTGACGCTTTTCTTCGCTGCCGTGTCTCCACTCCGGGTGAGTCGGTGGCCGGCGTCGCCGGTTGTTTTCTTTCCACCGGCATCCAGGACCTGGATCGGATTCTGGGAGGAGGACTCCCCAGAGGGAAGGTGTCGGAGATTGTAGGATCCCTTTCCAGCGGCAAAACGAGTCTGCTCTTTTCCATTTTGGCTCGGGCCACTTCTGGCGGAGAGCTTGCTGTCTACATCGACACCTCCGAGTCGTTCGATCCCGCTTTCGGGAAAAGGGCCGGAATCGATCTCCCGCGCCTGCTCTGGATTCGTTGTAGGGGTTGCTCGCCGGAGCAGCGCGCGGCAAAGGCTCTCAAGGCGGCGGACATTCTGGTCCGGGCCCAGGGGTTTGGGGTGTTGGCGCTGGATCTGGAGAGTGCCGGCAAGAGGGGTGAACGCAACCCTCTCTCCAGTATCCCTTTCAACGTCTGGTTCCGGCTCAAACATGCCGTGGAAGGCAAACCGACAACGATCCTGCTCTTGGGGCGGGAAGCCTGCTCCGGCGGCGCCTCTTCGGTTGTGCTGGCGCTGCAACGCTTTAACGCCAGCTGGCGCCCTTCGACCCTCTCCGCAAACCGGAATGCCTCCAGAATGAGCGGACACAACGGCGTTTCTCCAGAGAGGCCGCAACATTCCCGGCTGCTTCGCGGCATGGCCAGTGAGGTCCATCTGCTGGGAGGCAAAAATCACGGCCATGTCACGATATATAGCGATTTTTAGTTCCGACCCGACTTCCATGCTGACACTGGCCCAGTCGCTTTCCCCCCGCGTGGAAGTTCACGCCACAGGGGGAATCCTCCTGGAGGTTCCCCCCCGGTATGAGCGGCCGACTCTGGATCGGTTGCTCCAACTCACCGCCGCCTGCGGGCGCCTCGACTTCGGAGCGGCTTCCACCCGGACCGTGGCGCTGCTTGCGGGCCGAGCCAGACCTGGAAGTCAGGTTCCGGCAGAAGAAGAAAAGGCTTTCCTGGCCCCTTTCCCCGTCCAGTTGCTCAGCCTGGCCGGCGGAGAAATCGGCAACGATCTTCTGGACACCTTTGCCCGCTGGGGGATTCGTACCCTGGGCCAACTGGCCCAACTTCCGGAATCCGAACTGGTTGCCCGTTTCGGACCACCGGGGCTTCGATTGCAGCAACTGGCGCGGGGAGAGGACATCCTCCCCTTTCAGCCGCTGATGGAAAAGCCGCGTTTTCAAGAGAGGCAACAACTGGAATGGGAACTGGATGAGTTGGAGCCGCTGGCGTTCATACTGGGAGGGTTGCTCGACCGCCTTTGCCGGAGTCTACACCACCACGGCCTGGCTACCGACTGCCTGCAGATTGGATTGCGGCTTTCCGGAGGTGGTTTCTATGAACGGTCCTATCGGTTGGCCTTCCCTATGCGGAATCCAAAAGTACTGCTTTCCCTGTTGCGCCTGAAACTGCAGTCCGATCCCCCTGGAGCCGCCATCACCGCTGTTTCTCTGGAAGCTCATCCGGCCCGTCCCCAGGTCTTCCAGTACTCCCTGCTCGAACCTTCGGGGCCGAGTCCGGAAGACTTCTCCCGCACCATGGCCCGATTAACGGCATTGATTGGGGAAAAGGATCTGGGATCTCCAGTGGTCTTGGACACGCACCGGCCGGATGCCAGGGACCTGACCTCTTTTACTCCTCTCGAGAGAAGACGAAAGAGAGCTGGCGGTCGAGGGCCGAGAACTCCGCCTTCGGGTGGATCCGACCCGCGCCTTGCGGAGTGTGGCGAAAAAGAAGCCGGGTGGAAGCGCAAATCGCAACTGGTCCTGAGGCGAATCCGCCCTCCTCTTCCCACTTCCATCCACACCCATCAAATCGTGGCCTGTTCGGGCCCCTGGCGCTCCTCGGGAGAATGGTGGGAGGAACCCAGCGCGGCAGGCAACCCCAATGGGGGACGAAGTCGGAGCTCACCTCTCGGCAGCCGTGCCGGCAGAGGCTGGTCTCACGAGGAATGGGATGTCGAGCTGACGGATGGGAGAATTTGCCGAATTTACTGGGATCGCAGACGAAAAAGCTGGTTTTTGGAAGGTATCTATGACTGATCGAGCGCCCCGGTTCCGGTACACTGAATTCAATGCTTGCAGCGCCTTCAGTTTTCTCGAAGGGGCCTCATCTCCCGAGGAGCTGGCCCGGGAAGCGGCGCGTTTGGGGTATCCCGCGCTGGCGCTTCTGGATCTGAACGGCGTCTATGGAGCCCCCCGTTTTTATAAGGCCTGCCGCAAGGCCGGCCTCCGCCCTCTTGTCGGCGCCCGCGTCCGTCTTCAGGGCGGAGCCCAGCTCCCTCTGCTGGTCGAGACTCGAAGGGGCTACCAGAATCTCTGCCGGCTCATCACCCGAATGCATCTGAGGTCGAAAAAAGGGGAGGGAGAAGCCACTCTGGATGAAGTGGAGGAGTTGGCGGAAGGGCTGGTCGGTTTGAGCGGAGACCATAGGGGGCCGCTTGGGAATGCGTTCAAAGAGAAGGGCCTCACTGAAGCTCTTCGAATGTTGGATCGACTGGCGGGCATCTTCACGCCCTCCCGTCTATTTGTCGAGCTGCAGCGCCATCTGGATCGGCGCCAGGAACGATTCAACCAGGTTCTGGTGGAGCTGGCCCGGCGCCGAAAGCTTCCTCTTCTGGCGACCAATGGGGTGTGCTATGCCCGCCAGTCGGGACGACCCCTGCTGGACGTCTTGACTTGTATCCGTCATAAAACCGGACTGGCTCGGGCCGGCCGTTTGCTGAGTCGCAATGCCGAGCGTTATTTGAAGCCGGCGAAAGCGATGTCCCGCCTCTTTGCAGACCTTCCGGACGCTCTGAGCCAGGGCAGGGCTCTTTCCGAACGTCTCGACTTTACTTTGGAAAACCTCGGTTACCGGTTCCCGGAATACCCCGTCCCCGCCGGCGAAACCATGAACAGCTACCTGTTTAAGCTGACCGACAAGGGAGCGCGTGAGCGCTACCGCCCTTATCACTCGCGCGCCCGGCGGCAAATTGCTCGGGAACTGGAGTTGATCGCCAAACTGGATCTGGCCGGTTACTTTCTGATTGTCTGGGATATCGTCCGCTTCTGCCGCCGCCAGGGGATACTGGCGCAGGGTCGCGGATCCGCCGCCAACAGCGCCGTCTGCTACAGCCTCGGCATCACGGCTGTGGATCCGGTGGGGATGGATCTCCTTTTCGAACGCTTCCTCTCCGAGGAGAGGGGGGAGTGGCCCGATATCGACATCGATCTCCCCAGCGGCGACCGCCGGGAGCGGGTGATCCAGTATGTCTACCAGCGCTACGGAAAGCTGGGCGCCGCCATGACCGCCAATGTGATCACCTACCGGGCCCGCAGCGCGGCCCGCGAAGTGGGCAAGGTTTTGGGGTTTCCCAGCCACCAGTTGGACCGCCTCTCACGCCTCCTCGTCACCTGGGGGCCTCTCCCTGAAGAAGCTTTACCCGAGCGGTTGAAACAAGCGGGCTTGGATCCTGCCGCCCGGAGCACCCATCAGTTCGTCCGCTTGTGGACGCAGGTTCAGGACCTTCCCCGCCATCTGGGCCAGCACAGTGGAGGAATGGTCATCGCCCAGGGACGGCTGGATGCGGTTGTTCCGCTGGAGAATGCCACCATGCCGGGGCGCCGGGTGGTGCAATGGGACAAGGAAGACTGTGCCGATCTGGGAATCATCAAGGTCGACTTGCTGGGTCTGGGGATGATGTCCGCTTTGCAGGACGCCTTAACACTCATCCGAGAGTCCTCGGGCCAACAAGTGGATCTGGCTCACCTTCCCCACGACGACCCCCAGGTGTACGCCTTGCTGCAGAGGGCGGATACCGTGGGTCTTTTTCAGGTCGAGAGCCGGGCTCAGATGGCCACCTTGCCCCGCCTGAAACCGGAGCGTTTTTACGACCTGGTGGTGGAGGTGGCGATTATTCGTCCCGGCCCCATCGTCGGCCAGATGGTTCACCCTTATCTGCGAAGACGGGCCGGGCTGGAGCCCGTGACCTATCCGCATCCTTCTCTGGCACCCATTTTGAAACGGACACTGGGAGTCCCCATCTTCCAGGAGCAGCTGCTTCGCATTGCCATGACGGTGGCGGGGTTCTCGGGGGGAGAAGCGGAGGAATTGAGGCGGGCCTTGGGGTTCAAGCGCTCCCGGCAGCGGATGAAAAAAATAGAGGACAAGCTGCGGCGGGGTATGAAACAGAACGGCATCAGCGGGAAGACGGCCGATACCATTGTCCGGTACATCACTTCTTTCGCCCTTTACGGGTTTCCTGAATCCCACTCGGCCAGCTTTGCCTTGCTGGCCTACGCCAGCGCTTACTTGAAAGTGCATTACCCGGCCGCTTTCTACGCCTCGCTTCTCAACAACCAGCCCATGGGTTTTTACAGTCCCGCCACGCTGGTCAAGGATGCTCAGCATCGCGGACAGCGCATCCGGCCCATCGATGTGAAGCAATCCGCCTGGGGCTGCACTCTGGAAAAGGATGGCTCGGTGAGACTGGGTCTCCGCTATGTTTTCGGGCTGCGCCGGGAAGCTGGAGAGAAGATTCTCCGGGAGCGGGCAAGGCGTCCTTTCGATTCTCTGGAGGATTTGAGGATGAGGACCGGTCTGAGAAAAGCGGAAATGGTGACGCTGGCTGAGATCGGCGCTTTGAACGGCTTTGGAATCCAGCGCCGGGAAGCGCTCTGGCAGGTCGAAAAAGCCTGCCGGCGGCGGGGTCCGCTCTTCAGGCGTTCGGAAGCATTACGAGGAGAGAGCGGCTCTCCGTTGCTCCATATGAACGCCGACGAGCGCTTGATTGCGGACTACCGGGGCGCCGGGCTCACCATTGGCCCCCACCCCATGGCTCTCAGACGCGAGGAGCTCCATCGACGGGGCGCCATTCCAGCTGCCCAGCTGGTCCGCTTTCGGGACGGGAGGCGAGTGCGGGTAGCCGGAACCGTGATTGTACGCCAGCGCCCCTCCAGCGCCAGCGGTTTTCTCTTCATCAGCCTGGAAGACGAGACCGGGATATCCAATATCGTCGTCCGGCCCAAAATCTTTCAAAGAGAAAGGATGCTTCTGGTGAGCGAGCCCTTCTTGTTGATCGAGGGGGTGCTTCAAAATCAAAATAACGTGGTTTCGGTCCGGGCTGAACGATTCTGGCCGATTGAAGGGTTCAAACTGGGATCCACCTCACACGATTTCCGCTGAGGCGCGCAGGGCGACCGCTATTCTCGGGAGAGGGCGGGATGTTCGTGTGGCAGGTCTGTGACGATGTGCGCGCCGTCGCCCTTGCTCTGTAAACTGAACCGAAGCGTCAGCGCCCGGCCCAATCCGGATGGCCACTCACTCACGTTCGTGGTTCAGTGGCTTGGCGGCAAAATCGCTCAACCTATGAAATCAAGATTTCAAATATTTTTGGTTAGCATTAGCGGCGACACCGTGGAGAATCGGCTTGATCAACTTTCGCCACCCTGATATCTTTGCTCTTTCAAGCATTTTCCAAATCTCGCCCAGGAAAGAGTGTGCCCGTGCGAGGGCGAGAGGGGGAGAAACGAGTGACCAACCGTGGACAAAAGGAGGACTGATGTCGTTTTCACTTCCCGATTTGCCCTATTCCACCGATGCCTTGGAACCCCATATTGACAAGACCACCATGGAGATCCACCACGATCGCCACCATGGGGCCTACGTCAACAATGTGAACAAGGCTGTGGAATCGGCGCCTGAACTGTCCGCTAAGAGCCTGGAAGAATTACTGGCGGACAACCTGAGCATCGTTCCCGAGGAGATTCGAACCGCCGTTCGAAACAACGGCGGCGGCCATTGGAATCATTCCCTCTTCTGGCAGATCATGAGCCCTCATGGGGGCGGCGCGCCCTCCGGCGATCTGGCGGCGGCCATCGACGCCACATTCGGTGGGTTCGAGGCCTTCAAAGAGCAGTTTCACACTGCCGCCATGACCCGTTTCGGATCGGGCTGGGCCTGGCTGGTCAAGGATGCGTTGGGAGCACTGGAGGTCACCTCGACCCCCAACCAGGATAATCCCATCATGGCCGGAAAATCCGTCGTCCTTGGTTTGGACGTCTGGGAGCACGCCTACTATCTCAATTACCAGAACCGCCGCGCCGCCTACATCAACGCCTGGTGGAACGTCGTCAACTGGGAAGCGGCGGCTCAGCGCTTCTAGCCTGCGTTTCTCACACCTCTAGACCACTGGGGTTTCGGTAATCTTTAAACTGGAGTCAAGTTGCGCACATGGCAACACATAACATCGTCACACAACGATAAGCCCACAGTTGGAGCGGAGCCCCCACCGGGCCTGCCCCGGTGGGGCCGGACAACCAGGGGTTGTCACCCCTGGCCATTGAAATCCGCCCTTTCGGGGCTAATGCCTCGTCGGTCTGAGGCGTGAGCCTCGTTAGGCGTGGCGAGTAAGCTCCTACCGCCGAGTGGCCATTGAGGTGATGACTGGGTTGCCTTTACCGCCTTTGTGTGGGCCCTCCGGATTGGGCCGGGCGCTGATGCTTCAATGTGCCGGGCAGGGCACATCAGGACTTTCAGCCCTGCCAGAAAGAAGACGAACCAGACAAATTCAGGTTCCCACCCAAATCAACCCAAATAATCCCGGATGAATCGCTGCACCAGGTAGAGACCGAATCCGGTCCCCACCATACTCAGGACAAACCCCGTCATGATCCCGACCGTAGCGCCCAGCCACCACCCCAGCCCTCCCCCCAGGGTGGCTCCCAGCAAGGTGAGTAGTTTTCGCATTCGAACTGCCTCCAAAGGAAGTCAGGGGAGCGCCTCGATCGGCCGGCCACCCACTCCGACACAAAGCAGACGTGGAAGACCGACTCCAGCTCCGCCCGGACTCCCTCGATTCACATCGACAACGAAGCCGAGATTCTTTATGATGGGGAGTGCCGTGCTAGGTGGGGTGCTAGCGGTACCCTGATTTCCGGATGGAATGACCCGCAACCCGCTATAGCGGGGCTGAAGACTCTGCCGAGGGTCTCTCGGAGCCGATCGATCCGCTCTGTCGGTCGATGCAGAAGGCTGGGTCCTCTACAACGCTCCCCGCGAACCTGGTCAGGTCCGGAAGGAAGCAGCCATAAGCGGGCGTTCAGCGTGTGTCGGAGGGTCGCCCGGCTGGAGCTGGCCATCAGGCGGTCCGGTTCTTGAAGACTCGAAGTGGGTGTGCACGGCAGACCTTTCCCGTTAACCCGAATCTCCTGGCTTTCCCTCGATTTCCTCATGCCTGGTTGAGGCCAAAGACTGGAAACAACCACGCTGAGGACGACCGACGTAGTCAAGGGGTTGACCGGGGGCGTTGGACCCGCTGTCAAGTTTCTGTCATTGCCGGGCAACCCGAGGCACTTGCCGCCCAAGTCTCTTCAAAGGTTCCCGATTGTATCCATATAAACGAGAGAAACAAAGTGACTTGGTGGAAAGTGTCCCGGTGGCACGGCGCTTGCTTGAGGTCCGGTTGCGTCGGGGCTGGATGAGGCTTCGCAAAGTTGGCTGAGTCTCTTGGCACCCTTCCAGGTGGCGCCACCGAAAAAGTTGTTCCTGAAGAGGAAGTCCCGTTTTCCGGAGACGGTCGCCGCCACGATCGGGAGGTGTCGGGGCGGCTTTGTCTCGGTCGGGCAACGGAAGAAGAGAATGACCCAAGACAAGAAACTCCAAAAGGATGTACCAGACCCCGGACGGTCGTCACAACTGGATCGCTTTCAGGATGTCGAGTACGAGATCCATGTTTCGGTCGGAAGCGCAGTCGTCAAGGTTGCTGAGCTGCTGAAGCTTCGAGTAGGGGATCGTCTAGCTCTGGACCAGCCGGCCTCACAGAACGTGACTCTCACCATTGGAGGCGTACCGCTGGCTTCGGCCGAGGTGGTGCGCATCAAGCGGGGCGTGGGCGCCCGGGTGGTGGGGATCTGTAAATAGATGGACTCGATATTACAGGTGCCTTTCGCACTCGCTCTGGTCCTGGGGCTGATTGTGATGCTTTCCATCCTGCTTCAGAAATGGCGGCGTTTCACCGGAAAGAGGAGGCGAAGATGCATCCGTGTGGTCGAGTCGATTGCACTGGGTGAGAAGCGACATCTGATGCTGGTGGAAGTGTCGGGGCGGCGTTTCTTGCTCGGCTCAACGCCTCACCACATTTCGCTCCTCTCCAGCTCGGAGGAAGGAGAGGTGGAAGCTCCGAACACGACCTCCGCCGATGACCCCGAGAGCCCGGCAAGACCCACCTTCGGCGAACTTCTCGAGGTGGCCAGATGAGGTCCTTTCGCCCACGTTTCCAGACCCGTCTCCGGACCCTGGCGCTCCGGTTGCCGATCCTCGTCTTTCTCTCCAGCGCCGTGATTCCGTCGTTGCTGGGACAAGCACAGTCCCCGGCTTCGGTTCAGGTGAGTCTGGGGGCAGGCCAGGGCTCTTTCTCGGTTCCCCTCCAGATCCTCGCCATCCTGACACTCTTGACCTTTCTGCCTGCGATCGTCATCTCGATGACGTCCTTCACCCGTATCATTGTGGTCATCCATTTCTTGCGGCAAGCCCTGGGGACCCAACAGGCGCCCGGCAACCAGATTCTCATCGGACTGACCCTCTTCCTCACGTTTTTTGTGATGGGACCGGTGCTGGACCGGGTCTATGAGCAAGCCATCGTGCCCTACCAGAAGGGAGAGATCAATCAGACGGAGGCACTGGGGAAGGCCACTGTTCCGTTACGTAAATTCATGCTGAAACAGTTGAAGGAAGATGACCTGGCCCTCTTTGTGAACCTGGCCAAGGTGCCCAAGCCCAAGAACAGGGACGATTTGCCCATGCGGGCGGTGGTTCCGGCCTTCATGATCTCGGAACTCAAGACCGCCTTTCAGATCGGGTTCGTGTTGTTTTTGCCCTTTCTCATCGTGGACATGGTCATCGCCTCGGTGCTGCTCTCGATGGGCATGATGCAGTTGCCTCCGATCGTCATCTCAACACCTTTCAAGATTCTCCTCTTTGTCTTGGTGGACGGTTGGCAGCTGGTGATCGGGTCTTTGGTGAAGAGTTTCTAGCCCGCCTTCATGAGGTGTCGGAGCGAGGCACCGGAAGCGACTCTTTGACAAGGTGTCACGGTCGAGCGTGACCGATGGCAGGCTGAGGGGGACGGGGCCGGGAACCGCAGTCAGCGCGGATGATCCCGGCGCCGCTGTGGACGGCTCCTGAGACATTGGCCTCAGGACCTCGCGGTCGAGTCGCTATGCTCCCGTTGCGGTCCCGTCAGAGGCGGGAAATGGAGTTCCTAACAGGTGAACGAACAAGCCCTGATTCAACTGGTTCGAAGCGCATTGGAACTGACCCTGATCATTGCCGGACCGATCCTGGTGGTCGGACTCCTGGTGGGTTTGACCATTAGCATCCTTCAGGTGGTCACTTCCATTCAGGATGCGACTTTGAGCTTTGTCCCGAGAATTGTCGGCATGCTGTTGATCAGTCTGCTCATGATGGCCTGGATGATCGAGAAGCTCTCCAGTTTCACCACGCATCTGTTCTCACAGTTGCCTTTTTTCGTGGGTTGATGGTGGTGACACTGGAACTCACCCCCTCCCTTGCGGTGGGGTTCCTTCTGGTATTGGCGCGAGTAGGCGGACTGATGTTCTCCACTCCCTTCCTGGGTAGCGCCGCCATTCCCAGAATGACTCGGGTCGCTCTTTCCCTGAGCTTCGCCCTGGTGGTCTTCCCGCTGGTTCAACACCGCGTTCCCACCGCCCAGGGAGACTTCTTCTCCCTCCTGCTGGTCCTGGCCGGTGAGCTGGTGATCGGTCTGCTGCTGGGTCTTGTGGGCCAGTTGTTCATGGGAACGCTTCAGATGGCCGGACAGATGATGGGTTTTCAGGTTGGATTCGGGGTCATCAATCTCATCGACCCCCAGACCCAAGTCGAAACCTCGGTTCTGTCGACGTTCCAAAGTCTCCTGGGAATCATGGTTTTCCTCCTCATCAACGCCCATCACTGGTTCATCCGAGCCGTCTTGGAGAGCTACGATCTCTTGACGCCGCGAGGCCTGACGATTTCCGGGGATCTGATCACCCAGCTCATCCGCCTTTCCTCAGGCATTTTCAAAATGGGCTTTCAACTGGCTGCTCCCGTGATCGTGGTTTTGGCTATCGTGGACATCTTGCTGGGGGTTCTGGGCCGCGCCGCTCCTCAGATTCATATTCTGATCGTGGGCATGCCCGTCAAAGTGATGGTGGGCCTGTTTTTTCTCAGCGCCAGTTTCTCCATTCTCATCCCGGCGATTGCCCGCTACCTGGGCCACTTTCACGCTGAGATTTACCGCCTACTCACTCACTTGGCATCGTAAATGGCGGCCGACAACAGAACTGAGAAACCCACTTCCAAAAAAAGAGGCGATGCGCGCAAGAAGGGACAGTTCGCGCGTAGCAAAGAGATGGCAGCCGCTCTGGTCTTCGGTGCCGTCTTTCTCTATATGAACTGGAATGGGTTTGCGGTGCTGGAACAAGCGAAGTCTGTCTGCAGAGAGTTTCTCTCCCACTTTCTGACCATCGAGATCACGCCCCTTACGGCCCGACAATTGCTGTGGCAATCAGCCTGGAGCGTCACAAAATTGGCAGCGCCGATCCTTTTTCTGGTCGCCATCTCCGCCTTGGCGGCAAGAGCCCTCCAGGGGAATCTCGTCGTCACTACCGAAGCCTTGAAGTTCAAGCCCAATTCCTTCAATCCCGCCAGCAATGCGAAGAAGATCTTTTCCCCGAGAGGCGCCGCCGAACTGGCCAAAGCTCTCGCCCTGGTGCTCATTCTGGGCTGGTTATCGGTGAACGTTTTGCGCGATCGCGTCCCGAGCTTCCTGCAACTGGCCGCCATGGACATCCCGGCCATTCTTTCGGTTTTCGCGGGCGTCCTGTATCAGGTGTGCTTCCGTGTCGCCGTGTTTTTGCTACTGGTGGCGGCGGCGGACTACGGGTTTCAAAAGTATCGATTCGAGGAGGACCTGAAGCAGACCAAGGAGGAAGTGAAGGACGACATGAAACAAGCCGAGGGGGATCCTCTTGTCAAGAGGAGGATCCGCCGCCAGCAGATGGAAATGGCTCGAAAGCGGATGATTGGAGCCGTCAAGGAGGCCGATGTGGTGATCACCAACCCCAGCCATTACGCGGTTGCCCTCAAGTATCAGCTGCAGTCTATGTCGGCGCCCCGCGTGGTCGCGAAAGGACAAAGATACCTGGCGCTCAGAATCAAGGAAGTTGCCGCCGAGCATGAGGTTCCTATTGTTGAGAACCCGCCGCTTGCGCGCGCGCTCTATCAATCAGTGGAAGTGGATGAGCAGATCCCCGAAGAACTCTACAAGGCGGTTGCTCAAATCCTGGCTTATGTCTACCGGCAAAAGGAATCGGTCTCATACTGATGATGGATCCAGCGCCGTCACGCGGCAACCGAAGCCCCGGCCCGCCAACGTGTTGCGAGCGAAGGGAGTTGCCTGACTGGCACAACGCTTGCATATCAAGCAGGCGAAGTTGAGAAAAGAAGTCAAAAAACAGTCATGACGAAGCTTTTCGGCAAAACACTGAAAGTTCAACTGCGGTCCGATCTATTGGCTGGCGTTGCGGTGATGGGCATTCTGGGCGTGATGCTCATTCCCATGCCCACGCCCGTCATGGATATCCTGATTGCCCTGAACATCACGATGGCGGTCGTGATTCTACTGATCTCCCTCTATATTTTCGAGCCCATCAGCTTCTCGGTCTTCCCGACCCTCCTTCTCATGCTGACGCTCTTCCGTCTTTCTCTCAACGTGGCCAGTACGCGCCTGATCTTGTTGAACGGAAACGCCGGTGTTTCGGCCGCCGGCAAAGTGATCAAGTCCTTCGGCGAGTTCGTGGTGGGCGGAAATTATGTCGTCGGAGCGGTGATCTTTCTCGTTCTGTTGGCGATCCAGTTCATCGTCGTCAATCACGGTGCCGTCCGTGTCTCTGAAGTGTCGGCTCGATTCACCCTGGACGCCATGCCCGGGAAACAGATGAGCATCGACGCCGACCTCAACTCGGGTCTCATCAATGAAAATGAGGCGCGGGCTCGACGAAAGCGAATTTCCGACGAGGCTGAATTTTATGGCTCCATGGACGGTGCGGTTCGATTCACTCAGCGTGATGCGGTCGCCAGCATCATCATCACCCTGATCAATATCATCGCCGGTTTCGTCATTGGAGTCTTTCAATTGGGGTTTCCACTGGCCGAAGCCTTGAAGACGTACACCATACTGACCATAGGGGATGGTCTGGTCTCCGCCATTCCGGCTCTCCTCATCTCGGTCACCGGCGGCGTGATGACGACCCGTGTCAGTGGCGAAAGCAGTTGGGGAAACCAAGTCGCGGCACAACTCCTGCGGGATCCCGCCCCGTTGGCTCTAGGCGCCGGGTTGCTTCTGCTGTTGGCCTTGGTACCCGGCCTCCCGTTTTTTGCCTTCTTTTCGCTGGGCGGCGCTTCAGGCGCTATCGCCTGGATCGTCCATCGCAAGCAGAAAGCGGCGGCCCAGGCGGTTGAAGCTCCCGCTGAAGAGCGAGTGTCGAAAGCCGCCGAGGAGGAGAAAATGGAGAGTCTGATGCGGGTGGATCCACTGGGATTGGAGCTCGGTTACCAGCTGATCCACCTGGTCGATGCCCGAAAGGGAGCTGACTTTCTGAGTCGAGTGAAGTCCATCCGTCGGCAGCTCGCCTTGGATCTGGGGGTGATCGTTCCACCTGTCCACATTACCGACAACCTGCAACTCAAGCCTCGAGAGTATCGGATCCTGTTGAAGGGCGTGCCGATCGCCAAGGCGGAACTGCTGCCGGAAAAGCTGATGGCGATCAACCCGGGAAGGGTCAGCGGTACCGTTGAAGGAACCGATACTCGTGAGCCCACCTTCAACCTACCTGCCAGATGGATTGCTCCCGAGCTGCGAGAGAGAGCCCAGCTGTCCGGCTACACGGTGGTGGACAACACAACGGTTCTGGCCACCCATCTGACCGAAGTGATCAAGTCGAATATTCACGAGTTGCTGGGCCGCCAGGAAGTCAAAGCGCTGATTGACGGCGTCAATGAAACGCATCCCAAGGTTGTGGAAGAGCTGATTCCGAAGCTGATGGACATTGGAGAGGTCCAGAAGATCCTGCAAAACTTGCTCAGGGAGCGGGTTTCGATTCGCGATCTGGTTACCATTCTGGAGACGCTCGCCGACTATGCTCCCATGACGAAGAATGTCTCGCTGCTGACAGAATACGTCCGTCAGGCCCTGGGACGGTCGATTTGCCGGGAGTACTCCAGCGAAGAAGGACGGATTTCCGTCTTCACCCTGGCGCCCTCGTGCGAAAAGATCTTTGAGGATGCACTGACGGTGACCGAGAAAGACAGCTACCTGGCGCTTCAGCCCAAGACGGCGCGGACGCTGCTCGAGAAGCTGAAGAGCACGATTGAGAAGGGCACCTTCGAGGGTTATCCGGTCCTCTTGACGTCCACTTCGATTCGTCTTCAGGTGCGGCGTTTCATCGAGCGCGTCCTCCCCAGTCTCGTCGTGATTTCGCATAACGAGATTCCCCCCAATGTGAAGCTGGTTTCGGTTGGAGTCGTGGAGTGATGAAAATCAAGACTTACCATACGGAGTCCGTCCCTCAGGCGCTGGAGGAGATCAAGAAAGAGCTTGGCCCCGGCGCCGTGATCCTGAGCACCAAGAAAGCGAAGAGAAGAAAGTTTCTGGGTTTGGTGCCGTCACTCTCCTACGCAATCACCGCCGCCTCGGAAGAGGTCACGAGAGGGACAGGTCTCGATCTCGGGCCCGGCGCGGCGAAACGAGAGCCCACGGCCGGGCCGGCTTCCAATCCGGCAATCGCCAGAGCCGCCAAGCATCTGACCGGGTTGTCGCCGGTCGAACCGGGCCGGTCGAGGACGCCCTTTCGACCCGAGTTCGAGAAGATGGCTCGTCGGGTCGAAAGAATGGCCATCGAGCTGGGGGAAGTCAAACATCTGATGGTGCTTCGCAAGCCTCTGAGTGTGCAGAGTCGGACCCTGTTCGGGGATGGCCTTTTTCAACAACAGTTTGAGTCCCTGGTCAAGTGCGGGTTTGACGAAAGCCTGGCTTATTCACTTCTCCAAGATCTGAGACGAAAGCCTCCCGTCGATTTCAGGTCGGGCGACCAGCTGAGTCGGTGCTTGAATCAGAGGCTGGCCGAGATGATTGAGACGGCTCCCATCGCAACTCAAAAAGGGGTGCGCGGCGCCATCTTCTTTGGACCCACGGGCGTGGGCAAGACGACCACGATCGCGAAACTGGCAGCCAGGTTTGCTTTGGGGGAAGGAAGAAAGGTCCATCTGATCACGCTCGACACCTATCGTATTGCGGCGGCCGAGCAGCTCAAGATCTATGGAGAGATCATCGGTGTGCCGGTCACCGTGGTTTCCTCAATTCCGGAACTCGGTGAGGCCGTTCACCGAAGTCAGGAGCGTGATTTTGTTCTAATTGATACAGCGGGCCATTCGCACCGGAGCTTTTCCAAGTGGAAAAGGCTGTCCTCCTTTCTTCGCCGGGAGCGGGACATTGAGAAACATCTGGTTCTCAGCTTGACCACCAATTTTCAGGACTTGAATGAAATGATCTACAACTTCGAAGTCTGTGGGGTCGACAAGCTGCTCTTTACCAAGCTGGATGAATCCTCCGCATTCGGCACCATCGCCAACCAGTTGATTCGAACCGGCAAGCCGCTCTCCTACCTCACCAACGGTCAAAAGGTTCCGGATGACTTGCAGGTTCCCACCGTCGCTACCGTCGCGAATCTGGTTGTTCCCCTTAACTAGCTCAGAAAGGCAGGACATGGAAGATCAAGCCACCCTTCTTAGAGAGATGGTTCACCGCAGCCCCGCCCCTCCCCCCCACAAGTTGTCAAAATGCCAGCTCATCGGCGTGACGAGCGGAAAAGGTGGCGTCGGAAAGACCAGCGTTGTGGTCAACCTGGCCATGGCTCTGCGCAGGTCTGGGCACAAGGTCGCGATTTTTGACGCCGACTTTGGACTCGCCAACGTGGATGTCTTTCTGGGGTTGACTCCCTCTTACCACATCGGCCACGTCATTTCCGGAGCGATGCCTCTGAAGTCCATCATCACGGAAGGCCCCGAAGGTCTCCACATCCTGCCGGCGAGTTCGGGAATACAGGAGCTTACGGGGATGGGAGAAACCCGGCGTGAGCGGCTCATTGCCCAGTTGGACGGGCTACTGGACTCTTACGACTACATCCTGATCGATACGGCGGCCGGCATCTCGGAGAATGTCGTCCGCTTCTTGACTGTTTCGCGCCGAGTCATCGTAGTTTCCGCTCCAGAACCCACCGCCATCGTCGACGCCTACGCGCTCATCAAAGTTCTCCTCAAGCGTGACGACAGCAAGGAGATTCTCGTCCTGATCAACTCGGTGCGAGGTGAAGAAGAAGCGGTGGACGTCTTCCACCAGCTGGCCGGCGTGGTGGAACGGTTTCTGGGTCAGGAGGTCCGCCTGCTGGGGTTCGTCCCTCGCGACGAGAAAATGCACCAGTCTGTCAGAAAACAGGAGCCTATTTTGATCAGCTACCCCAAGACTGCGGCGAGCCGTGCGTTTTTTCGGATTGCCCGCGCTCTTCAGAGCATCCCTCCGATCCAGGAGATGCCCGTTCAAGTGTGGCGAAAAATGGTGTAGAGCTATGAGAACGAACGTACTGAAAGTCAAGGCGTATGATCAGAGAAAGGGCGAGGAAAGGGACCGGCAGATCCTTCAGCACTTGCCTCAAATCCGTTACATCGCGCAGCGAATCGCGGTCCGACTTCCCTCCGAGGTGCAACTGGAGGACCTGATGAGCGCCGGAGTTCTCGGCCTGATGGATGCCGTTGAGAAGTTCGACGCCAACAAGGGAGTCCAGTTCAAGACCTATGCGGAAGTCAGGATTCGAGGCGCGATTCTGGATAGTCTGAGAGGGCTGGACTGGGCCCCCCGTTCGTTGCGCAAGAAGAGCAAGGAGGTGGAAAGGACCTACGCTGCTCTGGAACAGCGGTTCGGGCGGCCCGCCTCCGACGAGGAGATGGCCAAGGCCCTGGGAATGGAGTTGAGGGCTTTCCACTCCTTGTTGGATCAGCTCAACGGTCTCAACATCGGCCATTTCCAGCTGGTCGCTTCCGAAGGTGAAGTCGTGGACCAGGATGACCTCCCCCTCAAGTACGTCCCCACCAGCCACGAAGAGTCGCCTTTTGAGACGGTTCAAAAGAACGAAATGCGCAGGCTTCTAGCCAAAGCGATCCAGCGACTGCCGGAGCGCGAGCAGTTGGTGGTCAGCCTCTACTACTACGAAGAATTGACGATGAAGGAGATCGGGCAGATTCTGGGGGTCAATGAGTCTCGTGTTTCTCAATTACACACCCGTTGCATGTTGCGCCTGCGAGGAAAGATCCAGGCCATGCTCCGAAAGTGAGGAATCCAGGGGATGAGTGACGACAAGCAAGTCCTGAGTCAGGACGAAATCAGCGCCCTCTTTGAAGCTATGGACGGCGAAGAAGCGGGCCAGGTCCAACCGGGTGACAGCCCCCCACCCGGGCAGCAGTCGGGAGGTGCCTTGCCCGACCCCTCTTCACAGAGCCGTCACATCCTCCCTCTCAGGCAGGAGCAAAACCTGACCAAGGAGATGGAAGAGGCGTTGATGCTGGTTTTTGACGCTTTCTCGTACAAAGGCGCCTCCTCCCTGGAAGCACTTCTCCGCGCTCCCGTCAGAATGAAGTTCGGGGGGTTGGAACAAGTGTACTACCGGGACTTGATCCGTAACCTGCCCGAGCCGTCCTCGACCTGGTATCTGCTTTGCCACCCCGGCCAGATGCATATTGTCATTTGCATGGGTCCAGAGCTGGCTCATGCTTGCATTGCGCTGCTGATGGGAGGCGAAATTTCCAGGCCCCAGGCCCGTGAGAACGTCACCGAGTTGGAGCAGTCGGTCTTGAGAGGTGTCGTGGAACTGATGGGTCACGAGATGGAACGGGCTTGGAGCCGGTTGGTTGAGGTCGCGTTGAAAATCGACTTGAGAGAGACGCGGCCGCGACTTCTACAGGTCTTTCCCCAGGACGAGGAGATTATTCTAGCCCTGGTGGCCCTGCACATAGGACCTCTTCAGAGTAAACTCTATTGCGGATTGCCAACGACCCTGATGAAGGAGTTGGAACCCCTTTTCAAGTCCTCCTTCCGGGACCGGTCCGAGGATGAGAATCGAAAAGGCGATATCGAAAACCTCAAACGAATCGCCCTCGATTTTCCCACTCAGGTCCATGCCCGGCTGGACCACACCGCCATCCGAGTCGAGGAGCTCCTGGCGCTCAAGAGAGGCGATGTCTTGAAGCTGGAACATCGCGTCGATGACCCCTTGTCGATTACCTTGAATGGCCGGCCCAAGTTCTCGGGAATGGTGGTCCTCTCTCACGATCGCCGAGCCATCGAAATCGTTTGAACCGGATTTCCTTATGCAGAAAGAAAAGTCAGAGAAAGAACAGGTGGAGGTTTCCCAAACCTCGGCAACAGAAGATCCTTCCTCCCCGGTTGATGGAGAGGAGGCCTACGCCCGCGGCGTTCAGCGTATCCTGGACATCGAACTTCCGATTGTCGTCTATTTTGGGTCTTCGCGGCGGCCGCTTCGAGAGATCATCTCGTTGGTGCCCGGTGCCGTACTGGAGATGGACACTCCCGCCGATGAGCCGGCGGTGCTCAGGGTGAACAACAAGATCTTTGCGAGAGGCTCAATTGTTGAAGTGAATGGCTATTACGGAATCGAGATTACGGAAATTGATCCCACCGCACAGCGAATCGCCTGTCTAGGAGGTGACTGATGAACCCAGTGGCTTTCGTTGATCCGAAGTGGTTGGTTTTGGGCTTGATCATCACAGTAGCCCTTTTGGCGGAGTTTGGGCTGGTGTGGATCATTGTGAGGCGTGACCGTGAGGGCGACGCGCAGCTCCTGAGGCAGCTCTTCCACTCCTCGGAAGAGCATTTTGACTCGGGCAATCGCCGTCTGCGGCAGATTGTTGAGCACTGTGCGGAGTCAGTAGATGAACTCCGTCGAACTGTGGGGCGGGTCGGCCTGCGGGGCCTGTCCCGTTGGGAATCTGAGCGAATTGAAACTTCGCCCCTCGACCGCAAGCATCACGTTGTTTCCCTGGCTCAGCAGGGTCTGGAGCCGCACGATATCGCCAGGCGGCTGAACATGCCCAGGGGAGAGACCGATCTTGTCCTGGGACTCAGCAAGAACTTTTCCTCCTGGCAACTCCCTCGCTACAAGCAGCCCGGCTCTTGAGGCGGCCCCGAAGACGCTCCCCGGTCCGACTCAGACCCCGGCCATCCAATTTCCTCCGTGAAACTCCCCAACCCGAATTTTTCACACCCGGACCTTGCGGCTGGGAGCCTGTCCGAGTATTGCCATCTCAGGAATTCAGCCAGGCGGCGCCTCCGACCGGCAAGTGGTGGAGTAGCCGG
>JBHHYX010000026.1:0-24535 GCA_046757765.1 Acidobacteriota bacterium | reverse complement strand
TTATCTTTATTTCAACATTAGAGTCAAGTAATCATATATAAAAAAGATCAAAAACAATCAATTTAGCCCGCATTTCTCATAGACGGTCTGCTGCGGTGCCAGAATCGAGGGGTCCGTGTTCCGCCGCCGGGAGCGAGGGAATATATTTCTGAATCCTGAGGTGGTCAATCTCTTTTCTGGAGAAAAGCGATGAGGAAGTCTCCGTGTGCCGTCTCTCGAAGCCATAGGCCAGAAAGAGAAAACGATCCCGCCCGGTCTCTCCCAGCAGGGTCGAGAGAGAGCGGCGGATGCTTTCCGAGCGGCCGGTCACTGCCACCACCAGGATGTCAAACTCGGAGTCGGGCAGCATTGCCGGTCCCTTTACAGTGTGGCGTCCAATCGTTTTGCCCCATAAAGATTGATCCGCATCCAGCAGCGCACAGACATTCCAATCGAGAAGGCCATCGAGAGTTCGAAAGAGTGAGCCCGCTCCGTACACTGCCAGGCGACTGCTTTGCAGTGTTTCCGCCAGGGCTGGATCCACCGAGTAGCGGGACTCGCAAACGGGGAATTGTGCCGCCATCTGGCTCAAGAAAGGCTCATTCTCAAACCACAGCCGCCTGAAGACGTATCGGTTCAACTTTCTGCGGAAGCTTGTCTGTTCGGTGAGACCTTTCGTCGCCGATTGAAGATGTCGAACCTTCCAGTTGGTGCAAAGTGCCCGATACCCCTTGCCAACGGCTCGAAAGGAGTAGTCCCAGTCTTCGTAGTCGTAGCCATACCGGAAATCCTTCTCATTCAGGAGGCCGACGTTTTCAATCACCTCGCGTTTGATGTACATCGCCACCGTGGTCACGGCCGGGAAGTAATTGGGCCCGCGATCATACTGGCCCTCGTCAATCTGCCCGTCTCCGGCGTGGCGGAACCAGTAGCCGCCGTTTTCGTCCCGGCAGAATTCCAGTCCCATCTCCGTGATCACATTCTGGTCCTCGTAAACCAGGCGTGATCCCAGCAGATCCCCCTGCGACAGGTAGCGGTCGAGGTCGTCGAGCCAGCCTGGAAAAACGAGGGCATCGTCATCGAGCAAGACGATATCGTTAGCGGCACGGGAGGCGCGGATTCCGTCGTTTACGGCCTCGGCATAATTGAGTCCGTCTTCGATCAAATGGAGGTTGAAGGGCACATGGGTGTGTTTGAAGAGGGCCTCCAGGCATTTCTGAAGGTGGGGTCGCTTGAGTGTGGCGATCACGATGTCGATCATGAAAATGGGCTCCTTGCCGTGGCCTCGTCAAGAGTAGAGGTGGTGTGGGGGTAGGTACTGGCACACGAGATACCGTTGAAGCTCCTTTTCCCTGAAGAGGGCGGAGGGAGAGGGGCCCCTTTGCGCGCTCTCCAACTTGTAGGCGAGGTAGATCGCTTTCTCGAGCTCTTCTCGGCTGAGCAGTGTGGACAGATGGCTGTGAATCTCATCCGACCGTCCAAACGGTGTCACCAGGAGGAGATCGAAATCCACAGCGCTCAGGAGGGCGGGGGATTGAATCTGGTGGGAGCCGGTTTCTTCCCCCCATCGGGAGGCGTCGGCATCCACTACGGCGACGGTTTGGGCCTGGTAGCGGGGATAGAGAACATGGAACAGGGACCCGGCGCCGTAAATCGCCAGACGTTTGCTCTCCAGTTTCCTCGCCAGTTGGGGCGAAAGATCGTAGCTGGATTCACAGGCTGGAAAGCGTTCTCCCATTTGGGCCAAAAAGGTCTGATCCTGAAACCAGATTTGTCTGAAGATGTGCCAGTTGATCTGGCGGCGGAACAGGAACTCCGGAGAGTGCTTCTTGGTCGAGGCGCCGGGATGACGCACTCTCCACGGGGTGGTGACGGCGCGATAGCCCCTGTGAGTGGCTCGCAGCGCATAGTCCCAGTCTTCGTAATAGTAGCCGTAGCGGTAGTCGTCCTCATTGAGCAACCCGACATCCTCGAGAACCTCTCGCTTGATGTACAGGGCCACCGTATTCACGACCGGGTGTAGGTGGGCTCCGGAGTCGGGACAGGAGTCGGCAATGAGTCCGTCGCCGGTCATGCGAAGGGAGGGACCCTCTTTCGGGTGCAGGCAGAATTCGATCCCCGCCTCCCAAATGATCTGCTCGTCATCGTATAGATACCTGCAGCCCAGCAGGTCCCCCTGATCCAGGAGGTCGTCCAGATTCTCCAGCCAACCTGGCAGAACAACGGCATCGTCGTCCAGCAGGATCACGTCGTTGGCGGCGCCTGAGGCACGCAGGCCGATATTGACGGCCTCAGCGAAATTGTGGCCCTCTTCGATCAAGTGCAGATTGAAGGGAACGCGGGTATGAGAAAAGAGTGCTTCCAGGCAGTCGGCGAGATGGGGGTGTTTGAGAGTGGCGATGATGATGTCGATCATCCGGTTCTTCCTGCCCGTTCCCCTTTTGCCTCATAATCACTCTTCAGGATGGCATAGAGCTCGAGGTCCTCGAACCGGTCCCATTTCTTAACGCTCTCACGCAGATGCGCCTCATGTGTCATGCCAATCTTCCGCATCACCTTGCCGGAAGGGGGATTCCTCGTAAAATGCCTTGCCTGAATGCGGTTCAATGCGAGGACTTCGAATCCGAAGCGCAGCATCTCTGCGGCCGCCTCCGTGCAATAGCCACGGTTCCAAAACGGCTTTCCAATCCAGTATCCCATCTCTGCTCTGGAATGAACCGGGCTGATCTCCAACCCGATCGCGCCCAGCAGCCGCCCATCCTCTTGGCGCTCGAGGGCAAAGACTGCGGCTTTGCCCTCCTGGAACCTCTGAGCGTGAGTCCCGATCCAATCTTCGGCAACTCCGCTTTCATAGGGATGAGGGATAGTGAGCGTCGTTGAGGCGATCTCCTTGTCACTGGCCAGATGTTGCACCTGGGGCGAGTCAGAGAGCTTGAACGGCCTCAGAATAAGTCGCTCTGTCTTGATCACGGGCTGTTCGCTCATCCGTTGAGATTTCCTACCTCGCAAGCCCATCCGCAATTGCCCTTTTCACAACGGAACACTAGGGTGATCGATCGCAATCCAGATGTCCAGCCCAGTGGCAGCCTTCATGGACGAGTTCCGGCCCCAAGAAGGGATGGTCGTTTGCAACGGAAAAGAAGAACGAAGAATCGGTCGAATCCATGTAAATCCGTGGCGACAATTTCTCAGGGAGCTCTGGGAGAGCGCCATGACTATCGAGGCGGTCCCTCAGACCGACCAGCGGTGTAGTGGCGGTGATTCCCAGCCCCACCGGCCCTGTGCCGGTGGTTTTCCGGTTTGGGAACTAGCCCGGGTTCCCCATGAATGAGATTGCCGCCCGGGCGTAATCAGGACCAGGCGGCTTCGTTTTTGACCCTCCATCCCTCGAACGACGTGGTGGCCTCGACACAAGAGGGAGAGGACACAAGAGGGAGAGCGATGGCGCCGAGGGTGAATTTTCGATAGACTGTGTGGCAGCAGCAGCGTCCAGCAGTATGCGGCCTCAAGCAGTGGGAATACCGTTTTGGTGCTGGCGCCGGAGTTTCCGGGAGTCGGTTGTGGGTGTCGAGAAGATGGGAAGGCCAGCGCCGCCGGACCGGGGATGATCCTGCCGTTGCCGTGAGCGCGGGTTGGACCTCCCCCACGTCTCGTTTTCGAGATCAGGAGGGTCGGATGATGGGTTTCTGGGACTTTTTCGAGAAGAAACAATCCGGGGCTCCGGACCCTCTCAAGGATCTGGTGCTCTCCAAGCTTCGAGTCGGCTACCTGGTCGATTTCGACCTTCAAACCTGGCAGGTCACGGCCCATAGCCGGTATGATTTTGGAGAAGGGTGCAGGAGCGAGGAATGGCAATTGACGTCGGGGCGCACGGTTCGCTACCTCGAGCGCGAGGACGACGACGATGTGGAGTGGTCCTGGTCGCAAAAGATTCCCATTGGGGCGATCGACGGCGACGTGGGCCGGCACATCATCGATCACGACGACCCCCCTTCGCGCCTGGTTTTCAAGGGCAAGACCTACTATCTGGAGGAGTCCGGTCCCGCTCGCATGTATGAAGGGGGTGGTGGAACTCCAAAGGAATTCGTCTACTGGGACTTCATCGATGAGGGAGACGGGCAGTTCCTGACCATCGAGCAGTGGGGAGAGACCGATTTTGAGGCGGCATTCGGGCAGACTGTCGAAGAGTATCAGTTCACCAACATTCTGCCAGGGGGGGAAAGTTGATTCTTCTGAGGGAGGGACCGAGGTGAAGATGACACACTTTGTGTTGAGGCTCAGACCTCTTGGATGGATCGTGGTGGCCGGTGTTGTGGCCACGTCTTGCACGGTTCAGTCGCCACTACAGCGGCTGACGGGGCAGCTTTCGGCCTACCCCGAATACTCCATTTTGCTGCAGGATATGCGGGAGGAAGGGAACTTCTTTCCCGAATATGCGCACCGCTACAAGCTGGTGTGGGGAATGCCCTCCACGACTGATCCCAAGGAGCTTGATTTCCAAAGCGAGGTCACCGACTGGGAGCGGGTGAACAAGAAGGAGTATGCCAAGTATCGTGATTACCTCGGCATGGTTGTCGCCTCGAAGACGCCCGAGGCCGGCGTGGCTCAGTCGCAGTTTCCGCCGGGTTACCAATACGTGGGTGATTCGCGATATGGGACCTGGAAGCAAGACGGGAGAGGAGGCTCCTTCTGGGAGTTCTACGGCAAGTATGCGCTGCTCAGTCATCTCTTCGGCATGGGGCGCCGGGCCATCTACCGCAGTGACTGGGATCATTATCGGGGCTCCCGGTCGGCGGGACGGCCCTATTGGGGGCCGAACAGGGAATTCGGTACGGCCGGAAGCTACACTCGAAACAGCAATCCAACCTTTTTCCAGCGTCGCCTGCAGCGGGAGCAGGCTCGCAAGGCGCGCTTCAGCGACAGGGTTCAACGGAAGGCTCGTCGAAGCAGAATGAGCGGTTTCCGGCGCAGGAGTTCCGGTTTCGGGAAGTGAGTCCTTTTCGGAGCTCCCTAGTCGTCGCCGTCCACCAGCCCGGATTATTCCCAGGATGTCGTTACGAAGCGGGCTTTTAAGGGCGCCGGGCTGACAAGGCGTCGCGACCGAGGCCCCCGCAGTCGTACTTGTTCAGTACGTTGAGGAGGCCGAGCGAGCGAAACGCACTCAGCACGGATGATTTCGCCGATGGAGTAGACAGTTTATGAATAATGCGGGCTGGGGCTGGCCGCGGCAGGATCAAGGCGACGAGCCGAAGGCATGGTTTCCGGCTGCCGGAATCAAGCCGCAGGTGGACTTTGCCCGAAGTGCAAGAGGAGGTTGTGGATGTCTCTGGATCAATCGGTCACCGGCTTGCTTTATCTCGTTTCCATTTTCGCCGTTTTTGGATTGGGCAAATGGGTCTATGACACCCTGCACCGGAGTTTTGTGCTGCGCGTCGAGCTGCTTGAAAAAGACAACCTGGCCCTTGCCTTGGCTGTGGCCGGCTACTACTTCGGCCTGACGATGGCGGTGGGGGGCATTCTGGTGGGCCCCTCTTCCGGATGGCTGGACGACGTGATCGAAATCCTGCTCTATGGAGCGGTCTCCATCCTCCTGCTGAACCTGTCGATCTGGATCAATGACAAAGCGATTCTCTATCGGTTCTCCAACCGGAAGGAGATCATTGAGGATCAGAACGTCGGGACGGGCATTATTGTGGCCGGAAATCATATTGCGGTGGGACTCATCATCGCGGGCGCCGTCTCCGGTGAGGGCGACTTGATTACGGCCGCCGTCTTTTGGATCATCGGGCAACTCATTCTGATCCTGGGGGGCCTCTTCTACAACTGGATCACGCCCTTCGACATCCATCAGGAAATCGAGCGCGACAATGCGGCCGTGGGAGTCGCGTTCGCCGGTGTTCTGGTGGCGCTTGGCAATGTGATCCGGGAGGCTGTTGCCGGTGATTTCATCTCCTGGCAGGAGAATCTGGTCGAGCTGGCTGCTTTTGTAGCATTTGCCCTGATTTTGCTGCCGCTGATTCGAATGGCGACTGACAAACTGCTGCTTCCCGGCGCCCGCCTTACCGCTGAGCTGGTCAATCAGGCGAAGCCCAACGTCGGCGCCGGCGTCATCGAAGCCTTTTCTTATATCGCCGCGTCCTTCCTGGTGGGATGGGTCGTCTGAGAATGGCCGGCGAAACCCGTTCAGACCGCTTGGACATGATCAGTAACCGACCCGCGCCACTTGCCCCTGGTTCTGGATCTCGGCCCGGTTCGGCCCCGAGCGGAGAGGCCGTGCTCCACCCGGGCGGCGCCTTTGTTCTCAAAGCCTGCATTTTCACCACCGGCCTGGCCGGGATCGTGGCCGAGTATGTAATGGCAACCCTGGCCAGCTATCTCCTCGGAGACGCCGTCCGGCAATGGGCCTTGACGATCTCCCTCATGCTCTTTTCGATGGGCCTGGGCAGCCGCCTCAGCCGCAACATCCGAGGGGCCCTGCTGGACGCCTTTGTCGGGGTCGAGTTGGCGCTTTCCCTCCTCTGCGCGGCCAGTGCCCTGGTCACCTATTCCTTTGCCCCCTACGTGGAGAATCTTGCTCCCTTGATCTACTTGATTGCGGTGGCCATCGGCCTGTTGATCGGGCTCGAGATTCCGCTCGTCACCCGCCTCAATGATTGGTTCGAAGAGCTGCGTCTGAACATCAGCTCGGTGATGGAAAAAGACTACTATGGGGCCTTGTTGGGAGGACTCCTCTTTGCCTTTGTGGCGCTTCCCAGACTGGGCTTGACTTACACCCCGATTCTGCTCGGGAGCGTGAACTTCGTCGTCGCGTTTCTTCTCTTCGTCCGCTTTCGGGAGGCCCTGAAGTTCAAGAAATGGCTGACTGTCGGCTTTTCCGTGGTTTCGGTTCTCCTCTTTCTCCTGTTCATTCTGGCGGAGCCGATCACGCTTTTCGGCGAGCAGCAAAAGTATCGGGACCGGGTCGTTTTTCAGAAGCAGACTCCCTATCAGAAGATTGTGATGACGCAATGGAAACAATACTTCTGGCTGTATCTGGACGGCAACGAGCAGTTCAGCAGCTTTGACGAGGAGCGTTATCACGAGCCCCTCGTACACCCCGCCATGAGATTGGCGGCAGCTCGTGAGCGAGTGTTGATTCTGGGCGGGGGAGACGGCCTGGCGCTGCGGGAGGTGTTGAAGTACGACGACGTCGATTCCGCTGTTCTGGTGGATATTGATGCCGCCGTCACCCAACTGGGGCGAGAGAATCCGATGCTCCTGGAGCTGAACAACGACGCTTTTGGCGATCCCAGAGTAGAGGTTGTCAATGGCGACGGTTTCGTCTATCTCAAAGAAAGCGATCAGCTCTTTGACGTCATTATCGTCGATCTTCCGGATCCCAAAACCGTGAGCCTGGCTCGACTCTACAGCCGGGATTTCTATCGAGTGGCGATCCACCACCTGGCCCGTGCCGGTACCCTCGTCACGCAAGCCACGAGCCCTTTTTTCTCGGCAAAGGCCTTTCTCTGCATTCTGAAGACCCTGCGCGCCGCCGGCATTCCCGCCGTCGCCTACCACAACCACATCCCCACCATGGGGGAATGGGGCTGGGTTTTGGGGCAGAACAGGTCCGATGTCAAAGGCTCAGACTTGAAGAGCAGGCTGCTGGAACTCTGCTACGATGACCAAATCGATACGCGCTTCCTCAATCGGGAAGCGATGGCGAGCATGCTCAACTTCGGCAAGGACGCCTGGAAGGGATTCGACCAGGTGGAGGTGAACGAACTGCTGAATCTATCGTTATACCGCTATTATCAAGAGGGGTTCTGGGGGGTGTATTGAACTCCCGAGTCGAGCGCTTGTGGAGGCTCTTGAAGCGCGAGAACCTGATCCGCCTCTTCCTGCTGGTCATGGTGATGTTGGCCATCAGCACGCTGGGACTGGCCTTGGTGGAGCCGGAGCGGACGCTTCCCGAAGCTTTCTGGTTGAGCGTCGTGACCATGACCACGGTCGGTTACGGGGATGTGTTTCCAACCACCGCGGCCGGCCGCATCATCGGCATGGTCATGATGTTTTTTGGAATTGGGCTCCTGGGCATGTTCAGCGCCACGGTGGCGGGCATGCTGGTGGAGCGAAAACTGAAAGAAGATCGGGGTATGCGCGCCTTTACTTGTAAGGACCATTTCATCTTGTGCCAGTGGAACCATCGAGGCCGCGACATCGTCCAGGAGCTCCGGTCGGATCAGCGCACCTCGGCAGTGCCCATCGTGCTGATCGCACAACTGGAGATGGTTCCCATTGATGACGAGAACCTCTTCTTCGTCAAAGGTGAGGTCACCGAGGAGAGTCTTCGGCGGGCCAATCTGGGCGAGGCAAAGACAGTGGTGATTCTGGGCGACGATCATCTGGAGGTGGCGGCGAGAGATGCCAAGGTGGTCCTGTCGGTCCTGACCGTCGAGTCTCTGAATCCTAATGTTTACACCATCGTTGAGCTCATGGACGGCGCCAATGCCAAGCACTGTGAGCGGGCTCATGCCGACGAGATCATCGTGGCCAGTGAGTTCAGCAGCAGACTGATCTCGCGTTCCGCCCTGGACCATGGGATTTCCAGAATCATCTCTGAGCTTTTGAGCTCCCGCGTCGGCACGGATCTTTACAAAGTGGCCGTCCCGGCAGGGCTGGCGGGCCGGCCTTTTCTGGAAGTTCTCACGGAAGTGAAGAGGCGGAAAAACGCTACCGTTTTGGCACTTCAGAAAGGCCCGGCTGGTGCGCTGATTCCCAACCCTCCAGTGGACGCGAAAGTCGAGGAGACCGACTTCCTGATCATTATTGCGGAAGAGGAGATCGAGAGCCTGCCAGCGGCCTGAGCGCTCATCGCGGAATCTGGGCACGGGAGGTTCGACCGTGCTCGGCGGGACCAGCCGGCCTTTCTCACACCTGGTCGTAGCGAAGAGCCGGAAGCGGCTTGCCGACGAGGCGTTACGACCGAGGGCCCCGGAGCCGTAGTCGTGCACTACGTCGAGGAGGCCGAGGGCGGGCAACGCAGTCAGCGAGGATGATTCCGGCTCTGCAGTAGACAGGGTGGGAGAAATACGGGTTAGTCATGAGGAGTCGAAGGCGCCGCCCCGACAAGGCTTGCGACGGGAAGGCGAGTCGCCCGACGATGACAAGAATAAATTCTCCCCAGACGACGTATCACTGGGTGCTGTCGATCGAGAAGCTCGGGGGGAGTGCCCAACCGCGGCCAGGCGCTGGGGGAAGTCGATTGAAGGGTGAGACAGTTCCGGGTGATATCGTCATCGGTTTCATCCGTTTTTGAGGCAATGCAAAACAGTGTGGAATGGAGGTGAAGATGTCAAGCAACCTCGACTTGGTGAAGGATTACGTGGCGGATTTGGATTTAGTCGTCAGCCATGAAGACGAGGCCCAGGAGCTGATTGTTGTGAATGACGAAGAGAATGGAATCAAGGATTTGATCATTGATTGCGAACCTCCCCTCGTCATCCTGGAACAATTGATCATGCCGGTGCCAGGTCGTCCAGGCGACCTCTACGAAGTGTTGTTGAAGATGAATCATACGCTCGTGCATGGGGCCTTCGCTCTGGACGAAGAGTCCAAGCGCGTGGTGTTCAGGGATACGTTGCAGCTGGAGAACCTGGATCGCAATGAACTGGAAGGGTCCATTCGCGCCCTCTCCCTGGCGATGGCCGAACACGGCGTGGAGTTGTTGAAATACGCACGACAGTAGCCGGCGTGAGGCCGGGGTTGTCGGGCACAACACCTGAACGGACCGGAACCGTTACTGGAGGTAAGGATGAGTATATTTCGACGGATTTTCAGAGTGGCGCAGGCCGAGGCGCACAACGTGGTGGATAAACTGGAGGACCCCATCAGAATGACGGAGCAGGGAATTCGTGACCTCAAGAAGGACTTGGGCGAGGCCATGCGGAGCCTGGCTCAGGTGAAAGGGCTGGCGATCCGCTTGAAGAAAGATGCGGGAGATCAACAGAAGCTCTCCGCCGATTATGAGCGTAAGGCGATGCTGCTCCTCCAGAAGATGCAGTCGGGTGAGCTGGAGCAGGCCCAGGCCGAAAGCCTGGCGGCCGAGGTCCTGACGAAAAAGGAAGAGGCTTTGACGAGAGCCAAAGAGCTGCAGTCCGATTATCAAGCGCAGCAGAAGATGGCAGACCAGCTTCAGGCCAAGATTCACAAGCTCAAGAGAGCCGTCTCCCGTTATGATAACGAGCTGGTCACTCTGAGAGCGCGGGCCAGGACGGCCAGCTCCATGCGCAAGATCAACCAGCAGATGGCGCGCGTGGACTCTTCGGGAACCCTCGCCATGTTGGAGAAGATGAAAACCAAGGTCCAGGAGGAAGAATCGTTGGCCGAAGCATACGGCGAGATCTCCGGAGAGGAGACGGGTCTGGACGAGCAGCTGGAAAAAGCTCTGGGAACACCCGCTTCCACCGCCGCCTCAGACTCCTTGGCCGAGTTGAAGAAAAAGATGGGTATTACTGCTTGAGGAGCGCCGCCGGGCCCCGGTGCCCCCCCGCTGATCCGGATTTCTTACACCCGATCGTAGCGAGGGACTGGATATGGCCGTGGATACAAGGCACCGCAACCGAGGGCCCCGCAGTCGTACTCGACAGTACGTCGAGGAGGCCGACGGAGCGCAACCCAGGAGACATGGCCCTATCCGGGTCCGCAGTAGATGGGGCATGAGAAATGCGGGCTAATGTTCATCTACTTTGTTCGGAAGTTGGAGAGGAAGACCTGCGAGGCACGGTTAGTGAGCCGGGTGTTTGGGGCGATCTGACGAATTCTCTGGTGCCCGGAGCTGGAGCTGGGCCAGGAAGAGTGGATGAGCAGATTGGATCAGAGTGTAGAAGGCCGGCTCCTGGCTCGCCTTTTCTGACCACGAGAAGGATGTTTTCGTCGGACCACTCAATGTTTTCAAGATCTGAAAAGCAGCGTCGAAGATTCCTTTCGAACGCTTCACAGCAGCGCTCGAACTCCGCTTTGGAGTAAAGCGAGAATGTGGAATAATGATGATTTCTGGCCCGTTCGATCAGTCGGTTCAAACCAGCCACTCTTTCGTACCTGAAATACTTCCTGTCTTCTATTGTCAGGTTTTGCACGCTTCTTAAAAGTCCTTCCAGCTCCCATAACTCGTACAGGCGGACCTCCTTTTGATCAAACAAGGGAAAATACCGACCCCAGATGCTTCGCCTGTTCTGACTTCTGAGCCGCGTGTAAATAAACAAGCGTGCCCCCTCTTTGAGAACCCTCTCCGTCTCCTCCAAGAATCTTGGCAGCGCGAAATGGTGAATCGCATTAAAGGTAAACAGACAATCCAGTGAACCCTCTGCAAAAGGGAGTCGTCTGTCCAGGGAGTGCTTGACGCTGAAGGCTCCGATTCCATGCTTGTTGAGATATTTGTTGAGCTCTTTGAGCATCTGACGATTGTTGTCGACGCAATGGAGAAAAAGCCGCTCACCCAGATGGCGAAACAACTCCAGATCATATCTGCCGTCTCCGCACCCAATGTCTGCCGCGATGAGGTTCGATGGGAAACTCCCTAGTCTGGTCTTGATCCAGAAGATGGGATCCGGATCGGTAATTCTCAAATCTCGATACTTTGGCGCCACACGCGAAAAATGGAGCTGAAGGTCTTCCATAGAGAACTTCTCCCTGCCTTTGTGGTATACCCCTGCCGGTGTCTCAGCCGGCCCAAGGCGACGAGACTTGTCCTCAAGAGCCCTCGGGTCAAACGCTCCGGCGGCGCCTTGGCCAACCAAGCACCGGGAGAGGAGTTAGACCTCATCATCGGAACTTGATGTTCGACTGCTGTCGAGCGAGTTGGGTGACCAAACAGAGCCCAGAGGGTGAGGCCAGAGCGTCTGTGTGCCTTTGAATTTTGAGCCGCGTCTACCTGTGTCGCTGAATCAAGCCTGCTCTTGCGACCACATCCGACCCAACGACAGGCCTCTTCGACCGGGAGACCCGGTCGAAAAAGGGGCTATCTGGACTGGCTCGCTCTCGCAAGTGAGATCATAGAGGCACCAGACGAATTAGATTATAGCGCAACCCGGCGTTCCTGGGGTGAGTGTCTCGTTCGGGGATGGTGAAAACCCCTCGCCTTGGGGCGAAGCCAGGTCCCCGCCGTCCGCAGGAAAAGGAGATCCTCCGATTGAAGTCGAAGAGTTCTTGAGAACTTGTCTTTGAAGAACCGCCGTCCGAAGCCGGCGGTTTCCGGTCCATGCCACTCACCGATCCTCTCCCGCTGGCGGTTTATCGATCGTCGGGCCCAGGCCGGAGCCGGTCTCCCCGCCGCACCAGGCGGCATTCCGTTTTTCCCGCCTTCAGTGATTGAGCCAGCGCACTCTTGATCCGGTAGGGGTCGACCGTATTGCTGCAGGTGAACACGTCAAGAGCGGCATATCGGTACTCCGGCCAGGTATGGATGCTCAGATGGCTCTCGGCGATCAGGACGATACCGCTGATGCCGTGGGGGGCAAACTTGTGGAACAGACTGTTGACTACCTTGGCATCGGCCGAGACCGCTGCCTCGACCAGGGCCTGCTCGAGGGCTTCAGCCTGGCCAAGGAGTGGGGCCTTACAACCGAAAAACTCCACCAGAAGTTGCCTGGCCAGCGGCTCTGTGTTGGTGATCCTGGAGTTGATTGGTTGAGCCATTCGGATGATGTAAACTTCCAGCCCGGAGTGCTTATGAACCTGTCCGGCGAGGGCCTCCATTTCGGGTCAGGTGCCTTCGGCCTCCCAGTCTCATATCTGGAGAGACCCGGGCCTCCGCCGCTTCGCCCACGACATCTTATGAATAATCCGGGTCGGAGTGCGACGGCATACTGGTACAGGCGGGCCGGAGAGCCGGAATCGACTACGAGCCTGGAACGGGAGTGGGCGGAGATTGCCACGTCTCTGTTGGGTGATGCCGCCTGAGGGCAAGACTCTTTTGGGGGTGAGGAAGCGTGTGTGCGTCGAACTCAACCGCGGAATCAGGTAAACATTCCCCGGTTTACCGATCGGTCGGAGCAGGTCTGTTTGGGATAAATTGGCATAATCTTTTTAAAACGAATCGGATAAGAGCCTTTAAAACGGATTGGAACAGGGTTTGCTCAGGAATCCCGGGAAGCATGGCACTTCATCGGAGGAACGGAAATGTGGGCAATCCTTTTCTGGACAAGTTTTTTGGGACTCCATCTCCTCTTGAGTCTCTGGTTGGCAAAATTCATCCTGGGCCGGATCCTTTCCGCCATTCGGGTGGGAGCGTCCAGGGTTTCTCGAGAAACCGCGGGGTAGGCGATCGGAGTTGTCGATGATGAAACCTTACCGAGCCGCCGCGATCCAAATGACCAGCCTGCCGGATCTGGACAAGAATCTGGCTCGGGCGGAACGGCTGATCGAGCGGGCCGTGGACGAGTCCGCCCAGCTGGTGGGTCTGCCGGAAAACTTTTCCTTCTTGAGGAAGGGCAGCCAGCCCCTTCGCGAAGCCGAGGCCATCGCCCGGGCCAGTGAGGGCTTCCTGAAGCGGATGGCAAAGCGCTTCGGCGTCACGCTGCTGGGGGGAGGTTATCCGGTTCCCGCCGAGAGGGGAAAGGTCTACAATACGGCCCTCCTGATCGACGACTCGGGGCAGGAAGTCGCCCGCTATCGCAAGATCCACTTGTTCGATGTCGACTTGCCGGACGGCAACACCTTCCGGGAATCTGAAACCGTCCGGGCCGGTCTCCGTCCCTGCCCGGTTTTTTCGAGCCCGCGGCTGGGCAAACTGGGTCTTTCCGTCTGCTACGACGTCCGCTTCCCGGAACTCTATCGCCACCTCTCAAGCCAGGGAGCGGAGGTCTTGTTCGTGCCGGCGGCCTTCACCGCCTGCACCGGGAAGGACCATTGGGAAGTGCTGCTTCGGGCTCGAGCGATTGAGAACGCCTGCTACCTGATTGCCCCTGCCCAAACGGGCCAACACGGAGGTTCGCGCAGGTCTCACGGGCACGCGATGATCGTAGATCCCTGGGGCCTGGTCCTGGCCGATGCCGGGAAGGCCCCCGGTGTGGCGGTAGCGGAAATCGACCCGGCTCGTCTTCAGGAGGTGCGCCGCCGGCTCCCCTGCCTCCACCATCGCGTGCTCTCCTGAGACGCCTGAACGGTGAAAAGGCGACTGCCAACATGTCCGTCGGCCTCCTCGCTCTTCTCCATCACCGGGCTTGCTGCGGAGCCGGAATCCTCCGTGGCCCGCGGCATCGTCTGCCCCTGCCTCGTCCTTGGCCCGGATTTTCCGGCGCCTGGTCGTAATAGAAGAGCCGGAAGTGCTGCGCTGGCAAAGCGTTACGACCGAGGCCCCCGAAAGCGTAGTCGTGCACGATGTCGAGGAGGCCGAGGGCGGGCAACGCACTCAGCTCGGTGACTCCGGCCTCTCTGGTAAATGGGGTGTGAGAAATGCGCTCTCAGAGCCGGAGGGCGTCTTGGCCTTGGCCTTCAAATCTGGCACAATGGGAGCGGTTCGAAAGACTGGCCGAGTCTGGGTAGCCGATCGCAAGTTGTTGAAAGGAGAGTTCTCATCATGAACGCCCTGGAGTTGAAAGAGACGGCCCGAGCCATCGTGGCACCCGGAAAAGGGATACTGGCAGCGGACGAGAGTTTTCCCACGATCGAAAAGCGGTTCAGGAGTATTGACGTGCCGTCCACGGAGCAAAACCGGCGAGACTACCGGGAAATTCTCTTCACTACCCCGGGTGTGGGAGAATTTCTGGGAGGGGTCATCCTGTTTGATGAGACGCTTCGCCAGAAGGCATCGAGTGGCACCTCCTTTACCCGGGTGTTGTCCGGTCAGGGGATCGTTCCCGGCATCAAGGTCGACAAGGGCGCCAAGGCGCTGGCGCTGGCACCCGGGGAAAAGGTCACGGAGGGTCTCGACGGTTTGCGCGATCGCCTCAATGAGTATCGAGAACTGGGTGCCGGGTTTACCAAGTGGCGGGCGGTGATCACCATCGGAGAAGGTCTGCCGTCGTCCTACTGCATCGAGTGCAATGCCCACGCCCTGGCGCGCGTTGCCGCCCTCAGCCAGGAAGCCGGTCTGGTGCCCATCGTCGAACCCGAAGTGCTCATGGACGGCGATCACACGATCGAACGCTGTGAGGAAGTCACCGGCGCGACGCTTCACGCCGTCTATGATGCCCTCTATCGGCAGCGGGTCTATCTGGAAGGAACATTGCTCAAGCCCAACATGGTCTTGTCGGGCAGGGACTGCGACTCACAGGCATCCGATCAGCGAGTGGCCGAAGCGACGGTCCGCTGTTTTCTGGATCATGTCCCCGCCTCGGTGCCCGGGATTGTGTTTCTCTCCGGGGGACAGAGCGATCTGGAGGCGACCCGCCGCCTGAATGCGATGAACGCACTGGGCACCTTTCCTTGGGAACTGAGCTTTTCCTATGGCCGCGCCCTGCAGGCGCCCGTGCTGCGGGCTTGGCAGGGGAGGGCGGAAAATCATGCCGCCGCTCAGAAAGCCCTCTATCACCGTGCCAAGTGCAACAGCGCGGCGAGAAGCGGAAGTTACAGCGACGAGATGGAGAGGGAAGTCGCCTGAACTAACTGGTTCTCATCCGGACGCGTGTAAATGATGGAAGAAATGAGTTGTCAGAATTCAAGCGCCTCAGGGAAGTGAAACGCTCAAGCGGGTCGTTCGCCGCCTGAGGCGGCTCCCACTTCCCGATCTCCCCTCTCTTCAGTTCTTTGGCAACGGCAGCGATTGAGAATGTGGGAGCGGCCTCAGGCCGCGAATTGACCGTGAGGTGAAACTTGCAGCTCTCGATGCTGACCAGTGATTTTTTCTTGTGCCCTCAGTCAGCGCAGTGTAACGTCCAGGGGTCTCTTGAAAATGCTTTTCGGCCTGGCTATAGTGGCCTGACATGGGTCGGAACACGGAGCGTTGCCTATGGCCTTCTCAAGTCCTTCCTTGCCGAATCGGGGTTTTGGCCAGACCATGCGCCAGGACCGCTGGTGGGTTCAGCCCTCGCTGGTTTTTCTAGGTCTTTCCGCGTTCATCGCTTACGCGACATGGGCGGCGTTTCAAGGTGAACATTATCATTGGGGGCCTTATCTCTCGCCCTTCTATTCCCCTGAAGTCTTTGGCCAGTCCTCCCACAGCTGGTTGGGGCCCAAGCCGGGATGGTGGCCATTCTGGCTGCCCTGGTCTCCGGCGTTTCTGATTCTGTGGGCACCGGGGGGATTTCGCCTGACCTGTTATTATTACCGTGGGGCCTATTACAAAGCCTTCTGGTTCGATCCTCCGTCCTGCACCGTTGGTGAACCACGAAAAGGCTATCGCGGAGAGCATTCCTTCCCGCTCATCCTTCAGAATCTTCACCGCTACTTCCTTTACCTCGCCTTGCTCTTTCTTCTGTTTCTTTCCTACGACGTCTGGAAGGCCCTCTGGTTCGCAGATCCGACCACCGGCCGGACATCCCTCGGCCTTGGAGTGGGGACGCTGGTTTTGGCCTTGAACGTGTATTTTCTTGGCGGCTACACTTTCAGTTGCCATTCGCTCCGCCACCTGATTGGCGGGCGCATCAATGAGTTCTCGCGATCCCCTTTGCGGAAAAGAAGTTACGATTGTGCGAGCTGTCTCAATCGCCGTCACATGGTGTGGGCCTGGTTGAGCCTGTTCTGGGTCGGGTTTTCCGATTTTTACGTCCGAATGTGTTCGATGGGAAGCTGGGCGGACTGGAGGATTCTTTGAGCGGCCGGTTTCAGACCCACGAGCATGAGGTCCTGGTAGTCGGTGCGGGTGGGGCAGGGTTACGGGCTGCCATCGAAGCTTCGGCTCGCGGCGCCTCAGTCGGAATGGTCTGCAAGTCTCTCCTTGGCAAAGCCCACACGGTGATGGCTGAGGGTGGCATTGCGGCTGCCCTGGCCACCGTTGACCAGCGCGACGATTGGGAGGTCCATTTTGCCGACACCATGCGGGGTGGGCAGTACGTGAACAATTGGCGCATGGCCGAACTCCATGCCAAAGAGGCACCCGCCCGCGTTCGTGAACTCGAAGCTTGGGGGGCCGTGTTTGACAGAACGCCAGACGGGCAGATTTTGCAGCGCAATTTCGGCGGACACCGCTACCCGAGACTCGCCCACGTTGGAGACCGAACGGGTCTGGAGATGATTCGAACGCTGCAGGACCACGGCATCCATCAGGGCATCGAAGTCCACATGGAGTGTACGGTGACCGATCTGCTCACGGACGGCAACTGCGTTGTCGGGGCTTTCGGATATGACCGGCAAAAGGGTCGTTTCAAGGTCTTTCGGGCCGGGGCGGTGGTGCTGGCCACCGGGGGGATCGGAAGAGCCTACCGGATCACCAGCAACAGTTGGGAGTACACGGGAGATGGACATGCCCTTGCCTATGGCGCCGGCGCTGAGCTGATCGACATGGAGTTCGTTCAGTTCCATCCCACGGGGATGGTCTGGCCCCCCAGCGTGAGGGGCATTCTGGTCACTGAAGGGGTCCGTGGCGAAGGAGGAGTTCTGCTCAACAAGGAAGGCAAGAGATTCCTGTTCGAGGATATTCCGGAACTCTATCGGAGCCAGACGGCCGACACCCCCGAGGAAGGGTTTCGCTACACTCAGGGCGACAAGGATGCGCGGCGGCCTCCCGAGTTGTTGACGCGGGATCACGTCGCCCGCCGAATTCTGCGTGAGGTCAGGGAGGGTCGCGGCAGCCCTCATGGGGGAGCCTATCTGGACATCGCCTGGATCAAGCAAAGAATTCCGAATGGCGCTGAAGTCATCAAGAAAAAGCTTCCCAGCATGTATCACCAGTTCAAGGAGCTGGCTGATATCGACATCACTCGGGAGCCGATGGAGGTGGGCCCGACGACTCACTACATCATGGGCGGGATTCGGGTGGATGCGGAAACCCAGATGACTCGAGTCAAGGGTCTCTTCGCGGCGGGAGAGTGTGCCGCGGGTCTTCACGGTGCCAACCGACTGGGCGGCAACTCCCTCTCCGATCTCCTGGTTTTCGGAAAGCGGGCCGGAGAGTTCGCCGCCGGCTATGGACGGCAGCATTCTCCCGCCGCCATCATTGACGAAGGTCAGATCGAAGCGGCCATGCACCGGATCTTGAAGCCTTTCCAAGAGGGAGGGGCTGAAGCGGAATCTCCCTATCAGGTCCAGACCGAACTCCAAGAATTGATGCAGCGCCTGGTCGGAATCGTGCGAACAGAGGAGGGAATGCTTCAGGCGGTTGATCTGCTGGAATCATTGAGGGAGCGGCTTGACCGGGTCCGCGTCCCCGGAAATCGCGAATACAATAATGCGTGGCACACCGCGCTCGATCTCCCCAATCTGCTGACCGTGGCGGAAGCCATCACCCGCTCGGCCCTGGAGCGCCGCGAGAGCCGGGGCTCCCATTACCGAAAGGATCTTCCCGAAAAGGATGAAAAGTATGCAGGCGTGAATACGATTGTGGACAGAGGCCCTGATGGACGAGTCCGGGTGACCACCCAGCCCAACCCCGAAATGCCCGCCCCGTTGCGAAAGATTATTGAGGAGATGGAGTGATGCCCAGTGCCACCTTCAGGATCTGGCGAGGCGTTCCCCAGAACGGTTCCTTCGAAGACTACACGACCGAGGTGACGAAGGGCATGGTCGTCCTGGACGCGGTCCGTCGAATCCAGGCCGAGCAAGCGGCTGATCTCGCGCTCAGGTGGAACTGCAAGGCTGGAAAGTGCGGATCGTGTTCGGCCGAGATCAACGGTATGCCGAGACTGATGTGCATGACCCGGCTCAAAGACCTGCCCATGCACAGACCGGTGGTCGTTGAACCCATGAAGTCTTTTCCGCTGGTCAAAGATCTGGTCACTGATGTGTCCTGGAATTATCGGGTTAAGAAACAGATCAAGCCTTTCAAGCCCCGGCCGCCCGACGCTTCCGACGGTAGCTGGCGAATGCTGCAGGAGGATGCCGATCGGGTCGAGGAGTTCAGAAAGTGTATCGAGTGTTTTCTGTGCCAGGATGCCTGCCACATCCTTCGTGAACATCACCTTCATGATCGTTTTGTGGGTCCCCGGTTTCTTGTTTACGTCGGGGCCCTGGAGATGCATCCGCTGGACGCTGAAGATCGTCTCGAGGAATTGAAGCAGGCACACGGCATTGGATACTGCAACATCACCAAGTGTTGTACCCAGGTTTGTCCGGAAAACATCACCATTACGGATAACGCGATCATTCCCCTGAAGGAACGAGTCGTGGATGAGTTCTACGACCCGCTTCGTAAACTCTTCGCCTTCCTTCGCCGTGAAGGAAGGAAAACCTCGCCGGCCCGGAAAGCGCCATCCGGAGCGAGGAGAAAATCCGGATAGATGGCTGCCCTGCCAGGAGGTTAGGGAATCATCCAAACAGGGTTGCGGTGGAGAGGGACTCATGAAATTTGAGTTGAAACCTGTTTCCCACGAATCGATGCAAAGATCCTTGGATCGGGCCGAACGGTATCGGCTCCTGAACGAACCCGAGCAGGCCGAGAGCATCTGTCGTGATATTTTGCGGCTGGAGCCTGGAAATCGGAAGGCGGCCATCGGGCTCCTTCTGGCGCTGACCGATCAGTTTCGCCGGCGACTGGGCCATGGGGTCAAAGCGGCGCGCGCGGCCCTTTCACTGCTCGACGACCCCTATGAGCGGGCCTATTACGCCGGCATTATCTGTGAACGAAGGGCGAGAGCCAAGCTGGATCAGGAAGTCCCCGGTTCCGGATTTGTGGCGTATCATTCCTTTCGCGAGGCTATGGAGTGGTATGAGAAGGCCGAGAAAATTCGCCCTTCCGGCAACGACGACACGCTTCTGCGCTGGAATAGCTGCGCCCGAACCATCATGGACCGATCCCTCAAGGCTCGCCCGGAAGACGATTTCGTGCCGCTGCTGGAGTGATCCGGCCCCTTCTACTGTTTGGACAGTTGTCTCAGTCTGGCCTTGGCGCGTCGGTTGTCGGGGTTGATGTCCAGGGACTTCTCAAAGTGCTTTCTGGCTTGTTCCCTGTCTTGCTTGAGCAGGTAGGCTTCCCCGAGCAAGTAGTGAGTCATGGCCGACCTTGGGAAGTTTGACTCGTTCAGCCGAAGGAGGCGCAGAGCATCATCCACCTTCTTCTCCCGGCTGGCGAGCTGCATGGCGAACTCGTTCAGGACGCCCTCGCCGAAATCGTAGGTGAAGCCCCCGTAATAGCGCTCTTTCAGCTCGTTGTACTTGGCGAGGGTCGCCTCTATCCCCTTTTTGGCGTACACTCCGGCCAGCACGTCCTGCAGCATCCGGGGCTCGGTGATCCCGCGGTGGCAGGTCACACACCGGACCTTCACCAGGGAGTCCGACTCCGGCGCAATCTTGGGAAGATGAGTTCCATTGATGGCCCGCACCATCTGAATCATGATTCGGGCCTTCTTCTTGGCGGCCTTTTCGTCCGAGGGAAAGTCAAAAGTGGAGAGTGGCTTTCCTTCTTCCCCCACATGACAGTATTGACAGCGGACCCCCAGCCCGATGGCGAAGCTGCGCATGGTGGCCATCAGCTGACCCTTACTGATATTCTTGTCCAGCACTCTGAGATTCTTGAACTCGTCCGGGATCTGAGCGTTGGCCGGGGAGGTCGCCAGGATCAGAACGGCTAACCCGGTCCCGGCGATGCCACAATCAAGTAAACGGTGAGTTATTGTTTTGATCATCTTCTTCCTTAGCTCTGTGTAGTGCGGCTTTCTGAATCCACGGTGCTCAACTGCATCGGTGAGTGTAGCGAAGCGTCCCGGTGGCTTCAACCGCATTGCGACAATTCGTGATTAGGTTGAGGGGAGGTAGTGTGATCCTTTTCCGTGCATTGGCCTTCTGCGCTCCGGACCGGTCGAAGGGGTGTTCAAGCCCTGGAACCACCGGCGCGGGGCCGGTGGGGTTGGGAATCACGGCTAGAGGACACCGCTTGTTCGGTCTGAGGCGGTGCGGTGCCTCGCTCCGTATAGGTGTTGCAAAAAGGATTCTAGCCGCTATCATGAATGGGAGTGAGTAGGGAGCACAGTTTGGCTGAAGCTCGAGAACGGTTCGGGGTTCAGCTCGGGATAGGCGCATCATCCAGGAATGGGAGGGAGAAATGGTAGGACTGTCGCGACACGGAGGGCTGGGTTTGCTGATTGCATTTTTGGCACTCTCAGTCGCTTTTGCCCAGACCCAAATCACAACGGGAACCATCCAGGCCAGGATCACCGATGAGAGCGGAGGTGTCATTCCTGGAGCCTCGGTGACGGTTCGAAATCTGGACACCAATCTGGAGCGAAATCTGGTAAGCGCCGACGACGGGCGCTTCATTGTGCCACAGTTGCCACCGGGCCGCTATTCGGTCACGGTGACCCAACCGGGTTTTGCCACACTGATTCAGTCAGATCTGACCCTGACAGTGGGTCAGGCCATAACGTTGGACCTGGTCTTGACGCTCTCGACGGTACAACAAACCATTACCGTCAGCGGGTCGCCGACGGTCGATACCACCAAGATCGAATCGAGTTCCACACTCAACCAGAGGACGATAGAGGGAACTCCTGTGCTGGGCCGCAAGTTCGAAGACCTGCTTACACTCACTCCAGGCGTCAGCGTCGTTCAGGGACCTGATGGCGATGAAATCAACTTCAACGGCCAGCGGGGAATCTTCAACAATTTCAGTCTCGACGGCGGCGACTACAACAATGGCTTCTTTGGAGAACAGGCAGGCGGCCAGCGGGCGGCGATCGACATTACCATGGATGCCATACAGGAGTTTCAGGTGATTGCCACCGGTGCCAGTGCCGAGTTCGGCCGCACGGCCGGGGGGATCGTCAACGTGGTCACCAAGTCGGGCACCAATGATGTTCATGGCACCGTCTTCCACTTTCAACGCCTTGAAGATCTCGCCGCCAACACTTCAGACGGAAAACCTCTGAAGGATTTCCATCGGGAGCAATTCGGGGGCACGATTGGTGGGCCGCTGGTTCGGGACAAAGCCTTTCTGTTCGGTGCCTTTGAACAGCTCACGGGAGATCTGACCCGGGAGAATCTGGGCGGCCAGATCGGACCCGACCCCTGCTCCGTTTCAGCCCCCAACATTCTGGAGCATGAGGCGCTGATCAATGCCAACGTCGACTGTCAACGACTCGCCTTGCTGGAATTCTTCCGCAACACTCGCAACTCGGAAGAGGGCGCCCCCATAGAGCGGCCACTCTACACCTCGGCGGTTCTGCTCAAGTTCGATTGGAACATCGACGACACCAACAATATATCCTCTTCTTACAGTTTCACCCGCACCAAAAAGGAAAACGAGACTTTTGACGTGGCCACCTACGGCACCTCGGCCAACGGCACGGAGGGTCCCGGTAGGATCCAGTCCGCCCACTTCAACCTTTTCTCGACCATTGCGGCAACCCGGCTCAATGAGGCCCATTTTACCTACTCGCGGGAGAACCGGGCGCGTTCCACTACGGAGTCGAACATCCCGGCCGACACCGGCATTGGCTTTGGCACGGCGTTCCGTTTTGGAAATCCTTTCTTCCTGCAGCCCGACGTCGACGAACTGTTTTGGCGCACCCAGGTGCGCGACAACTTCACTCTCATCGCCGGAAGCCATACGGTCAAATTTGGCGGAGAGTGGGTGCACAGTAACAACAGTCAGGTCTTTCGCGGTTTCTTCACCGGACGATATATTTTTGCCGACCTGCTGGACGACACTCAGTCTGTCAGCGCTTTTCTTCGTTACGCTTCTCCCGCCTCGCTGGGCGCCGGTTTCGGACCCAGCACGCTGGCCTGTTTTGCCGGGGGTTTTTCCGACTCGTGCGAAGGTTTGAGTCCCTTGTTGCTCTATCTGCAGGGTGCGTCTTTGCGAGGTCCCACAACCGATGCCGCCGGCGCCTCGGAGATCGCCAATGAAGAGTTCGCCTTTTTTATCCAGGACAAATGGCAAGTCGTGCCCAATTTCACATTGAGCTTGGGCCTGCGCTGGGAAGCACAGCTGTTTCCCGACCCGGTGGTGCCACCTTCCCAGACCGCCTACGGATTCCTGTTGGGCGATCCTCGCTTCCCCTCCGATGGAACCCTCCCGGATGAGAACGAGATGTTTCAGCCACGCCTGGGTTTTGCCTGGGACGTTGGCAACAATCGCAAGAGTGTCCTCAGAGGCAGCGCCTCGATCTTCAACGCCCGTCAGAACATGCTGACTCAGGTGGGTTCGATCACGACCAATGGGGTGCAGCAGCAGACCATCGCCGGGGGTGTCTTTGCCAACCCCACGGTCACTCCAACCTGGCCCAATGTGGTGGTTCCCGCCGACCTGCCCGAGGGGCAGTTTCCGCTCTTTACGGGTGTTCGCGTCTTCTCCAGCGACTACCGCAATCCCAGAATCTATAGCCTCAACGCCTCCTTCGAACAGCAGGTTGCCACAGACTGGACGGCCTACGTCGACTTCACATGGAACAAAGGCGTTTATCTGACTCGCTTTGTGAATATCAACGCGGATGGCAGATTCTCGCCCCAGTTGGGCGAGGTGGCGCTCACCCAGAGCAGCGCCAAGTCGCTCTACCGCGGCGTGACCGTGGGGATGCGGAAACGCTACAGCCAGGGGTTTCAGTTGGAGTGGAACTATACTTACTCTCGAGACAAGGACGATGACTCCAACGAGCGCGATCCCTTCACCTTCCCCGCCTTTGATCCCAACAATTTCAACCTCGACTACTCTCGCTCCAACCGCGACATCGCTCACAAGTTCAACCTCGTGTCGTCCGTTGATCTACCAGCGGGCTTTGACCTCAACCTCCGGGTTCAGGGGCGGTCGGCGCAGCCGATTACCCCACAGCCTCGGGTAGTGGACGGTGTCGATCTGGGTCGCAACAGCATACGCAAGAACAACGAGTTCTTCTCCTTCGACTGGCGTGTGCAGCGTTTCTTTGACTTTGGCGAGCACTACTCGATTGTCGCCATTGCGGAGATGTTCAATACCTTCAACAACGACAACAACATCAACCCCCTGACCACGCCGGGCTTGTTCAACTTCGACGGTTTCCTGCGCCAGGGAGTGGGCGATCCACGCCAGCTCCAGCTGGCCGTCAAATTCGTTTTTTGAGTTAACAGGGGCCCTGTGGGGCCGTGCCTGTTCAGCGTGATTTCCAGAACGGCGAAGTCTCCAGAGGAAGAATCCGGCAAACCTGTCCTGATCGACCTGGCCCCCAGGCCCGGAGGGCCGACATTCGAGTAGCCCGGTCCGTAAGGGCCGGGTCGCCTGGCGTCTCCAGAGACAGGCCCGGAGGGCCGATACACAGGCGATCGTGCCAACCAGGTCAGCCCCCTCAATTCGAAGCAAACACAGTTTGTCACGTTGGAGGCCAACACGCCAAACACATAGTGAGGTGACAACCCCTGGTTGAGGTCGTACACGTCCTCGTACTCGTACACGAAGGGGCGCCCAAGTGGAAGAGATTGTGTCGGCCCGGGGAATGCCGGGTAACGGGTACGTGAAGGGGTACGCTTACGACCGAGACGAAAAACGCTCCGTCCCCAACTGCAACTCCGAGGCCAG
>JBHHYX010000025.1:0-24560 GCA_046757765.1 Acidobacteriota bacterium | reverse complement strand
TGACCGTGCCGCAGGGCCTCAAGAGACTTTTGCGACACCCTCGTGAGGGAGGGGTGCCAGGGTTGACGCTCGCCGTTGCTCCGGTTGCTGACGCTCTCGGCTCCGTTTTCGTTGTCGCTTCGTATACCTGCTTCTCGGCGGTATGAGGTCGCTCGCTACTGGTGTAGCCAAAGAGATTTGAAATTTCCCCTCCCGACGCCGCCAGTCGCCAGGCTCCCACAACACGGTAAAGAACTCCCGCAACAAACTACTAGTGCGAAATAATACACATTCGGGTTGAACTCGCCGGGTAAAAATGCTAATTTATTCGCATCCGTTCGGTTCAGTGCCGAAGGGAAGGTTGCATGAGAGCTGCCGAGAAGATGGTCTCGGCGGGAGAGCGATCTCTTATCCCTGGTGGATAGCTCTCCAGCCGAGGCAGAAGTCGGGGTGAAGGACAATATCGGACCGCACCCCCTCCCCGCGATCCGGTTTTCGTGCTTCACCCGGCTCTCTGCTCTTCAGCTCTTCGCGTCTCTCGCCTGGAGTCCCTTTCTTTACAGCGCGGTTGATGGAGTGACCCTGAAAATCAGGTTGTTTCCGCCCGAGTCTTGAGATCGGTGGATTATTCACCGGCTTTCGTCACGAAGCGGGCTCTAAGGGCGCCGGGCTGGCAAGGCTTGCGAGGGAGGCCCCCGCCGTCGTACTCGTGCAGTACAGGAAAAGGACTGTTCCAACGGTGTTCTTCCCGTTTCCAGGTGCGGACGATGGACCGATAGCATTGGGCCTCCTCGACCTTGTTTCTCTTCTGAAAGCCGCTGCAGAGGATGGTCGCCTTGCGGACGATTTCAGCTGCTGTCCAGACCCGCTGCGATGGGGTTAACTGGAGCGTCCGGTAGGTCTTGATGAGAGCTCGGACTCGATAGCGGTCCAGGCCCCAGCGGCTTTTCGAGAGCTGGCCGGCGTGGCCGCCCTGCTTGACGACCAGAGGCTCATCAAGAAACAGAATGGGAAGCTGGGCCGAGAGCCGCAGCCAGAGTTCGTAGTCCTCGCAGACGGGATAAGTTTCATCGAAGACCCCGTACTCTTGGAGCACCGTACGATGGAGAAGGACGGAACTCGGACTAATGGTGCAGAGCGGAAGACAGCGGTGATAGATCCAGCCGCCATACTTACGGTGAATCTTCCTGGGATTGACCCGTCTTCCTCGCCGGATCCAGATTTCATCGCTATGGACCACCCGGTAGGCGGGGCATCTCTCCAGTTCCTCCAGCTGTCGCTGAAGTTTTGCCGGACGCCAGCAGTCGTCACTGTCCAGAAACGTGATCCAGGGGAATCGGGCTTGCTCAATTCCGGCATTCCGGGCCGCACTCACTCCCTTGTGGGGCTGGTACAGGCAGCGGATGCGATCTTCCCTCAAACTCCGAACGAGCTGTTGGGTCTGATCGGTCGAACCATCGTCCACGACGATCAGTTCCCAATCCTGAAAGCGCTGTTTGAGGATGGAGTGGATGGCCTCGACCAGGAGTTCTCGACGATTGTAGGTGGGGAGAATGATGCTGATCAAGTCGTCCTACTTCCCAGGGACTTGGGATGGGAACTAGGGAATTCCTAGTCCGAGAAGACGTTCACAAAACGATCAACTTGTGCGCCTGGCAACAGTGTACACTACCGAGTAACGGAGCCCCGACCGTGAGGGAGGGGTACCAGAGCTGACCCTCGTCGTTGCTCCGGTCGCTGACGTTCCCGGCTCCGTTGTCATTGTCGCTTGGCGTGCCTCCTGCTCGGCGGTAGGAGGTGGCTCGCTAGCAAGCTAACCCTCGAAGCTCCGGCGTCTGCGCAGAAAGGTGGGAATTTCCAGCTCTTTCTCATGGCGACTGGCCTCATTGGGCACGGCTTCGGGAAGACGGAACACGTTCTCGCTTTCCCGGCTCGGCTGAATCGGGTCGGCGGCGACAACCGCCTCGGCCCGGTCCTCTGTCCGCTCCGCCTCCTGAAAACCGAAACCGGTGGCAATCACCGTCACCTTCACCTGGTTGTCCATCGATTCGTCAAAGACCGTACCGAAGATGATATTCGCCTCCGGATCGGCGGCATCATAGACGATGGAGTTGGCCTCATTCACCTCGTCCAGCGTCAGGCTGGGGCTGGCGGTGATGTTGATGAGCACACCTCGCGCGCCCTGGATGGTGGCGCCTTCAAGCAAGGGACTGCTGATGGCTTTGCGGGCGGCGTTGGCGGCACGGCCTTCTCCTTCGGCCACGCCCGTTCCCATGAGGGCCATCCCCATGTCTGTCATGATGGCCTCGATGTCGGCGAAATCCAGGTTGATGAACCCGGGAACGATAATGAGATCACTGATCCCCTGCACGGCCTGGCGCAGCACGTCGTCGGCGCACTTGAAGGCATCGATCAGCGTCGTTCCCGGGGGGACGGTGTTGAGGAGCCGCTGGTTGGGGATGGCGATGACGGTATCCGCGCTTTCCTTGAGCTCTGCCAGGCTGCTTTCAGCCTGACTCATCCGTCTTTTTCCCTCAAAGTCAAACGGCTTAGTCACAACCGACACGGTGAGGGCGCCGAGTTGGGAAGCCACATTGGCGACAATGGGAGCTCCACCGCTTCCGGTGCCCCCCCCCAGGCCGGCAGTGACGAAGACCATGTCGGCCCCTTCCATCTGGTCGATCAGCCTTTCCGTGTCCTCGAGGGCTGCCTGGCGGCCAACCGCGGGGTTGGCGCCAGCACCCAACCCTTTCGTCAGTTTCGCTCCCAGCTGGAGTTTGACGGGCGCACGACACTGACGCAAAGCCTGAAGGTCGGTGTTGGCCGCTACGAATTCCACTCCGTCAATTCCAGATTCGATCATGCGATTGACCGCATTGCAGCCTCCGCCTCCGATGCCGACCACCTTGATGCGCGCGCCATGAGGCGGACCTTCATCGAAGGAAAGAGGCATCGTCTCCTCATTGAACTGTAACCGATTCATTTTGATCCTCCAGTTCTGTAATGAGCCGGGATGGCCCCGGTCTCATCCGATTCGCTCCAGAATCCAATCCTTAATGCGCTCGGTCGCCGGCCTGGGAGTGGCAGACCGAAGAGTCCCCCATTGAAACTGAGCTAATCTCCCCTGGTTTCTCGCATATTGGATGAGACCCAAGGCGGTGCAGTAGGCGGGGTGAAAGACCTCGCTTTCGGGAGCCACCACATTGACTGGGTAGCCCAGGCGCACCGGCATTTCCGTGATCTGTTCGGCTCGATCTCTCAGGCCGTCTAGCAGGGAGCCCCCCCCAGTCAGGACCAGACCCGTGATCAACTCCTGGTCCACACCCACTTCGTGGATGGTCTTGGCCACAGCCTGCAAGATTTCGTCACAGCGTGCCCGAACGATCCGGCACAGTCTTTGACGGCTGACGCTTCGCTGACATCCGCTTCCAACTTCGCTGATCTCGACCACCTCTTCAGACGGAACACTCTCCGGAAAGGCACAACCTGCTTCTTTCTTGAGTTGCTCGGCCTCTTGAATCGGAGTCCTGAGCCCGATCGCAATGTCTTTGGTGATCATGGCCCCGCCCATCGCCAGGACCGCCGAGTGGCAAATGCTCTTGTGGCTGTAGACGGCCAGGTCAGTGGTCCCCCCCCCGATATCGACCAACACCGTTCCCAACTCCATCTCGTCTTCGCTGAGGATCGACTGCGAGGAGGCAAGCTGCTGCATCACCACGGCATCGACCACGACCCCGGACTTGTTGACGGCGCTGACGATATTCTGAACAACCGCCGAGGAGTTCACGACCAGATGAAGGTGAACGCCCAGCTCGCGACCGCACATCCCGAGCGGATTGACAATGTCGATCTGGTCATCCACACGAAAGCCTTGCGTCAGGACATGGATGACTTCGTGGGAATCCGGTAGTTCCAATGTCTGGGCCGCGGCGATGGCGCGATCCACATCCTCGCCCGTGATCTCGTGGCCGCGACTCTGCACCTCGGTCTGCCCCTGGCTGTTCACGCCTCGCAAGTGGGTCCCCCCTATGCTCACATAGGCGGACTCGACCTCTGCCTGGGCCTGGCTCTCGGCCAGGGCGAGGGAAGCCTTGACACTCGCTATCGTCTCGGTCAGATTCACCACGATCCCTTTTCGCAGGCCCCGCGAGGGAGAGACACCGATACCGAGAAGGTCGATTCCATCCGGGTTGGCCTCGGCGATAACGCAGCAAATCTTGGTGGTTCCGATGTCGATGCCGGCGATCGGTCTATTCTTCTTCGCCATTTACTGCAACTCTCTCAATGGCAACGTCCGTTGTGGCTGCGCAGCGCAGTCGCCTATTCTGTGCTGGCCGGTGTTCCAACGCGCGCCGACAACGAAGCCAGCCGGTACTTCTCAGGAGCCGTCTACCGCAGTACCGGAATCATCGGCGCTGACTGTGTCACCGGCCCATGCCAAGCCCGGCGCTTCTGGCCCCTCGCTACAGGCCCTCCCGGGAGACTCCTTTTCCTTGCTCTTTCGGTGTGTGGACGATGATCCGGTTGTCATAGGTCACGTCTACTGAATCGACCGTTCCGCGACGTCTCTTGATCTCTCGATAAACATCTTTCTGGGAAAGGAACATCTGATACCGCTCCAGGAAGCGGCTGTCTCCCAGGAAAACGGGGATACCTTCATCGGTCGGCACAACGGCCACCCGGTTGGGATCACGCACGTCGATTTCCGAAAGGTCCGGAGTGTAACGCCTTGGCCCCGAGTCCAGTTCCCTCAACACCCGAAGATAAACCTCCATGCGCGAAGCATTCTCCTCACGGGCGTTCTCGAGAGCGATGTTCTTCAGGCCCTTGACGATGGGTTCGTCGATAAACTGAAAACGGGGACCGTAGGCTGCCAGCACATTGCCCCGCGGATCCACGACGTACAACTCGCCTTCGATGGTTCCCACCGCCACCGGCTTCCGCTCCGTCATGTAGATGAAAATCTGGTCTGGAAGCTGGCGACGGACCACGGCGGACTCGATCCAATCTTCTGATTCCACCAGCCTGCGCAATCGGTTCAGGTCAATCATCAGAGTATTTCCAGGGAACGCGGAGTGGATCAGTCGATCCATTTCTCCGCTATCGAAATGGGTGGCACCGGCATAATGAATGCGATTCAAATGGAAGAGGGACGATGTCCGCGAAAAGTCGCGCAACAGTCCGAAGAGATAGGCGCCCAGCAGGAAGACAATGACCACTACCGCGGCTGCCGCCCCTATCGGGACTACTCGTTTCAGGTGGCGAAGATTGTGGCTAGCGGTCACTTTCTTGTTCAAGGAATTCCTCCCCAATTTCGTTGACGTTACCCGCCCCCAGAGTGAGGATCAGGTCACCAGGTCTGGTCTCACGGCCGAGAAGATCCAGCATCAACTCCTTGTTCGGCACATAGGTTACGTCCCGGTGGTGACGAATCTCGGCGGCCAGTCGCTCGGAAGTGACACCCGGAAGCGGGGCCTCTCCAGCGCCGTAGATATCCAGAAGATAGAGACGGTCGGAGTTTCCAAAACAGGCGTTCATCTTCGTCATCAGGTGCTGGGTCCGGGAGTATCGATGGGGTTGAAAGATAGTGATAATCCGGCGTCCCATATGGCGGCAGGCCTCCAGGCTGGCACTGATCTCAGCGGGGTGATGCGCATAGTCGTCAATGACGAGGACTCCGTCCTTCTCACCCTTTCGATCCAGCCGTCGCTGGGCGCCTTCGAAGGCCCCAAGCGAACTTGCCATGAGCGGGAAAGGGATCTTCAACCAGAGTCCGACGGCTACCGCCGCCAGAGAATTGAGAACGTTGTGGCATCCCGGCACTTTGAGCTCCATCGAACCCAGGAAGTGCCCCTCCAGATAACAGTCATAACTCGATCCGAGCTCAGCCAGCCGGATCTTTCGCCCGCGAACCCGAGCTTCCTCCATCGTTCCGTAAGTGACCACTTCTCGATGAACCCTCTTCAGGATTCCGGACAGATTCCGATCGTCGCCGCAGGCCACCACCTGGCCGTTGGGAGCAGAGTTGTTCATGAACTTCAGAAAAGTTTCCCCCAAATCCTGAAGATCCCGGTAGACGTCCATGTGATCCATGTCAATGTTGGTCACCACACTGCACACCGCGGGCAGCCGGAGAAAGCTCCGGTCGCTTTCATCGGCCTCGGCCACGAGAAGGTGGCCCTTCCCCAAGCGCGCGTTGCCTCCAATGGACGGCAGCCTGGCGCCGATAATCGCGGTCGGGTCCAAGCCCGCACCCAGCAGAACCGTGGCGATCATCGAGGCAACCGTGGTCTTGCCGTGAGTCCCTGAAACGGCAATCCCCCATCTGTGGCGCATGAGTTCAGCCAGCACCTCGGACCGATGCTGAACGACCAACCCCTTGCGCATCGCCTCCCGCACCTCCGGATTGTCGAGGGGCACCGCCGTGGAGTACACCACCAGCTGTGCTTGGCCCAGGTTCGAAGCCTCATGGCCGATTTGGATTCGAGCCCCGAGTTGGCGCAGGCGCCGCAGCGGGAAGCTCTCTCTGAGATCGGAGCCCGAAACGGCGTAGCCGGAGCGAACCAGCACTTCAGCTAGACCATTCATGCCCATCCCGCCAATTCCAACAAAGTGAATTCTCCGGAGGTTCTGGTTCCACAGCTTCATGGTCGACCCTTGGCCAGATCCTCCATCAAGGCGACGATCTTTTGAGTGCTGCCGGTCTGGGCCAGGCTTCTGCTGGCCCGGGCCATTTTCGAGAGCCTGACACGGTCCTGTTCCAGTTCCAGGATCCGGGCGGCAAGATGCTTCCCGCTACTGGCGCCCTCTCTCACCATGAGGGCGGCTCTCGATCTGACGAGAGCTTGGGCGTTACGGGTCTGATGGTCGTCGGCGGCGCCGGGGAACGGAATAAGGATGGCCGGGCGACCGGCGGCGGTCACCTCGGCGATAGTCAGAGCGCCGGCTCGCGAAACCACCAGGTCCGAGTGAGCGAATTGGTCCGCCATGTCGTGAATGAAGGCACTGACTCCGCTTCCAAAACCGCATTCGCGGTAATGGGCCTGGACCCGCTCCAAGTCCTGCCGGCCCGTTTGGTGGTGGATCTGAATCCGCTCGGCGTCGAGAAAGGGCAACGCCTCACAAACCAGCCGGTTGATGGCATGGCTTCCCCGGCTGCCTCCACAGACCAGCACTCGCAAAGGCCCCTGTTTTCGAGACCAGGGCGGAATCCGGTGAAACTCCCTCCGAACCGGAATTCCGGTGACCCGCGCTTTTTTCTCAAAGCATGCCGCGGTTTCCGGAAAGGCCACCGCCACTGCGTCCACCCACTTTCCCAGCAGTCGGTTGGTGAATCCAGGGACCACGTTGGGTTCGATAATGAGACTGGGGACACGGGCCCACCTGGCAGCCAGCACCGCCGGGCCGGACGAGTACCCCCCCAGGCCAACCGTCAGATCGGGGGAAAACGCCTTCACAATTCGACCCGACTGGACCAAGCTGCCAGGCAATTGGAGTAGAGTCTCCAGGACCCGCCTCACTCCAACGTTCTTCAGGCCGCCGATCTCAATAGTCCTCAATGGAAAATCGGCTGAATTCAGAATTTGATTCTCCAACCCCTCTCTCGTACCCACGAATAAGAAACGAGTCTCGCCACCGAGGCCCTTCAGCGCATCACGCAGAGCAATGGCCATGTAAACGTGTCCTCCGGTCCCTCCACCCGCGAATAAGACTCTCCTCAACATCTGTTCGGCCGCATCGTAACTACTCACTCCCCAGTCTCAGCCACCCTTTCTCAACTCCCTGGCTGCTCCCCTGACTCGATATGTTGAGGAGGATGCCGACCCCGGTCAGCATCACCAGCAGCGAGGACCCTCCCACCGAGATGAAAGGGAGGGGGATTCCCTTGGTGGGCAGCAAACTCAGCACCACACTGATATTGATCAAGGATTGGAAGATAATCATGCCGACCACTCCCAGCCCGACCAGGGTGCCCAGAGGACTGTCCGCCCTGAGGGCGATTCGAACACCCCGCCAGAAGAACATCAGAAGCAGGGCAAGCACTGCACAACAGCCCAACAGACCCAGTTCCTCTCCCAGGATGGAAAAAATGAAATCGGTGTGAGATTCGGGAAGAAAAGAGAGCTTTTGCTTGCTCTGGGCAAAGCCTGTGCCAGTCCACCCGCCCGAACCGACGGCGATGAGGCTCTGGCGGATCTGGTAACTGATGCCCAGCGGGCTTTGGTCGGGGTTGACAAAGGCCATGATCCGGTCCTGCCGGTAGGGAACCCTCCAGACAAGAAGATAAAAAGCCAGCGTCGCGGCGACTGCCAGGGCCGCCAGATGCCGGTACTTGATGCCTCCGACGTAAAGCAGGAAGCCTGCATTGACGGCCACGCAGACGGCGGTGCCCAGATCGGGTCCGCGCAAGATTAAGAGAGCGATCGAGCCGATCACCGACAGGCAGGGAAGAAGCCCCCGCCACAGTGAGCACAGATCCTCCTTTCGGCAGGCCAGAGAGTACGATGTGAACAAAATCACCACCAGCTTCGCCAGTTCCGAAGGCTGGAAACGAAACCGTCCCAACACGATCCAGCGGTGAACGCCTTTGACTTCAGGTGACACCAGGGCCAGGAGGAGGAGAAGGTAGGTCATCGCAAGGAGGGTGATCATGACGCCGCGGCGTCCGTAGACATGGTAATCGATCTGCATGACCAAGAGCATCACCACGATGCCCAAGGCCGTCAGCAGTAATTGGCGGGTAAAGACCCCGGTGTCACCCGAAACTACGGAGGAGACGCTGAAAACCATAATGGTCCCAAATCCGAGCAAGGCCAGCACAGTGGAGATGAGGACCCTGTCATAGCGTTGTGTCATGACGGCTCTCCCACCACCTCCGTTTTTGCCTTGATCCGGTGGACGATCTGCTTGAAGACGTCTCCCCGATGCTCAAAATCGTTGAACATGTCGAAGCTGGCGCAAGCCGGCGCCAGCAGCACCACGTCGCCGCGTTGAGCCTTTCCCACCGCCCGACTCAGGGCCTCTTCCAGGTCCTTCACCTGGACGGTGGAGACAAAGTGCCCCAGGGCGTCCGCAATCTTTGGCCCGGCTTGACCCAGCAGCAGGAGGAGCCTGACCCTGGACTTCACCAGGGGGCCCAACGCACGGAAGTCCGCCCCTTTGTCCAGACCGCCCATGATGAGAATCAGGGGTCGCCGGAAACTTTCAATGGCTTTGCGGGCGGAATCGACATTGGTGGCCTTGGAGTCGTTGTAGAAGACGACCCCGTCGACCTCTCGAACCCATTCCAAACGATGCTCCACCCCGGCGAACGTGCGAATCGCCTCAGCCATCTTCTCCGGATCGAGACCCGACAGGAAGCCAGCGGCAGTGGCGGCCAGCACATTTTCAAGATTGTGGATCCCTTTCAGGCGAATGTCACGGGTGCGCATGAGCGACCGCTTCCGCCCCCGCCAGTGGATCCAGATCCGACCCTTGTCCACCACCACGCCTTCCTTCAGGGGCCGCTTGGAGCTGAACAGCAAGGGGGTGGAGCGTCGGCGCGCCGCCATCTTCAAGGTAATGGGATCCTCCCGGTTGAGAACGGCAAAGTCGCTCTCCTCCTCATTACGGAAGATTCGCTCCTTGGCGGCTGCGTACTCCCTCATGCTCGAGTAGCGGTCAAGGTGATCCGCCGTGACATTCAGAACCAGGGCGATGTGACAGTGAAACCGATCGATGCTCTCCAGTTGAAAGGACGAGAGCTCGACGATGAAGGACCTCCGGTCATGCCCTTCCGAGGCCTCTGCGAACTTCACCAGCGGAGTGCCGATGTTGCCGGCCACAACCGCCGGTGTCCCCGCCCGCTTGAAAAGCTCACCCAGGAGGGCGGTGGTCGTGGTCTTGCCGTTGGAGCCGGTCACCCCGATGATGATGCCGTTCAGGAAACGGTAGGCCAGTTCCACTTCTCCCCAAATCGGAACTCTTCGAGCCGCCGCTTCACGCAAGGGTTCCAGATCGAGAGGGATTCCGGGGCTCAAAACGATCAGGTCGGCTCCTATGAAGTCCTCTTGGCGATGACCTCCCAGCGAAAAGTGGACCGGGCCCTTCAGTTGTCGCACCTCCGCGGCCAGTTGCTCGCGCGGCTTCAAATCCGTAATCGACACCCGGGCACCCCGTGCCAGCAGGAGGTTGGCCGCCGCCACTCCGCTGCGGGCCAGGCCGACCACCAGAATCCGCTTGCCGGCAACTTCCGTTCTTTTCATCGCAGTTTCAACGTCGTGAGACTGAACAGGGCAAAGATCAGCCCCAGAATCCAAAAGCGAATCACGACCTTGGGTTCACTCCACCCCGCCAGTTCAAAGTGGTGATGGATGGGCGCCATTCGGAAGAGTCTTCTTCCGAAGATCTTGAAGGAGCCCACCTGAAGAATCACCGAAAGAGCCTCGAGAACAAAGATGCCTCCAATCGAAAAGAGGAGGAGTTCCTGTTTGATCAGGACGGCGACCGTTCCGATCGCTCCTCCCAGTGAAATGGAACCCACATCTCCCATGAAGATCTCAGCGGGGTACGCGTTGTACCAGAGAAAGCCCAGGGTCGCTCCCACCATGGAGCCGCAAAAGATGGTCAGCTCACTGGCGTAGGTGTTTTTGATCAAGTCGAGATAGGTGGCAAAGGTGGCGTGCCCTGTGACATAAGTCAGCACGGTCAAAGCAGAGGCCGCGATCACCACCAGACCGGCCGCCAAGCCGTCCAGCCCGTCGGTCAGGTTCACGGCGCTGCTGCTGCCGATCAGAACGACCAGCGTAAAGAGGATCAGAGGCAGGAAAGTGGAATAGCCGAGCAAGGCCAGGTTCATCTCGGGCGTGAAGCGCTTGAAGAAGGGCACGCTGAGCTGAGTGCTGTACAGTCCGTGGCGGTTCAAGACGACCAGGGTGAGAACGATCGCAAGTGCGATCAGCACTTGCAGGGCCAGCTTGTGCCGCGCCCGTAGCCCCAGGCTGCGTTTTCTGACTACCTTCAGATAGTCGTCGATGAAACCGACCGTGGCGTGCAGGAGCAGGGACAGAATGGCGATCCAGATGTAAAAGTTGGTCAGATCCCCCCACAGGAGCGTCGGCAGCACCACGCTGACGACGATCAGCACCCCTCCCATGGTGGGTGTCCCCGCTTTCTCCTGGTGGGCCTTGGGACCCTCTTCTCGAATGTGCTGGCCAATCTGGAACTCTCTCAGTCTGGCTATCAGCCAGGGACCCAGAAAGAGACTGATCATCAATGCGGTCAGCGAAGCATAGGCCGTCCGGAAGGTGATGTAGCGGACCACGTTCAACACCGAAAACTGGTCGTGAAACGAGTACAGGAGAGAGTAGATCACGCCTCTTGTGTCTCCCCTCTCGCCTCCAGTTGGCGCACAATTCGATCCATCCCCGTTGCACGTGAGCCTTTGCTGAGTACAAAATCCCCACCCTCGAGCTGGGCGGCCAGAAAGGCGGCAGCCGCCTTGGAGTCCTCAAAGTGCCGCATCCGTCGAGCCGGTAAACCCGCCTCCCCGGCACCCTCCTGAATGGAGAGAGCCCGGGCACCCACTGTCACCAGAAGGTCAACCCCCATTCGGGCCACCTGGCGTCCCACCTGGCGGTGGAGTTGAGGAGAGGCCTCACCCAGCTCCAGCATCTCCCCCAGAGCCAGGATCTTTCGCCGGAAGCCCTCTAGCGCCTGGACGGTCTCGAGGACGGCCCGCACTGATTCAGGGTTGGAATTGTAGGACTCGTCCAGTAGAGTCACACCACCGCCCCCAACGGGTCCGGTGACCAGCACACGCCCCCGCATGGCGAGCGGCCGCAGCCGGCGGAGGCCCCGACCGACTTCCTCCCAGGACAATCCCAGCGCCACCGCGGTTGCCGCCGCCGCTGCAATGGAGTAGAGAAAGTGTCTTCCGGCAAAGGGGACTTGGTATCTGCGCAAACGGCCTCGAGTCCCCAACTCAAATTCCATCTTCTGAAGGGACTGGACGCGGAAGTTGCCCAGGACAATATCGGAGTCGTCATCGAAACCGAAGGAGATCTTGGTCCCCGGGAAGCGACGGGCGATTTGCACCACCCTTCCATCGTCGGCGTTGAAGACGAGCCGCCCCCCTCCAGGCAGGGACTCCAGGATCTCGGCTTTGGCGGCTGCAATGGCATCGAGTCCCGGGAAGAACTCCAGGTGGACCGGAGCAACATTGGTCACCACGCCCAGATCGGGACCGCAGATTCTGGAGAGAAGGCGGATCTCCCCTGGCTGATTCATCCCCAGTTCGAGGACGGCGAGCTGGTGGGAATCCTCCAACCCGAGGAGCGACAGCGGGACCCCGAATTCATTGTTCAAGTTTCCCGGAGATTGAAGGACCCGGAACCTTCCTTCCAGCAGGCTGGAGGTGAAATGGCGAGTGGTCGTCTTCCCCATACTGCCGGTAATGGCGATGAGCTGCCGGCCCCACTTTCGGCGCACATAGTGGCCCAGGGTCTGAAGTGCGGCCACCGTGTCCCGGACTCGAAGAAAACAGCACTGAGCCTGTTGGGCCCAACTCTCGAGGCGCCGGGAGTGAATGACGACACGAGCTTGCTTGCCCAGCGCCTCCCGGATGAACTCATGTCCATCGAACCGCGGGCCCTTGATGGCTACAAAACATTGGCCCCCGGTGAGGGTACGGCTGTCTATTGAAACAGGGGGGAATTGGGTTCCCGCGAGACTGTCTCGATCACCACGTCCCGGCATCTTGGCGCCCAGGACCGTGGCCACTTCAAGCAGGGTGGCTTCAATCAATAGACCTCCCTGGCAACCTCGCGGTCGTCGAAATGAACTTTCCGGCCGTTAATCTCCTGGTAGGTCTCATGACCTTTGCCGGCAAGCAGCACCAGATCTCCCGGGCGAGCCAACTGCAGCGACCGGGCAATCGCCTCTCTACGCTGGGGAAGGATCTCGTAGTTGCTGTGGCCTTCTGGAATTCCCGCTTTCATTTCCTCAATGATCCTTTGCGGAGCTTCGGAGCGGGGGTTATCCGAGGTCAGGATCGCTATGTCCGCGAGGCTGGCTCCCACCTCACCCATCAGCGGGCGCTTGAAGGGATCGCGGTCACCTCCACAGCCGAAAACGCAAATGATCCGTCCCCGGCAAAGTCGGCGGCTCAGCTTGAGGATGTTTTCCAGGGCTTTAGGGGTATGGGCGTAGTCCACCACTACGGTAAACGGCGCGGCCAGATCCACCTTCTCAAAGCGTCCGGGTACTTTGGCGAGTCGCGAGACCCCCTCGGCGATCTGTTCGTCCCCAACTCCGAGAAGAGCGCAGGCAGCCGCGGCAGCCATGGTATTGTAGAGGTTATGCGCCCCCACCAGTGAGGTGGAAAGTGACAACCTTCGTCCAAAAAAACTCAGCTCCATCCGGGTTCCCTCCACCGAGGTGGTGTGCGCGATCGGGTGAACATCGTTGGAGGGGGAGAGGCCGAAGCGGAAGACTTGCACCCGGGGAGAAGGCTGGAGTCGCGAACTGTGTGGATCGTCTGCATTGACGACGGCGGATCGAATCCCCGGATTGTACTCGGTCTGAAAAAGGAGCCGTTTGGCCTGGAAATAGCTCTCCATGGTGCCATGAAAGTCCAGATGATCCTGGCTGAGATTGGTGAAAACCCCCACGGGAAAGCGGCACTTGTACACTCGCCTGAGGGAAAGGGCGTGTGAAGAGACCTCGATCACACCCACCCGGCACCCCTCGTCCAGGGCCTGCTTCAAAGTGAACTGGACTTCCGGGGCCTCCGGAGTCGTCCTGACGGAGTCGGCCACCGCCTTGCCGATGATCCTTTCAACGGTTCCCATGAGCAGAGCTGGAGAGTCCACTTGAAGGATGGAATGGGCCAGATAACCGGTCGTTGTCTTGCCGTTGGTCCCGGTGATTCCAATCAGGCTGAGCCGTCGGGAAGGCTGCCCGTAGAACTCGTCGGCTGCCCAGGCCATGTAGTCGCGAATTCCCCCTACCCGGATCCAGGCCTGGGGGAATGCGGCAGGTGCCTCCCTTTCCGAGGCGACTCCAACAGCGCCGTTTCGAAGAGCCTGGTCAATGTAGCGGTGTCCGTCTGTCGTGTATCCCTCTATGGCGAAAAAGAGAGAGTTCTCTTGGACGCGCCGCGAATCGCAGTCGAGCGAACGAATCTCTGTGTTCATTCTCCCTCTAATGCCCCCCACCACCGAGTGGGGAGGAACCTTGCTCAGCAATTGCTCCAGACGCAAGCCTTGATCCTCTCATTGAAAAGAATACTTCGCAGACCGCGCCTTTGCGGACGCGGCTTCCAGGAATCGGCCGTTGCCCCACGGCCACCCCGCTCCCGGAGACTTTGAGGGCGAGTCCGAGGCGGGCACACTCTCTGGCCACAGAGCGAAGGCCGCGTCCCGAGAAGTCGGGCATTGGAATGAGTCCCGTTTTCACGGTCAGGACGTGCCCGATGCGCGGCCCCTCGGGCACATGTTCGATCAGACTGAGAACGGTCTGCTCCAACCGCTCGGCCGGAATCTGCTCCTCTCGGACTGAGACACCGGTGGTCTCGTCAGGTTCCCCGGCGGCGCGACCCTTCTCCGCCACTTGGAAAGTCGGCGCTTCATCCCGGGGCACCTTCAGGCAAATCAGAGCCCTCTCCATGACCTCCTTAAAGGCAGGTGCGGCCACACGGCCGCCATAATACCCGTTGCGCGGCTCATTGATGACCACAATGGCGGAGAGAACCGGGTGGCTCAGGGGTGCGAAACCTACGTAGGAAGCGACATAGCGAGTCTTGGAGTAGTGACCATCAATGAACTTCTGGGCCGTACCCGTTTTCCCCCCCGACGAATAACCTGTCAGGCGAGCCCTGGAACCGGTGCCTTTTTTCACCACCAGGGCCAGAGCCTTCGTCATTTTATTGCTTGTCTCCGGGCGCAGAATGCGATGCCGTATGGGCCGGAATTCGGTGATGAGATCTCCTCCGGAGGTAAGAATCCGGCGCACGATTCTGGGCTGTACCAGATATCCACCGTTAGCCACCGCGGAGACTGCCCTGAGCATCTGCAGCGGGGTCACACCGACTTCTTGTCCAATGGCAATGGCGCCGATGGAAGTCCTTGACCACTGGGCAAGCGGCCTCAACAGACCGACTTGCTCTCCCGGCAGATCGACTCCCGTTTTCTGGCCGAAGCCAAACCGTTTGAGATATGCACTCAGTCTTTCCGGCCCCAGGCGCAGAGCCATCTTGATCGTGCCAACGTTGCTCGACTTGGCGATAATCTCGTCCACCGCCAACTCACCATAACTTCGAGCCGCTTCGTGATAGACCTTGCCAGCCAGACGGACTGTGCCGACTCTGCAATCGATGCGCTCGTCCAGGTCAGCAAGTCCTTCGTTCAAGACGGCGGAGAACGTCACCACCTTGAAAACGGAACCCGGTTCGAGGCTCTCCAGGATGGCCCGGTTACGCTGGCACTCCCCGTCGTAGTCGCTGAAATGATTGGGGTTAAAGGTCGGATAGGAAGCCATCGCGAGCACTTCACCGTTGTTGGGATCCATGAGGATGACGCTGCCGCTGAGCGCTTTTGAGGACTCCACGGTCTCGTGCAACACCTGCTCTGCCACATACTGAAGCCGCCGATCAAGGTTGAGCACCAGAGTGTGTCCCTGCGTCTGCTTCCCGGCCGGCAACCGGGAATAGCTCTTTCGCCGGGCGTCAACCCTGAGATAGACGCGGCTCTTTTGCCCCCGGATCAAGTGGTTGTAGAGGTATTCCAGACCGCCGAGTCCCTGGCCGTCCACGCCCACGAAACCCAGAACATGCGAAGCGAGTTGTGAAGCGGGATAGTAGCGCCGGTTCTCCTTCTCGAAGTAGCAGCCGACCAGATTGAGCCTTCGGATCTGTTCGATTTGGCGCGGAGGCACATTTCGTTTGAGATAAACAAAAGTCCTGTCAGCGCTCAATCTCCCGTACAGCTCCTCGGGGTTCTTCTGGAGGAGAGGCGCCAGCAGGCGGGCCACCCGCAGGGGAGACTGAATCTCATCGGGGTCGGCCCAGAGGCCATCCCCCCTGACGGTGATGGCCAGTTCCCCCAGATTGCGGTCCAGGATATCCCCCCGCCTGGCAGCCAGTTCCAGGAATGCGGCGCGCTGTTGTTCAGCCCGCTCGCGATATTCCTGACTTTGGAAGACCTGCAGCTGGACGAGCCGCCCCACTAGACAAATGCCCCAAACCAGCACCAACAGGTAAACGGCAAGAAGCCTCGAGGTCAAACGGGATTTCAGAGGGTGACGATCATTCAGTGGTTGCATTCTCCAGCCGACCTCTTCGTCGTGTTTCGGCGACCAGGTTTTCTTCCGGCGCCGGGAAATCGGACCCTTCGATGATCCTCACTCCAGTCTGGTTGGAGCTGATCAGTCCCATCGCCTGGGCTTGACGGGCGATTTTCTCCGGGTTGATCAATGAGTTGTACTCCGCCCGCAAAGCGACCTGGTTCTCCCGAAGCCTGGCGTTTTTCCGTTCCAGATTCTCCATCTGATAGCGAATGTCCAGAAGGACCATATGATTCTTTGAGTAGGCCAGGATCAGTCCTACGAAGAGGGCCCCCACTGCCATCCAGCGGGCCATTTCCCAACAAGTCGACCTGGCGGAATCAGAAACCACCTGATTACTCAGTTGCTGGCGGGAAAAATCGACCATGCTCAACTCCTTTCGTGACTGGGGCCGGGCGAATTACTGGGCGCGGACCCGATCTTTGCTGCGGGCTGGTTGCGGTCCGACTTCTCGGCAGCCACCGGGGTGTTCGGAGCAGTCAACCCCAAGAACCCCGGCGCCGTCGATCCCCGCCCCTTCTCAGCCGCGTTTGCCCATTCCTGTCGTCCGCAGCCGGGCAGCCGAACTGCTCTCTAAGTCGATCCTCTCGGCGGCGCGCAGCTTGGCGCTTCTCGCTCTGGGATTGAGGGCTATGTCCCCAGGGGTCGGTGTCATCGGCTTTGGGGTGAGGATCCGGACCTTCTCCACTCGGGGACACGTGCACAGGTTCCCCGGGCGGAAACAAACGCAACGCCCGGCTTCGATTCGAAAAGCTCTCTTTGCCAATCGGTCTTCGAGGCTGTGGAAGGAAATGACAACGATTCGGCCTCCGGGGACGAGACATCCCGTCGCGGCTCTCAGGAACTTCTCCAAACCCGCCAACTCTTGGTTGACCTCTATTCGCAGGGCCTGAAAAACCTGCGTAGCCGGGTGAATTCGACTGCGGCGACTGCCCTTGACCTGTTCCACCAATGCCGCCAACTGGGTGGTGGTCCGCAAAGGTGAAAGGGCGCGCCGGCGCACCACAGCGGCCGCGATCTTGCGCGCTTGCCTCTCTTCTCCGTATTGCCGGAACACTCGTGCCAGCTCAGTTTCGGAAAAGGTGTTGACCACCTGCGCGGCAGTCGTCGACTGACAGCGGTCCATTCTCATGTCCAAGGGACCTTCATGGCGAAAACTGAAACCCCTCTCGGGGGAATCCAATTGGAGAGAAGAGACCCCCAGGTCCAACAGGCAGCCGTCGATGCCTCCTACTGAGAGTTCATCCAACAGTTGAGGCAGATCCTTGAAATCCCTCCGGTGGAGCGAAAAGTTGGAGAACTTGGGCTCCAGCCGTTTACGCGTCCTCTCCAGAGCCGACCCATCCCGGTCCAGTCCGATCAGCCGGCCCGTCCCTTCAAGGCGGGACACAATCGCTTCCGCATGCCCGCCCAAGCCGGTTGTACAATCGACGTAAACACCTTCTCTCTCGACTTGCAGCAAGGTCAGAGACTCCGCTGAGAGTACGGGTACGTGTTCCACTATCGATTCAATCACTTTCAAATATCCAGCTTGGACAACTCCGTCGCGTACTCGTCGGTGAACGGATGTGCTTGCAGGCGTCTCATGACGGTTTCCGTGTTCCACACCTCCAGATGGTTCAGTTGACCCATCACTGAGACGCCGCTCCCATTGATGCCCGCCGATTCGCGAAGGTGAGGCTGCACCACCACTCGACCCTGCCGATCCATGGTGGCTACCTGCCCGAAGTAGCTGGTTCTGAGCTGAAAATTCACCCTGGAGGGGAGCAGTTTGGGAAGTTGGAGCAGCTTGGCCTCCACCTTCTCCCACTCCGGCAAAGGGTAGATCAAGACGTTGTCCCCGCGGATACTTGTCACGAACAGTTCCAGACCGTATAGTTCCTCCAGCGTCTTCCGGTGAGCGGCGGGAATCTTAATGCGCCCCTGTGCATCTACTTTGGTGGGAAGATTGCCCCGAAACACTCGTCCAAATCCTATCGTTTCGCCCTATTTAGCCCTAAAAAGTCCTAATCAATCTATTTTTATCCAAAAAACTCCAATGTCAAGAGAAAAAGCGGGAAAAAGGGTTGGACGGCTCAAGGTTTTGAGCTTTTTCCACTCGGATGGCATTCCGGGTGACCGCCAACACCCAAGGAAGGTCACACCTGTCCGGCTCCGGCCGACTCGGGACGTGGCGCTGGTCTTCTTCCGCCCCGGCGAGAGGGCTTTTGGGCGAACGGAGTGAAGAGCAGTCGCAGGCGGGGGAAAGGGCGGGCTGACACCCACCGCTCGCCCGGTCCGGGGCTTAAAGAAAGCCTGCGAGAAATGCGGGTCAAGGGTTCGCGCGTCGTCGCTTCCAGTAACCTGGCTCGCGACTGCAATGCATCACAGCCACAATCAGGATGGAATCCGGTTCGATGGTGTAAAGAACTCCATAAGGGAAAACGTGCGTGAGACAACGGCGAACATCCTCATCGAGGACTCGCCAACGTTCTGGGGATTCGAGAATTCCACGGATTGTGTCCTCAACGGCCTCGACAAACCTCAGGGCAAGCACCGGATCGCGCTCAGCGCGTAGTAGAGAGTTGCCTCACGGTACTCGTCGACCGCCTCCGGGTGAAACTCCCATCTCATCTGCGAACCACGTCACGCACCTTCTGAAGAGCCTCGTTTCCAGGGACAGTCTGGACGCGCCCGCTTCGTACTTCGTCCCGTCTTCGCTTTGCCTCTGCAACCCACAGCCGGTCGTTGTGCCCGAGGTCGCCCGCATCCAAGCTTTCCACCAAAAGGTCCGCTAGCCGCGCCCGCGATTCGGTCGGTAGGTCCATGGCCTGATCGGCCAGCTCCTCCACGGTCGTTGCCATGACTCAAAGATACCCTAACGCTCCGAAGCTCTCAAGCGGCGGAAGTTGCTTCGGACTCCGTCAGTATCATCAGTACAGTCGTCCCTCGCCCTTTCTATCGGTCCCGTCAGCCAGCGTGAAACTCAGGGATCGCTTGGGTGACAGGCCAATGGCCTTCCAGTGCTGGGCAGGTAAAAGCGTGTAGGGGGGACCGCTGTCGACCAGGAAGCGGAGCCTGGACTGCTTCTCGGTGGGACCCTTGACAACGCCTTTCCAGGTAGGTCAACCCCATTGTCGGGCTCATGATAGCATGGGGAAAGTGCGAACTTCGAAGTGCGAACTTCGAACTTCGAACTTTGCACTTCGAACTTTACGCTTTGACCCTGGGGCCCGACACAAAGGCGGTAGTGCCAACCCAGGCATCACCTCAATAGCCGCTCGGCGGCCGGATTTGAACAGGGATGCGGAATAGCCCGGTTGCAGCTCCGACTTAAGCCAGGAGCATTCGCATGGGCTGCAGAGTCCGCTGAAAAGGATTCAGGACGAGACCGAGGATCTCCAGGGTCACGATTCCGAGCAGAGCCTCATCACCGGGTTCGCCCAGTATCACGGGAGTGTGTGCGTCACCCTGAGCAAGTGTGATGTGGCATTCGGACACCTGCCTTTCTATCGTAGTCCCGTCAGCCAGCGTGAAACTCAGGGATCGCTTGGGTGACAGGCCAATGGCCTTCCAGTGCTGGGCAGGTAAAAGCGTGTAGGGGGGACCGCTGTCGACCAGGAAGCGGAGCCTGGACTGCTTCTCGGTGGGACCCTTGACAACGCCTTTCCAGGTAGGTCAACCCCATTGTCGGGCTCATGATAGCATGGGGAAAGTGCGAACTTCGAAGTGCGAACTTCGAACTTCGAACTTTGAACTTCGCACTTTCAACTATAATGCTCCGCCATGGCCAAAGTTGGATTTGTCAGTTTGGGATGCCCGAAGAACCGGGTCGACACTGAAGTGATGCTGGGCCTCCTGGCCGGGAGCGGGCATGAGATCAGTCCTCGCCGGGAGGAAGCGGAAATCATTGTCGTGAACACCTGCGGCTTCATCGAAAGCGCCAGGCAGGAGTCGGTGGACACCATCCTGGAGATGGCCCAGCAGAAGGTGTGGGGCAAGTGCAGGCGTTTGATCGTGGCCGGTTGTCTGGTGGAACGCTACCGGCGGGAAATCCGGAAGGAGATTCCGGAGGTGGACGCTGTCATCGGCACCCATGAGATTCCCCGAATCCTGGAGCTTTGCGGCAATCTCGACCTTCAGACAACGCCGCCTCCATCCTATGAACCTCGCGAACTTTACCTTTACTCGGATTCCGATCCACGCATCCTGACGACCCCCTCCCATTTGGCCTATATCAAGATCGCGGAGGGCTGCGACCACCCCTGTACGTTCTGTGTCATCCCCCAGATGCGGGGTCGCTTCCGAAGTCGTCCCCTGGACTCGGTCATCGTCGAAGCCGAGCGACTGGCCGCCCAAGGCGTCAAAGAGCTGATTCTGGTGGGGCAGGACACCACCATGTACGGCTGGGACCACGGCAACCGCCAGGGCCTGGCCCAGCTGATTCGGAAGCTGGGGGCGGTTGACGGGATCGAATGGGTTCGTTTTCTGTACGCCTACCCCAATCATGTCTATCCGGAGCTGCTGGATGCCATTGCCGAGACCGAGAAGGCCTGCAACTACATCGATGTACCGATTCAGCACGTGTCGAGCCCAGTGCTGAAAGGCATGAAGCGGGGAGGGAATCCGCGCACTTTGAACCGGCTCATTTCGAAGATCAGAGATCGGGTGCCCGGCGTGGCCATCCGAACCACTCTGATTGTGGGTTTTCCTGGAGAGACCCATGAGGACTTTGAGGCTCTGGTCGAGTTTGTGGAGGCCGCCCGCTTTGACCGCTTGGGCGTCTTTACTTACTCGGATGAAGAGCATGCCGCTTCGCGAGAGCTGGGCGGGAAAGTCAGGGAGGAGGTCAAGCTGGAGCGGCAAAGCCGTCTCATGGGGCTGCAGTCGGAAATCTCCCGGGAGAAGAATCATGACCTGCTCGGAAAAACGGTGCCCGTGATGCTGGAAGGCGTTTCTGAAGAAAGCGAGCTTCTCTGGCAGGGTCGCCTTTCAACCCAGGCTCCGGAGATTGATGGTGTCGTCTATCTCACCGACGGCGTCACCAAAGACACCCGGACGGGTGAGATTCGGCAGGTCCGAATAATCGAATCCCACGACTACGATCTGGTCGGCGAAGTGGTGGCATGAGAGTCAAAACGTTGAAGTGTCCCACTTGTGGCCAACGGGTCTCCCGCAAGAACCCTTTCTTGCCCTTCTGTAGTGGGCGCTGCCGACTGATCGACCTGGGGCAGTGGATCGACGGAAAGTATCGAGTCGCCGGGAAACCCGTCCCTTCCCCCGAACTCACCGGAGAGGAAGAATAAGGGCATGAGCCATCGCCTGACGCCAAGCTACTTGCTGGCCACCGGATTGGGGGCCGGTTACCTGCCCCTGGTGCCCGGGACTTGGGGATCTCTGGAATCGCTGCTGCTGATCTGGATCGTACACCACCTGGTTCCGGCGGCCCACGAGGTATCGTTTCTCTGGTTCCTCCTGGCCTTCTTCGTGGTGGGGGGAATCCTTTCCTCGACCAGAGTGGCCCGGCGGGAGAAGGATACCGATCCTTCCCAAGTAGTTGTAGACGAGATTGCCGGTCAGATTGTGACATTGATCGCCGTTCCGCTGACCGCCTCCAACCTCATTTCGGGGTTCATCCTCTTTCGGGTCTTTGATATCCTCAAAATCTTCCCGGCCCGCCAGGCCGAGAGCCTGCACGGCGGCTGGGGGATCATGCTGGATGATCTCATCGCCGGTGTTCAGGCAGGCGTGCTGCTCTACATCGTCAACTCTCTCCGAGGCTAGGGGCTTACCGCCGAGTTCTGAGAATTTTGCTCTCAGATACGTTGCATTGACGACGTGCGCGCCTTTGCCCCTGCCTTCGCCTCGTTCTCAGAGCCTGGCAACTGGCGGCAGCCGAGGGACAAGATTTCACGCGGCACTGTCAACTGAACCGAAGCGTCAGCGCCCGGCCCAATCCGGATGGCCACTCACTCACGTTCGTGGTTCAGTGACGTGGGCGAAAGCCAGCATGGCGCCCCCTCAACATCCTTTTGATAGATCTCTTCATGCTTTGGAAAACGCAAACAGCCAACCGATCGGTCCTGCTGCGCAAGCGTGGAACTGAACGACAAACTGTGTCATGCTCCAGGTCTCATGAAGACTGAGTCCCTCGAGGCCGAGATCATCGCCGTGGGCACCGAACTGCTCACCTCTTCCCGCATCGAGACCAACTCGCTCTTCCTGGCCGGCAAGCTCAACGAGTTGGGGATCCTGGTCTCGCGGAAGGTCGTGGTGGGAGATTGGCCGGAGCGAATCGCCGCGGCCCTCAGGGCCGCCATGGGATCGTCCCAGATCGTCATGTTTACCGGAGGGCTGGGTCCCACCAGCGACGACATCACGCGGGAAGTGGTTGCGGAAACGCTCTCCAGAACCCTCCGTCTGGATTCCACCGTAGTGGAAGACCTGGAGACCCGCTACCACCGCTTCGGGTTCAAGATGACGGACAACAACCTCCGCCAGGCGATGGTTCCCGCCGGCGCCCAAGTGTTGAAGAACGGAAAAGGCACGGCACCCGGACTCTTTCTGAAGGAGGGCGAGGTGCTGATCTTTCTTTTGCCGGGACCTCCACGGGAACTCCGGCCCATGACTGAGGAACAGGTCATTCCCCTGATCAGAAAACACAAACGAAGCTCTCCCCGGCCTTTCCGGCGGCTGCGTGTGGCCTCTCTGGCCGAGTCCCACGTGGATTCACGGGTCGAGCCCCTTTACCGTGCCTATCCTCAAATCGAGACCACGATCTTGTCTTCCCCCGGCGTGGTGGACCTTTTTTTTTCCTGGCGCGGCCAAGACGACGGCCCCGCCAAGCAGCAGCTGGACGAGCTGGACAATCGAGTTCGCCAGGAGCTCGGAGTCTCGATTTTCAGTGATCAGGATGAGGCTCTGGAAGGGGCGCTGGGAAGAATCCTGCGCCAGAAGAACCTCACCCTGGCGACGGCTGAGTCCTGCACTGGAGGACTGGTCAGCAAGCTGATCACCGACGTGCCGGGAAGTTCCGACTACTTTCTGGGGGGTGTTGTCGGTTACAGTAATGGAGTCAAGAACCGTCTCCTGGGAGTTGATCAAAGTTCACTCGATGGGTGTGGGGCCGTCAGCAGGGAAGTCGCCATCGAGATGGCGGCGGGAGCCTGCCGGGAGGTGGGTGCCGATCTGGGCTTATCCATCACCGGCATCGCCGGGCCGGATGGAGGAACCCGCGACAAACCGGTTGGAACGGTCTTCTTCGGGCTTTTTGACCGGGGTCGCGCCCAAGTCAAGCAACGCCAGATGCCGGGGGACCGCGAAACCATCAGGCTGCGCTCGGCCCGATTCGGACTCGACTGGTTGAGACGACACCTGCTGTGATTCGAGCCTTTGTTGCCATTGATATTCCGGAGGAGCTTCTCCGATCGATAGAGAGAGTCTCGATAAGCCTGCGAAGCCTGCAGCTCGACTCACGGAGCGTAAACGTCCGATCCATCCATTTGACGCTCAAATTTCTGGGCGGGGTTGAAGAAAATCGGATCGCAGACGTCTGCCGGGCTGTGCAGTTGGGCGCCGGCGGGACCGAGCCGTTTGAGGTGAGCCTGAGGCGAGTCGGAGTTTTCCCCCAGCTGGCCCGACCCAGAGTGGTCTGGGTTGGCGTGGACGAGTGCCAAGCTCTTCTCCGCCTGCAAGCGAAGATGGAGGAGAGCCTTGAAGCCGTCGGCTTTCCCCGCGAGAAACGAGCGTTCAGGCCGCATCTGACTTTGATGCGTCTGAAGTCGAAGAGGAATCTTGCCGGGTTGGCGCGCTATATTCAGCAAGAGGGGACTGCTGAGGGGGTGGGGAGCTTTCAGGTCGAGGAATGCCATCTTTATCAGAGCCTTCTGCGCCCCGGGGGGGCGAAGTACCGCCGGCTTTTCACCCTGAACTGGGGTTGAGCCCGGATTGCTGATACCCTCTCGGGCCGGGGGCAATCATCCGGCCAAGGGGTAGCGAGCGACCTCATACCGCCAAGAAGGGGGTACGAGGAGACAACGAAAACGGAGCCGGGAGCGTCAGCGACCGGAGGGCGACGCGGAGTTTGAGCCGTGATACCCCTCCCTCACGGTCGGGGCTCCGTTACTTGATAGTGTAGATTGTTGACAAAGCGCACAAGTTGACCAATTTGTCAGTTTGTTGCCGGGCCAGGGCCACCTGGCGAGACAAACTTCTAAGGAGGACTTCTCAATGCCAATCAGTCAAGAGTTGCTGGAGATCCTGGCCTGTCCCGCCTGTAAGGA
>JBHHYX010000024.1:0-24637 GCA_046757765.1 Acidobacteriota bacterium | reverse complement strand
CACTAAGCCGGCGAGAGCACCTTTGAAACTGCCGCGCTAAAGGCCACCCAACGCCGGGTCTCTGACTCCAGTTGCCCTCTCCCCAAAGGAGTGAGGCTGTAAAACTTGGCTTTTCTCTTCAGTTCGGAGACATCCCACTTGGCCTCAATCCAGCCACGCTTTTCCATCCGATACAGAGCAGGATAAAGGGAGCCTTCCTCAACCTGAACCGCCTCACCCGTCCCCTGCTCGATCCATCGGACTAGGAATTCCCTGGGATGGATCAGAGCCTGAAAAATGAACGCTTGCGCCTGCCCGTCGTCAAGGGGATTGCATGCTCAGAGATGTCCGTTTTGCCTGGCGTCTGCTCCGCAAGAGAGCCGGGTTTACCGGGCTTGCGATCCTCACTCTGGCCTTGGGAATCGGGCCCAACTCGGCGGTCTTTTCGGCCTTCGACCAGATCATGCTGCGATTGCTCCCGGTCTACAAGCCGCGGGAGTTGGTGCTTTTCGACATCGAGGGGCCGCCGGCGCCGGGAATGTCGATGTCCGACAATCGACACACCGTTTTCTCCTACCCCCAGTACCTCGAATACAAGAAGCGCTCCACCGTCTTGTCCGGGGTCCTGGCCCGGACTTTCATGACGGCGCTCTTCGCTGAGGATGGCGCCGGCGAAAGGGTGTCCGGCGAACTCGTCTCCGGTAATTTCTTTGAAGTTCTGGGTGTGAAGCCGGCTTTCGGGCGGCTCTTTACGGAGGAAGACGACCGGCTCGAGGGGGCTCATCCGGTCCTTGTGCTCAGCCACGCTTTTTGGCAAGACCAGTTGGGAGGACGCCGGGACATCCTGGGCCGGAAGGTCCGTCTCAACGGCCACCCCTTTACCATTATTGGAGTGGTCGCATCCGACTTCCACGGTGTTTTGAGCGACCGCAGGCCGGCTGTTTACCTGACCCTGTCGATGCGCAAGCTGATGCTCCCCCGGGTCTATCGCTCTTCGTCGATCCCCGAGACCATGATCCGCCACCTCAACATCCTGGCCCGGCTCAAGCCGGGAGTTTCGGCCCACCAGGCCCAACAAGCTATGGGGAGTGTCTTCGAGGGCATCCTGGAAGAGGAGTCGACGGTGCTTGCCGATAAGATTCGCGACCGCCGGGAGTATCTTAACCGAAGCCTGCTCCTGACGCCTGCTTTGCAGGGGATCAATCCCGTCCGGGACCAGCTCGAGAAGCCGCTACTCTCCAGTGCGGCGCTGGTTGCGCTGGTGCTCCTGATCGCCTGCGTCAACCTTTCCGGGCTGATGATGGCGCGCGCCTTGGCCCGGGGCCGGGAGCTGGCCGTGCGGCGGGCCCTCGGTTGCAGCCGTCTCGGCATTTTCCGGCAGATCCTGACCGAGAGTCTGACCTTGTCTCTTGCCGGCGGTGCGGCGGGTCTCTTGGTGGCTTACTGGAGCATGGACTTGCTGGAAAGCTGGCTAGGGAATTCGACGCCTCCGATGCAACTTGACGGGCGCGTTCTGGCCTTCAATTTTGGACTGGCGCTCCTGGCGGGACCTCTGGTTGGTCTCTTCCCGGCTCTTCACTCGAATCGAGCCGACATTCTGTCCTGGCTGAATCAGCAGACACCGGGAGGAGGCCAGTCCCGCGGCCACAGCTTTTTCCGCAAAGGAGCCGTCGCGGTCCAAGTGGCACTCTCCTTTTGCCTGCTGATGGCCGGGGCTCTCTTCGCGCGAACCCTGGCCAACCTGAACGCAGTCGACCTGGGCTTCCGGACCGAAAATCTTCTCGTCTTCTCGGTGGATCCCGGACTGAATGGCTACGATCTCGTCCGAGGCCGGGCATTCTATGAGCAGCTGCTCCACCGGCTCCAGCTCCGGCCGGGAGTGAAGAGCGTGGCCGCCGCGCAACTGCCTCTTCTGGAGAACGCGGCGATGTCCTCCAGTTTGAGCGTCGAGAACTACAGGGCGCGGTCCGGCGAGAGAGTGCGCACCAACCGGAACATTGTCAGCGCCGGCTTTTTCAAGACGGTGGGCCTTCCGCTCCTGCTGGGTCGCGAGTTCGAGGAGCGCGACCGGGCGGGCAGTCCCAAAGTGGCGGTGGTCAATGAAGCCTTCGTGAAGAAGTACTTTGGCGGGGAGAACCCGCTGGGACGGCATCTTTCTTTTTCGAGCGGGAAGGAGGAGCCCTCCGATCTGAAGATCGAGATTGTTGGTGTGGTTAAGAACCAGAAGAGCGCCAACCTGCGCGAAGCGGCCAAGATTCTGGTCTACACGCCGTACACCCAGCTGGACCAGCTCTCGCCGTTGAACTTCTACCTGCTCAGCGCACGCCGGGAGGCCTCACTGGGGCCGGAAGTCCGCAACACGGTGCGGGAGCTGGATCCCAACCTGCGCGTCTACCGGATGGAGACGATGACCGCCATCAAAAAGCGCAGGATGCAGCTGGAACGGAGTCTGGCAAGACTTTCGGGCGCGCTGGCTCTGATGGCCACGCTGCTCTGTGCGGTTGGGTTGTATGGACTCGTCTCCTACGGAGTGACGCGGCGCCGGAGGGAGTTCGGGGTTCGCGCGGCCTCGGGCGCGCAGCCTCACGACCTCGTCACCTTGATCTTGCGGGAGGCCGCCACTTACCTGCTTGCCGGGCTGGCCGTCGGAGCCGCCCTCTCGGCAGGCCTTGCCCATGCCTTGCAGTCACAACTGTATGGCCTGAGCGCTCGCGACCCCATGTCGATGGCTGCCGCCGGCCTCGTGCTGACGCTGGCTGTGGGCGTGGCCGCCTGGATCCCGGCCTTCCGGGCCGCCCGCGCCAACCCCGCCGCGTCGCTACGCCAGTAGAGCGCCCGGCGGGGCGAAGAACCAAGCCGCCCGGGGCGAAGACCCAAGGGCCAAGGGGCCAATTCCCAAGATCTTGGCCGGCGCCTTCGACTCCTCATCACGAAAGCCTGTGAGAAATGCGGATTAATTTTAAGTGTAAAGTATTCCCATGACCCAATCGGATAGGGACCTGCTCAAGCACTTCCTGGGGGCTCTCGCCTACCGGACCCAAAAGGCTCTTCGGGGCGCACCGGACCGATTCGCCGCCTTTCGGGCAGCGCCGGGGGTGCGCACACCCCAGCAGCTCATCCACCACATGAGCGGGGTGCTCTCTTACGCCTTGAGCCACTTCACGGAATTCGATTCCTGGATTCAGCCCTGTTCGGACCTGAAAGCGGAAGTCAAGCGATTCCATCAAACGCTGAAGTGGCTTGGAGACCATCTGGACAGGGGCACGCCTGCCCGGGAAACGACAGCGGAGAAACTCCTGCAGGGCCCCCTGGCCGACGCCATGACGCATGCCGGACAGCTGGCCCTCCTGCGCCGCCTCTGTGGGAGCCCGATTCCTCCTGAAAACTTCCACCAGGCCACCATCTCGAAAGAGAACCTGAGCCGAGACCAGGCCCCCGCCGCCAGTCCCGACACAACCTGGCATGACGCTGAAGGGAGGCCCCAATCCGGATAACGGCGCGGCGGACAGTGGGAATCGGCCGAGAGAGGAGGCCAGACATGAGAAGAGTCACTCGGTTGACACTCCTGATCGGGTGGGCGGTCGTGTTCTCCGGGGCCACCCTGGCATGGGTTGAAGCTCAGGCTTACGACCTTCTGATCAAGGGGGGTCGGGTGCTGGACGGGACCGGCAATCCCGCCATCGTGGCGGATGTCGCGATCTCCGGCGACCGGATTGCGCGGATCGGAAAGCTGAGCGATACCCCGGCGAAGCATGTGATCGATGCGGCGGGCCGTTATGTGACGCCCGGTTTCATCGATATGCATTCCCATGCCGACCGGGCCCTGGTTCAGGAGGACATCCAACTTCGCAGAGCCCCCAATCTGGTGGCACAAGGCATCACCACCGTTGTGGTCGCACCCGACGGGCGCAATGCCATTTTTCCCGTGGCGGACGAAATCGCGGCCTACCGGAACCCCGGCGTCACCCTCAACGTTGTCCCCATGGTTGGCCATGGCACGGTACGGCGCCAGGTCATGGGCGACGACTACGAGCGTGCGGCAACGGATTCTGAGATCCTGAAAATGCAAAAACTCGTGCGCCGGGCCATGGAAACGGGAGCATGGGGCATGGGCGCCGGGCCTGAATACCGCCCCGGACGCTTCAGCACAACGGAAGAGATCATTGCCTTGGCCAAAGTGGTCGCCCAATTCGACGGCTTCTACTACAGCCACCAGCGCAGCCAGTCCCAGCTTCCGAAATGGCAGTTGCCGAGCATGGTTTCGGGCTGGCGCCTGAACGCCACCGACGGCATGAAGGAGACCCTCCGGATTGGGCGCGAGGCCGGCATCCGGGTGGTCGGGAGCCATATCAAAGCCAAGGGACGTTGCCGTGCGGGGAAAGTGACTGGGAGGGAAATGTTGCCTCAATGGTAACTTTTTACGCTTGGAAACAGCGGGCAAAAACTCTATGCTTTTCCCCCGGGGGAGTTGCGCTGCCTGAGCCATGATCCGGCTGACATCAGGCTGACAACCTTTCCACCAGGACCGCTACTGGAACTTGTCCGGCGGAGGATCTGCCGCACAGGAGAAGACACACGAAGGAGTCGCCATGACGTGCAAGAGGATTTCATCTTTTTTTCTGATCTCCAGCTGTCTCATCGCCTGGGTCCATTCCCAGGGAGCGAGGCCGAAACTGCCTGGGGAATCGTGGGTTGCGCTCTCTGACAAAGACGACTTGAGTGACTGGGTCGAGGTGGGCCGGGAAAAGTGGGAAATCCAAGATGGCGTCATCCATGGCCAGGGTGTGACGAAGGAATACGGTTACCTGCGCACGGCAAAGAAGTATAAGGACTTCCATCTTTTCCTGCGATTCAAGTGTCTCGCCGACGGCAACAGCGGAGTCTACTTCCATGCCGACTTCAAGCCGGGTACGGTTCAGATCAGCCAGGGCCGCCAATTCGAAATCGACAGGAAGGTGGGCCACCATACAGGGGGCATCTATGGCGATGGCCGAGGCTGGGAAGCCTGGCCCGCCCCGGAGTTCGAGCCCCTGATTCGGCCCCACGATTGGAACGAATACCTTCTCAAGGTGGAATCCAACCATTACGTGAGCTATCTGAACGGCGTGAAAGTGGTCGACTTCACCAATCCCAAGCCACAAGTTTCCGACGGCTATATCGCTCTGCAACTGCATTCAGGGGGCCTTGGAAATATGATGTTCAAGGACATTTACATTCTCGACCTGACCCGGCGCTGACCGCTTGGCAACGGTTGAAGCGGAGGCCCCCACCGGGCCTGTAACGGTGGAGGCGGGTGTGCCAACTCTATGAAGTGCGGGTCTCGACTGGACTCCAGCCACCCGCACCCTACCCAGCCCCAAGGACTCTCTTCGAAGTGCCAGCGGCCCACCGGAGTCCCTCCGGGCGAGCGGTGGGTGTCAGCCCGCCGTTTCTTCGCACTCGGCTGACCCTCAACACCGCCAACCGAGCCCCCTGTCGCCGCCCAGGACAGGCCCAGGAAAAACGCTTTCTCCTCTCGCTCAGCCGAGACTGCCGTCGAGAGGAGTCCCCCGCTCTCATTCGTTCCGGTTCGGGCAGCCTGCGCTCGGAAACGGCCAATTTCGCCTTTCCTCTCCCCCTGGAGTGTGTGACTCTCATGGGCAACCCCGAGGCCCCGCTCACTCGGGGGAAACGGCGGGCTCACGCCCACCGCTCGCCCGGAGATTGGTGTCCGCGCCGACAACCAGCTCCGGCGGATTACCTCGGCACCGGCTAAACACGTACCAGCGCGTTGCGCTGGGCTGAATATGATGGCGCCTTCGGCGCCTGGGACGTAAGCGGAACGGACCTTGCCCAAGGCCCGTCGAGTAGCCCGGTCCGCAAGGGCCGGGTTGCCCGGCTGCCCCTCCACGCACAGGCCCGGAGGGCCGACACAAAGACTTCGCTATCGCCCTCGATTTGCAATTGACGGGGGGGGAACGCGCGGGATCTCGATCGACAATACCGGACTCCCCACCTTTTCCCACCGTCGCGAAGATCTCCTTTTCGGGCCGCTCCTGTTCCCCCTCGAGTCGGCGGCTGTCTCACAGTTCAGGCGCGCCGGGAGACCCCTGGATGTGGACGACCAAGTCCGGGAAGAGACAAACATCGACGCCCTCCGGCGAGCTCACAGAAAGAGGGTGGTTTGAAGATATCGGTAATCACCGCAAGTCGAAACGACCTGACCACCGTGAATAACGTTGCTTGGGGGAAGAAGCATGTTTTTTGATCTGAAAGAGGGAATGGAACGGCGTACGGCATTTTTGCCGGCACCGAATCGCTCTCCCGTTCGCTTCTGGCGGCGGGGGATTCGGACGTCCGCCTGCATTTCTCACACCCAATCCACCGCGGGCACGGAGAGGACCATGTCTACTGGGCGACTGCGGCCCGGAAGGAGTTGTTGGTGATGCCTACCCATGCGGTCATCCTTGGAATCAGCCCGTTTTCGTCCCCCGACCCCGCTTTGGTTGCCTCTTTGTGCCGTGCTGGGGCCGCCGGTGTTCTGGATCTGGGAGTGGACGCCAAGGCGGCGCGAGAAGCGCTGGCCAGGCTCAGAAACCAATTCAATGGACCCTTCGGCGTCCGCATCCCAACGGGACTCTCTTTGAGGGCGGATGAGCTTCCTCAGGAGGCCAAGACGGTGGTGCTGCCAGCCGGCGCGGCCCTGGAGGAGTGGCCGGGACGGGACATACTCGTTCAGGTTACGACGCTGGCTCAGGCCCAGGCCGCAGTGGAGGCCGGAGCCACTGGTCTGATTGCCAAGGGCGCGGAAAGTGGAGGACCAATCGGCTCGGAGTCCTCCCTCATCCTGCTCCAGCACCTGGTTGCGAGCCTCGAGTGTCCCATCTGGGTGCAGGGTGGCATCGGGGTCCATACGGCGGCTGCCTGCATGGCGGCGGGGGCCACGGGGGTCGTCCTGGACAGCCAACTGGCGCTCTTTCCGGAATCTTCCCTGCCTGAACCAATCCAAGAGGTCGTCCGCAAGATGGAGGGGAGTGAGACCCGAGTCATCGGGGGCCACCGGCTCTATGCTCGTCCCGATCTGCCGATTGCCGATGAGCCGACCCTCACGCCGGAGGAGATCTCTGCCAGGCTGGGCGCATCGGACTTGAAGGAGACCTTCCTTTCAGCTGGACAGGACGCGGCCTTTGCGGCCCCATTTCTGGCCCGATTCAAGACGGTGTCGGGCATGGTCAGAGGCTTGCGCCAGGCGATGGCCCAGAGCCTCCGGCAAGCCCGGGAGTTGAAGCCCTTGGCGCCTGGATCCCCTTTGGCCGCCGCTCATGGCATCCGGGTCCCCATCGCCCAGGGTCCCATGACACGGGTGAGCGATCGCGCCGCCTTTGCCGATGCCGTTTCCGAGGCCGGGGGGTTGCCGTTTCTGGCCCTGGCGCTCCTGCGCGGCGCTCAGGTGCGCGAGTTGGTGAAGGAAACCGCGGCACTGCTGGGCGACAGGACTTGGGGAGTTGGTATCCTCGGTTTTGTGCCTCCCTCCGTGCGGGAGGAGCAGCTGGAGGCCCTGCGGGAGACGCGGCCACCGGTAGCCCTGATTGCGGGTGGACGACCCTCCCAGGCTCGGAGGTTGGAAGCCGAGGGGATTACTACTTACCTGCACGTTCCCTCCCCTGGCCTGCTCGAACTTTTTCTCAAGGATGGAGCCAGGCGCTTTGTGTTCGAGGGCCGTGAGGGGGGTGGACATGTCGGACCCCGCAACAGCTTTGTGCTTTGGGAAACTCAGATCCAACGATTGCTGGCCTTCGAAGCCCCCGAAGAGCTCTCCCTTCTTTTTGCAGGAGGCATCCACGACGCGCGATCCGCTGCCATGGTGTCGGCCATGGCGGCGCCTCTCGCCGCCCGCGGAGCCAGGATCGGCGTTCTGATGGGAACCGCCTACCTTTTTACTCGAGAGGCGGTCACCACCGGCGCCATCCTTCCCGCTTTCCAGGAGACGGCGCTGCAATGCGAGCGGACTGTCCTGCTGGAGACTGGACCCGGCCATGCGACCCGTTGTGCCGAGACCGACTACGTCACCAGCTTCAGCCGGGAGAAGGAGCGGTTACTTGCAAAGGGACTGAAGCCGCGGGAGACCTGGGTGGCCCTGGAAGAGCTCAACGTAGGGCGGCTGCGAATTGCCTCCAAAGGGTTGCGGAGAGAGGGTCACGGCAAGTCCGGGAAGCTGGTCAGCGTGGTCCCCGATGAGCAGCGCCGTCAGGGCCTGTACATGATCGGCGACGCAGCCAGTCTTCGCCGGTCCACAACCACCATGGCAGCGCTGCATCGAGAGGTGAGTGAAGGTTCGACGGCCCTGCTGGCCGAACTAGACTGCCGGTTGACAGAAGGAAACCACTCCACCCGCCACCACAACGACATTGCGATCATTGGCATGGCCTGTGTCTTCCCCGGAGCCCGCGACAAAGACGAGTTCTGGGCCAATATCGCCGGGGGGAATGATGCTATCACGGAGGTGCCGCCTGAGCGGTGGGATGTCGCCACTTACTACGATCCGGATTCGATGAATGGAGAGAAAACCCCGTCCAAGTGGGGCGGCTTCATCGAAGAGGTTCCCTTCGACCCCCTGGAGTACGGCATCCCGCCCAAATCTCTGGCTTCCATTGAGCCCGTTCAACTTCTCAGCCTGGAAGCGGCGGCCCGGGCCCTGGAGGACGCCGGCTATGGCGACAAGTGGTTCGACCGGGGGCGCACATCGGTCATTTTTGGGGCTGAAGCCGGTACCGAGCTGACCAGTGGTTATGGTTTTCGCGCCCTCTATCCCCAATATGTGGGGAAATTGCCCGAGGAGCTGGGCCGGCATCTCCCTTCCCTCACGGAAGATTCCTTTCCCGGCGTTCTGGCCAATGTGATTGCGGGTCGAATTGCCAATCGATTGGACCTGGGCGGCGTCAACTACACCGTGGACGCGGCCTGCGCCTCCTCCTTGGCCGCCCTCGACATGGGCATCAAGGAGCTGGCTGCGGGAACCAGCGATATGGTGCTTTGCGGTGGGGCGGATCTGCACAACAGCATCAATGATTATCTCCTCTTCTCGAGCGTCCACGCCCTTTCCCGCACCGGTGAATGCCGAACTTTCGACGCCAACGCAGACGGCATCGTTCTGGGTGAAGGCGTTGCGGTCATTGCCCTCAAACGTCTGGCCGATGCCGAACGGGACGGCGATCGGATTTACGCCGTCATCGAGGGCATGGGTGGATCGAGTGATGGCAAGAGCTTGGGACTGACGGCCCCGCGCAAGGATGGACAGGTGCTGGCGCTGACCCGGGCTTACGAACAGGCCGGAAAGAGCCCTCGGCAAGTGGGGCTGGTGGAAGCCCACGGGACTGGAACCGTGGTGGGAGACCGCACGGAACTGGAGACCCTGACGGAAGTCTTTGGGCAGGCCGGGGCCCGGCCGGGGTCCATTGCGCTGGGTTCGGTCAAGTCTCAGATTGGTCATGCCAAGTGCGCGGCCGGGATGGCCGGGCTCATTAAAGCGGCCCTCTCTCTCTACCACGGCGTCCTGCCCCCGACCCTTCACATTCAACAACCCAACCCATCCTACCAACCGGAGACGAGCCCATTTGTCTTGAGCGATTACAGTCGTCCCTGGGTTTCGGAAAAGGCTGAGCCCTTTCGGGCGGCGGTGAGCGCCTTTGGGTTTGGGGGGGCCAATTTTCACGCCCTCCTGGCGGAAGCTCCGGACCACTCACCGGTGGCCCAGCAGGCGTGGCCGGCCGAGCTCTTTCTCTTTCGAGGAGACTCCACCCAGGAGGTCCGCTCCCGAATCGAAGCCGTGAGCCAATGGCTGCAGGGGGGCGGCAAGTGGCGGATGCGGGATCTGGCTCACACCATCGCTTGGCTGGGACAGGGGCCCGTTCAAGTGGCTGTAGTGGCAACCGATCGTGCCGACCTGGCCCGGAAACTCGAAAGAGCGGCCGAGTTCCAGGCCGACCCCGACGGCGTCTTTGTTTCCGGCGGAGTGAGCGGCGGGGTGGCCTTCCTCTTCCCCGGTCAGGGAAGCCAGCGGCCCGGAATGCTGGCTGATCTCTTTACCGCTTTCCCCTTCCTGCGCCGGTACCTGAGGCTGGGCAGGCGATGGGTCGACCGGCTCTATCCACCCACCGCCTATGATCCGCAGATCTGTAAGGCCCAGAAAGACGCCCTCACCGACACCCGTGTGGCCCAGCCCGCGCTGGGCATGGTTGAACTGGCCACGGCTGAGCTTTTGAGTCGCTTTGGCGTCCAGGCGCAAATGCTGGCGGGCCACAGTTATGGGGAACTGGTGGCCCTGTGCCGAGCCGGCGCTCTCAGCCCGGAGCAACTACTCGACCTGAGTGAAGCCCGTGGCGAGTGCATCCTGCGGGCGGCGGGAGACGATCCCGGCACGATGGCCGGCGTTGGCTCCGACATCAAGACCGTCGAAAAGGTGTTGGAGGGCATCGATGGGGTCGTGGTTGCCAACCACAACGCCCCCCAACAGGTGGTGATTTCCGGACCCCATCCAGCCGTGGAAAGAGCGCTCCAGGCTCTCAAGGCAGCGGGGTTACCGGCTCGGGGCATCCCGGTCTCCTGTGCTTTCCATTCTCCTCTGGTTGGAGGTGCCGAGGCGCTCCTGGCCGAACGGCTCGCGAAGCTGGAAATCTCTCCCCCCGGCATCCCGGTCTGGAGCAACACCAGGGCCGCCGAGTATCCCAACCAACCTGGCGAGATCCGGGCTCTACTCGCCCAACACGTGGTGAAGCCTGTCCGTTTCGTCGACCAGGTCGAAGCCATGTATGAAGCTGGAGCACGAGTGTTCGTGGAGGTCGGTCCGGGACAGGTGCTCTCCGGCTTGGTGGATAAGATCCTCTCCGGCCGTCCCCACAGGACCGTCCGATGTGACGACCGCACCCGGCCGGGTCTGCATCAGCTGATGATGGGACTCGGACAGCTTGCTGTTTCCGGCGCGCGGGTTGACATGGAGGCACTCTTTGCGGGCCGGGAGGCTCGCCTGCTCGACCTGGCCGACCCCAAGGGTCCCGGGAGGACCGCCTCCACCTGGCTGGTGAACGGGCACAGGGCCCAACCTCTTCAGGGCGAGCTCCCGAAGGAAGCCATGCGACCGCTGCGAGCCCCGGTAGGCTCGCCAACGGCTCTGGCGGCAGCCCCATCGAGCGTTGGCTCCTCCGATACCGTAGTCCTGGAGTACCTGCGTGGCGTACGTGAGTTGGTGGCCACCCAACGGGAGGTCATGCTCAGCTACCTCGGCGCCCGACCCTCCTCCGCCCTTCCAGAATCCATACCTTCGGTGGGGGTTGAAGTGGTCACCGACGACCGTCAGGCAGCGGTTTCCGCCACCAGTCCAGCAGAGCCTGCCAGCCTGAAGGACGCGCTGGTGGCGATTGTGAGCGACCGCACCGGCTATCCGCCGGAGATGTTGGATCTGGACGCCGATCTGGAGGCTGAACTGAGTATCGATTCCATCAAACGGGTCGAGATTCTGGGCGCTCTGGGGGAGCGAATGGGGCTTTCTGAAGAGAGTGAAGCGGAGCGCGAGGAGTTCATCGAAGAGCTGGCCGGCGTAAAAACGCTGGGCGGCATCCTGGACTGGTTCGAGGGGCGCCAGTCCAATCCGGCCTCGGCTCAACCCGGCCATCCAGTGCCGACCGAGCCCTCCGCCGACGACCTTCCCGGGGGTGGAGAGAAGCCCTCATCCCGTCTCCCTGAACACGTCGAGCGCTACCTGCTCGACGTGACCGACGCTCCGGCCGTGCATTTCAATGGCCGGAAGGTGGCGGCGCGGCGGTTTGCCATTACCGACGATGGGCGCGGGGTGGCTCAGGCCCTGGCCGATCGACTCGGTCACCATGACGCCAAGGTTCAGATTCTGGACTTGGGTGAAAGGGTCAAGGAGGTGGATGGTCTCATACACCTGGCCTCCCTGAATGCCCAATACGGAGAAGGCAGCGTAGAAGAATTCTTCTCACTCACGCGTAACGCTCTGCTGGGAGGCGCCCAGTGGGTCCTGGGCGCGAGCGGATTTGGAGGCGCTTTCGGCCGCAAAGCCAACGGCTCGACCCAATGGTTCTCGGGTGGAGTGGCCGGTTTGCTCAAGAGCGTTGCGCGCGAATGGCCGGACGTGCATGTCCGCGTGGTGGATGTGAATCCCAATGACGCTTCCGATCAGATTGCCGGACATCTCTTCGATGAGCTGCTGGATGACGAAGCGCTGGTGGAAGTGGGTTATGAGCGCGAGTCGCGCCGCCGGCTCGAGCTGGTCTCGGCTGGCCTCGACGGCAAGCTACAAGAGTTGACCCTGGGTCCGGAGTCAGTGGTCCTTCTCACCGGTGGCGCACGCGGCATCACTGCAACAATAGCCATCGCCCTGGCTGAACGGTTCGGCTGCCGGCTGGAACTGGTTGGACGCTCTGCCCCACCCAGCGGCAAGGAAGATCCCGAGTTGGCAGCGGCGACCGATGCCGTGGCCGTCCGCAGGGTGTTGATCGGACGCTCTGAAAGCCCTGATCCCAAGCGCATCGAGACCGAATGCGCCCGCATTCTGGCGGCTGCCGAAATTGGTCGAACGCTGGCATCCATTGGCGAAGCCGGCGGCCAGGCACGCTACCACTCCCTCGACGTCCGGGATTCTCGAGCCTTTGGGAGGCTGATCGACGAGATCTACGCCCGGCAGGATCGTCTCGACGGCGTGATTCACGGGGCGGGAGTCATTGAAGACAAGCTCCTGCGGCACAAGTCCCGTGAGTCCTTCCACCGGGTTTTCGCGACCAAGGTCTCTCCCGCCATGACCCTGGCACAGAGAATCCACGACGATGTGGGCTTTGTGGTCTTCTTCTCCAGTGTGTCGGGAGCCTTCGGGAACATCGGCCAGACCGACTATGCCGCCGCCAATGACGCCTTGGACAAGGCCGCTTTCGGTTTGAATCAGCGCTTGTCGGGTCGTGTGGTTTCGATCACCTGGGGGCCCTGGGCCGGGACCGGCATGGTCTCACCAGAGCTGCAACGACAGTATCTGAAGCGCGGCGTGGGATTGATCGAGCCTGCCCAGGGAGCGCGCGCACTCGTCGATGAGCTGCTTTATGGCCGCCGATCCGACGCCAACGTTGTCCTCATGCAGACCGATCCGGAGTACTTCCTTGCCTAGCCAATCGACTGACCCCAGCAATAAAGTGGCCGTCATCGGAATGGCCTGCCTCTTTCCGGGCGCGCCGGATCTGGCCACCTTCTGGTCCAATGTCCGCCGGGGGGTGGACGCCATTACAGAGGTGCCCGCCGGCCGCTGGGATCCCGTCTTTTACGATCCCGATTCCACCCAGGTGGACCGGCTCTACTGCCGGCGCGGCGGCTTCGTGGACGCCTATGCGCGTTTCGATGCCCTCAAGTTCGGCATCATGCCGGTAGCGGCCGCCGGTTGTGAACCCGACCAATTGCTCACCCTTCAGGCAGCCCATGACGCCCTCGAGGACGCCGGCTATGGGGACCGGGAGTATGCCCGGGAGCGCACCGGGGTCGTGATTGGACGGGGCAACTACAGCGGCGCCGGGATGACCCGGCTACAACAACAAGTTCGGACCGCCGAGCAGTTGGTCAAGTGCCTCGGGTCGCTCCTGCCCGGCGTCACGGAAAAGCAACTGGCCACGGTCAGGCGTGAATTCCAGTCCAAGCTCGGCTCTTACGGACCCGACACAGCGATTGGGTTGGTTCCCAATCTGACGGCCTCGCGCATTGCCAACCGTCTCGACCTTCAGGGCCCCGCCTACACCGTCGACGCCGCTTGCGCCAGTTCCCTGGTGGCCATCGACCAGGCCTGTCGCGATCTTGAGACGGGGCGTTCGGATCTGGTTCTGGCCGGGGGTGTCCATCTCAGTCACGACGTGGCCTTCTGGAGCGTTTTCTGCCAACTGGGCGCGCTCAGCCGCAGTCAGCAGATCCGGCCTTTCGACCGCCGGGCCGATGGGCTGCTGATTGGCGAAGGCCTGGGTATGGTGGTACTCAAGCGATTGGCCGATGCGCAACGAGCCGACGATCGCATCTATGCCGTGATCCACGGCACCGGCATCTCGAGCGATGGCCAGGAAACCAGCCTTATGGTCCCCCGGGTGGGGGGACAGGTCCTGGCGCTCCAAAACGCCTGGAAGAAGGCTGGAGTGGATCCATCGGGGATCGGGTTGATTGAAGCCCACGGCACCGGTACTCCAGGTGGCGACAGCGCCGAACTCCAGACGCTGGCCCGTGTCTTTGGTCCCTCTCCGGGCGAGAAGAACGGGGGATCACCGGTGATAGGGTCGGTCAAATCGATGATCGGCCATACCATGCCGGCCGCCGGGATGGCAGGCTTCATCAAAGCCGCTCTCTCCATCCATCACGCCGTGCGACCTCCGACGCTGCACTGTGAAGAACCCCACCCCTTGCTCGAGGAGACTCGATTTCGTGTGGTCAGAGAGTTGGAATCGTGGGAGGGACAGACCCGCCTGGCGGGAGTCAATGCCTTTGGTTTTGGAGGGATCAACGGCCACGTGGTGCTGGGAAATCACGCCGGCGCCGCACCCACCCACCGTTTTCAGGCAGGGTCGAATGGCGCCTCCTCGACTCAGCCTGAAACGATTCTGGCCCTGGCTGCCCATTCACCCCGTGAACTCCTCGACGCACTCGACAAGAGGGACTTCTCCGCAGGCTCGGGAGACTGCCGTCTGGCCGTCATCAATCCCACCGCCGATCGGCTGGCGCGGGCACGGACCATGGTCGAGCGGGGAAAGCCTCACCGCGACCGGCGGAGCATCTGGTTTACGCCGGACGGCCTCTTCCAGAATGGGGGGGGCAAGCTCGCCTTTCTCTTTCCCGGTGTGGAGTACAAATCCAATCCTAGGGTGGAGGATGTTGCTCGAGCCTTCGGATGTGAGCCGCCGCCCGCGGCTGCCGGCCCGGAGGATGTGGAGGCGCTGGGTTTGGTGGCGGTTTCCGTAGGAAGGCTGCTCCACAAGGCGCTGCTCGAAATGGGGATCAAGCCCGATGTGATGGCCGGACACAGCATCGGAGAATGGACAGGCATGATTGCCAGCGGAATGATCAGCGAGGAGGAAACGGCAGCCTTTGTCGAGACCCTGGTGCCAGGCAGCCTGGAGGTTCCCGGGGTCGTCTTTCTGGCCGCCGGATGTGGCGCCGAAAAGGCAAACTCCCTTCTGGACGGGTTGCCGGACATCTCCCTGTCTCACGACAACTGCCCTCACCAGGTTATCCTGTGCGGCGTCGAGAGGAGTATCGACGAGGCCCATGCCCGCCTGCGAAAGGCCAAGGTGCTCTGTCAGAAGCTGCCCTTTCGCTCCGGCTTTCATTCGCCTCTTTTCAGTGACTATATCGAGCCCCACCGAAAGCATTTCGAAAGTCTTTCTCTTCAGAGGCCCCACACGCCCCTCTGGTCCGCCACACTGGCGACTGGCTACCCTTCGGGCCCCGATCCGGTTCGGGCCCTGGCGGTGGAACACTTGATCCAACCCATTCGTTTTCGTGAGATGGTGGAAGGTCTACACGCAGACGGGGTTCGAGCGTTTGTGCAAATGGGGGACGGATCCCTCAGTGCCTCCGTCAACGACACACTCAAAGGTCTTCCCCATCTGGCGATCAGTGCCGCCTCTTCCAGGCGGGAGGGGCTTGTGCAGCTCCGACATGTGGCCTGCGCGCTCTTTGTCGAGGGATGGGATGCGGATCCGACCCGTGTCCCGGGAACCGTCACGCCGGCTGCCGACCGGTCAATCCCGCTGCAGCTGGGGGTGCCGTTGGTCCACCTTTCCACAACACTCAACGGAGAGGGTGATTTCGGCAACGGATCGGCCCTCCCGGAGATCCCCAATCCAACCCGGGATCCGGTGATTGCGGAACACAATGCCGTTCTTCTCGATATCGCCAGCTCTCAAAGGGCCATCCTGGAGGCCTGGCGCCGGTCTCCGCGGCAAAATCCTACGGCAGTCGCCGGCCGGCCGCAACGGAGTCGCCTCCGGAAGCTCCTCTCGGTGGACACCTTTCCCGAGCTGATGGATCACTGCTTCTTCCGTCAGGCCGAAGAATGGCCAGTCCTCTCCGACTGGTACCCCGTGGTGCCGATGACGATGTGCATCGCGCTGATGATGGAGGCGGCTACGGACCTGGTGCCGGGACGCGTGGCAGTCGAAGTCTCACACCTTCGCGCCTATCGCTGGTTGGCTGTTTCCCCGCCTTTGAAAGTAGACATCCGTTCCGCCTTCGACGGCGACCAACGGGTGCAGGTGTCGATCCAGGACGAGGAGGGAAAGGGTTACGTCGAGGGTGTCGTCCAGATGGCCCCCGCCTATCCGCTCCCTCCTGCCTTTGAACCGCCGAGGCTGGTCAATGAGCGTCCCGTCTCGATTGACGCGGGCCAACTTTACCGGGACCGATGGATGTTTCACGGTCCGCGCTACCAGGGGGTGACGCGGCTGGAGGCAATGGGCGACGATGGGATTCGCGGCAGTCTGGTCGCTTGTCCCGGCAAAGGCGGACTCCTGGACAATGCGGGACAGCTTCTGGGCTACTGGGTCATGGCCCAAACCCAGGTGGATCGCCTGGCCATGCCCATCACCCTGGATCGATTGAACCTCTTTGGCCCCGAGCCGGCCCGGGGAACTGCCGTCGATTGTGCCGTAAACGTTCGTCGTCTGGGTCAAAAGCGCGTCCGTGCGGACATGAAACTGTGGCGTGAAGGGAAACTTTGGGCGGTTGTCGAGGGCTGGACCGATCAGCGCTTTCAAACCGATGAGCGACTCTGGCCCGTAATCCAGTTTGCGGATCGCAACATCCTCGCAGAAATCCGCCCTGAAGGTTATGCGTTGGTGGGCCGTCTTTTTGAAAACGCACCCTCCCGTGACTACTTCGTGAGACGCTATCTGACGGCCTCGGAACGAGAGGCCTATGAGGCCCTGGGCGAGCGCAAACGCCACGACTGGCTCTACGGCCGTATCGCCGCCAAAGATGCCGTGCGTCATTGGCTGTGGGAAAACGGGCATGGGGCCCTCCTCTTCCCGGCACAAGTTCAGATTGAGAATGAGCCCAGTGGCGCGCCCCTGGTGCGAGGAAACTCATTGCCCGACCTGCAGATCTCGATCGCCCACAAGGACGGCCTGGCCGTGGCACGGGTGGCACTCAGTGGTCCGGTGGGGATCGACCTCGAGCGCATTGAGCCCCGCTCCCCGCAATTCACCCAGAGCGTCCTGAGTGCCTCGGAAGTGGCCCTTCTGCCTCAGGCGGATCGAGACGAATGGGTCACTCGCTGCTGGTGTGCGAAGGAAGCGGCTGGAAAGGCCCTGGGGACAGGGTTGAGAGGCGCTCCCAAGAAGCTGGTCGTGACCAGAATCGAAGGGGAGTGCCTCGAAGTGGCCGGACAGTGGGTAGGGACGAAAAGAGAAGACGGCTGGGGCGCGGACGCCTACGTGGTGGCCTGGACTCTGGAAGAACAGGTTGACCGACAGGCGTCCGGTTGCGTCCCTGTTGGGCCCGTCGTTTGACCAGTTGCACTCTGGCCCGCATTTCTCATGGGCTTTCGTGATGAGGAGGGGAAGGCGCCGTCCTGACAAGGCTTGCGACCGAGGCCCGCGCAGCCAGCCGTACTGTACAGTACGTCGAGCCGCCCGACAGAGCGTAACGCAGTCACGGTGGATGCATTCGGCTCCGCAATAGATCGTTTGTGAACTGGAAGGAACCATCATCGAGGGAGTTATGGAGCAGGAGGTATTAGCAGCCCTGTCCGAGGACATTCGCACGGTCATCGGTGACGAGTGGAAGCTCGATGAAGCGATTACGTTGAGTACGTCGTTCGCCGATGACCTGGAACTCGAAAGCATCGAGTTTGTGGCGCTGGCGGAAAAACTGGAGGAGCGGTACGGCCGTCAACTGGATTTCGGAGACTGGCTTGCCGAAATGGAGCTGGACCAGATCATCGGATTGACGGTGGGTGAGGTGGTCGCGTTTATCGTCCAATGTCTTTCATCAAAGTCAACGGAATAGCATTTCATACCCAGGTCTTGGGAAGGGGGTTACCGGTGGTCATGCTGCACGGCCTGCTGGTCGGCAATCTGGCCACCTGGTACTTCACGGTGGCGCCGAGACTGGCGCGCAGGCACCAGGTCCTCCTCTACGATCTGAGAGGCCACGGGCGCAGTCAGCGGCCGTCATCGGGCTACGGCGTGGATTCCATGGCCGGGGACCTGGAGGCCCTGTTGGACCGATTCAGTGCCGCGACGCCTGGCCCGGTAACGCTCATTGGACACAGTTACGGGGGCTTGATCGCCCTCCGATTCGCACTCGAACATCCCGAGAGGGTGGCCCGATTGGCGATGGTCGAGACGCCGCTGCCACCCTCCCAACCCGATGACCTGGGTATTCTCGCCAGCCGGACGCCGGAAGAGCTGGTTTCGGCCCTGCCCGCCGCCCTGCAGCGGATCGTCGGAAAATCCTCGGCAAGAAACCGGCGCGGCCGGCGACTTCTGGAGTCCCTGAGGGCCTTGACGATGCACACCTCTCTCATGGACGACATCGGCGCCGAACCCGATATTTCGGATGACGAACTGGCTCAGCTGGAGTGTCCTCTGCTCAGTGTCTACGGTGAGGCGTCCAGCTGCCGCCCCACGGGAGAGCGGTTGGCCCGCCTGCTGCCTAAAGGCGTGCACTGCACGCTGCCCGGTGGTCATTATCTGCCGGTTGAGGCACCCGGCCCGTTGTCCGAATGTCTCGAGAGGTTCATCGATGGCTGAAGTGATGGCCCGAGGTGTACGGTTTCATGTGCAGCGCCTGGGTGGCGGGGAGGAGACGGTCGTCTTTCTGCACGGTCTGGTCATGGACAACCTGTCGAGTTGGTACTTCACCATGGGCAACCGGGTAGCGCGCTTCGCTGACGTGGTCCTGTTCGACCTGCGCGGCCACGGTCGAAGTGAACGGCCGCCCTGCGGCTATCGCATTTCCGACATGGTTGCCGACCTGGCGGCCCTTCTGGACGCTCTCGGGGTGACACGGCCGGTGCACCTCGTCGGCAACAGCTTTGGCGGCTTGCTGGCGGTCGCCTTTTCAATGGCCCATCCCGAGCGAACGGCAAGCCTATTCCTGGTCGATGCCCATCTCAACGACCGGGATTGGGGAGACCAGATGGTGAAGACGCTGGGCCTGGAGGGTGGGGAACGTGACCTCAAGATCGCGCAGCACTTCCAAAGCTGGCTGGGGCGCCACAGCACCCGCAAGCGGAATCGTCTGGCCAGGATGGCCCAGGCATTGGTTTCCGAGACCTCCCTGGTAGACAATCTCAAGGCGTCACCGGTTTTCAATGATGCTCACCTGGTCCGGGTCGCCTGCCCGGTGCTGGCGCTTTACGGGGCCGAGTCAGACAGCCGTTCTCGAGGCGAAAGGCTGGCCCGGTTGCTGCCCAATTGCGAACTGCGGCTCTTACCGGAGTGTACCCACTCCGTACTCTGGGAAGCCACCCAAGAGCTCTGCAATCAGGGGGTTGACTGGTTGTCGAGGCAGATGAAGTCGGGGCTGATGGCTTCCCCGGGGAGGTCCAATGAGTAACGGTCGATTCCTCTTCGTCGTTCCACCCTTCACCGGACACGTCAATCCGTCCGTTTCCGTTGGCCAGGTTCTCCGAGCCCGGGGGCACCAGGTCGCCTGGGTCGGCCATCCGGGCAAGGTTCGACCCCTTCTTCCCCCCCGTGCCCGTCTTTTTGCACTGGACGACTATGTCCCGAAAGACCATCTCGAAGCCGTTCACCAGCGAGCCAGGACTGTACGGGGACTGGCGGCTCTGAAATTCCTCTGGGAGGATTTTCTCCTTCCCCTGGCCCGTGCCAGCCTGGACGGCGTCTCGGCAGCCGTTGAGCGTTTCCGGCCCGGCGTCATGGTGGTGGATCAGCAAGCGCTGGCCGGAGCCCTGGTGGCGCGCTGCAATCGGATTCGCTGGGCCACTTTCTGCACCACTTCCGCCGGCGTCACCCAGCCGCTGCGGGGCTTGCCGCGCGTTCAAGAGTGGCTACACCAACGGCTGGACGCCCTGCAAGCCGAAGTCGGACTCCCCTCCTGGGCCTCACCCGACCTGTCCCCAAATCTGACCGTTGTCTTCTCGTCGCTGGCCTTGGTGGGCGGGGATCCCCACCGTTTTCCAGAGACGATGCATTTTGCGGGTCCGGCAACACCGGGTCGCCCCAGCAACGGCCACACCTTTCCCTGGGAGGCGCTGATGGAGCGGCCCCGCATTCTGGTATCGCTGGGCACCGTGAACATGGACCGGGGCGAACGCTTCTACCGGGTGGTGATGGAGGCGGTTCGCGACCGGCCGGTCCAGGTCATCATGGTCGCCCCTGAATCTTTGAGGAGTGAGGCTCCGGACAATGTCCTGATTGAATCCTACGTCCCGCAACTTGCCCTTCTGCCTCACCTGGACGCCGTTGTCTGCCACGGGGGACACAATACCGTCTGCGAAACGCTTCAGCAGGGCCTGCCGCTGGTGGTCAGCCCCATCCGCGACGATCAGCCGATTGTGACCGAACAGGTGGTGGATTCGGGAACGGGGGTCCGCGTTCGCTTTGGGCGGGTGGGGCCCCGGGCGCTCTGGGAAGCCATTGAAGCCGTCTTGACCGATCCTTCCTTCAAAGCAGCGGCCCGGGCCATTCGTGGATCCTTTGCCACGGCCGGCGGGGCCAGGCGAGCCGCCGATCTCCTCGAGGCTCTCTCATGAAGTGCCTGGCCATAGCGCTCGCCATCGTCTGTCTGCTCGAATCGCTCCGCCTGCGAGGACGGCTGCACGGTTTGCAGTGGCTTCAGCTCTCCAACCTGCCTGCCTCACCCGATTATCAGGTCATTCTGGCTGAGGGGGTGGTTCTCCAGGAGTCCGTTCAGCGTGCCGCAAGCGCCCATGCCAGCCAGCAGGGCCTGGACGTCCTGGATCTCATTCCAGGCAACTGGCCCGCTAGACGATTTCTCGAGTTGTCACAGCTGGTGGACTCTCGCAAATATCGCCGTGACCGCCTGGCCAGAGGGTACAGTGCCGGTCACGCCCTGCTGGTGCGCAAGAGCGTTCTGGAACGTCTCCCTCAGGCGGTCGAATGGAATGGCACCCCGGGGCCGATCGAGTTGCCGCGACACCAGCTTCTCAGCCTGACCCCCACCCTCAAGTCGTATGCCTGCACCGCGACCGACATGGCGGTGGCATTGGAGCTGGAAACGGTCCCGGACAGGCCGGGTCATCAACGGGCCCAGTTGGAAGTCGTCTACGGCCGTCTGGCGGCGATCGCCCTTCTCGGGATACCCCTGGCTCTGGCGCTCCTGCTTGGGCTGGCGACGGCTCAACCCTTGTGGGGCGGAATGGCGCTGGCAGTTTTCCACCTTCAGCCCGCCATCGTTCTGGCCGGCACCCCAATGGCGGGGTGGGAGCTGGCGCTGCTCGCCTGCCTTCGGAGCCCCTTGGAGCTTTGGCGATGGTGGACTCTGGTAACGGGTCTCTCGAAGTCCCCCCAGCAGCCGGATCCTCTCCGCCCGCTGCGCCGGCGCTACCGACAACTGCTGGCGGACGGCCCGACTGCCTTTTTCGAGCCACGAGTCGAGGCCTGCCCGTTGTGCCGAAGCCGCGACCTTTGGCGCATGGTCTCCTCTCCGGATCTGATTCAGCACAAGCCGGGAACGTTTGTCCTGGAGCAGTGCCGGCACTGTGGCCACATTTTCCAGAACCCACGCCTTTCTCCCGCCGGTCTCGACTTCTACTACCGAGACTTTTACGACGGCCTGGGTGAAGCCGACCTGCAGGCCGCATTCGGCTTTTCCCCCGCCCCCTATCTGGCCCGAGCTGAGATGCTCCAGGGAACTGCCACCCCAAAGCGCTGGCTGGATGTAGGGGGTGGACAGGGTCATTTTTGTTGCGTGGCTCGTGACGTCTGGCCGGAGACGGTCTTCGATGCGCTCGACTTGGCGCCAAGCGTCGAAGAAGCCCGCCGGCGAGGGTGGGTCGAGCACACCTACGTCGGCCTTTTCCCCCAGTGGGGCCCCCATCTGAAAGGTGCCTACGACGTGGTGAGCATGAGCCATTACCTGGAGCACACGCGGGAGCCGCGAGAGGAGCTGGCCTCCGCCTACACAGTACTGGCCGAAGCAGGCTACCTCCTCATCGAGGTTCCCGATCCCGACTATCCTCTGGCCCGCCCACTCGGGAAGTGGTGGGCGCCCTGGTTTCAACCCCAGCACCAGCACCTCATCAGCACCGCCAATATGGAACGGTTGCTGCGGGAAGCCGGTTTCACGCCCCTGCTCTGGCATACCGGCCGAGCCCACCAGACGGTGGACTTTTCGTTCATGACCTACCTGCTGCTCAACCAGGTGGCGGGGCCTGCCGAGGCCCCCTGGTTGCCTCCTATGACCCGTCTGGCACGCATCCGACACACCGCGGTGTGGGCTCTGGGACTGCCCTTTCTGGCAGCCGCCTGGATGGGGGATCACGCCATGGCGCCCTTCATGAAAGGCGCTCAGCACGCCAATGCCTACCGCGTTCTAGCTCAAAAGAGGGGCACCACTTCCAGGGTAGCTAGTTCCCATCCCAAAACTCTTAAATAGGTTTGAAATAACAGCTTATCGTTTGGTATGGGAAGTAGAAATCTCAAGGGCCAAGGCCCCAAATCTCAAACAAATCCCAAGGACCCAAGCCTTAAAACCTCAAACGACTCTTCATTTGAGATTTCGTATTGGCAATCTACTTTGGGAATTGGCACTTGGGAGAATTGCGAATTCGAGTTCCCATCCCAATCTGGCAACTTATGTTTTTCCAACGACTTACTCTTTCTGGGATGGGAAGTAACCATCCAGTAACAGAGCCTCGACCGTGAGGTAAAGACAACCTTGAGCCCTGAATGGGCGGATGGAAAGAGAGGGGAAGGGCGCGTCGAGAAGTCAGCGCGCCCCTACAGGGCCGAGGCAATTGGGGCGGCTGGTTCACCAGGGGTTAGCACCCCTGGCTATTAAAATCCGCCCCCTTTGGGGGCTGATGCGAGGGAGGACAGGAACAAGATGCTAAACGCAGACAACGCCCTGGGTGGTGAGTTGCTCTAGTAGAGGAAGAAGCCCTGAATGGGCGGCATAGGAGGATACTGGAGGCGTTCCACAGTCCCCACCAAACTCCTCACAATAGCGCAGGTTTCGCGAAAAACAGGGAACTCCTCAAGCAGTTGCTGTTGCGGTTAGTTGCGGGTCTGTAGTATTCAGACCGGTTCACCACCGGCGCTGGGCCGGTGGGGGTAGAGTGGTTGGTTGCAGGGACTCTTGCTTCGCCTCAAGGCGAGGGGTTTCCACCTTCCGCCAAGGAGACACTCATAAAGCCTGTGAGAAAAGGGGGCTACGGTTTGTCGTTTTCCCGCCGGGAAGGGTTTCCGGCTGAGGCGGGGCTTGACACTCCCACCGGCCTTGAAATAGGGAGGGGCTGGCCCCAAGAATAGGGGGAGAGACGATGAGCAGCAAGCCGGACAATCTGTCGATTACAGCTCTTTACACGGCCCAGACATGGAGCTGGGGAGGCTTCGATTGCGCCCAACTTCTGGAGACACGCCAGGGCCGCGGCGTCTTCAATACAGCCAACCTGGCCCTCGGATTGGCCCGCCTGCTGCGGCCGGGCCTGCCTTCCCTTCCCTGCTCCCTGGTGCAACGTCACGCCATGATCGATCACTTGCTTGCCGCCTCAGGATCCAGTCAGGTGCTGGAGCTTGCGGCCGGCTTGTCGCGCCGAGGAGCCGCCTTCAGCAGGGACCCGGCGATCCAATACGTAGAAGTCGATCTGCCGCCGATGGTTGAACAGAAACGCACCCTGTTGGCCAGAAGCGAGCAGGGCCTGGCTGTCCTGAACCGATCGAACCTGAGGATGATTGGAGCCGACATCGCCAGCGTCGACCTGGACTCCCTCGTCAAGCCCGGGCGCTCGCTCATGGTGATCGCGGAGGGGCTTCTGATGTACCTCAAGGCCGAGGAGCAGCGACAACTGTGGAGGCGCGTGTCCCGTCTGATCCGCCGCGTTCCGCGTGGCGTGTTCCTCTTTGACCTGGTGCCGGCGTGCGAGCTCCCCCCATCCGGTTGGATAGGCCGAGCACTGGGAGCCGCGTTCAAGCAGGCCACCGGCGGGCGATCCTTCGAGACCGACAAACGCACCCGGCAGGACATCCTGCGAGAGCTCCAGGAGTGCGGTTTCGGGCGTGTCGCCACCTTCGAACCCCAGCAAGTTGGCGAAGACTGGCAACTTCCCCATTCGCAAACCCGAACCCAGGCCCTGATCTTTCAATGCCAGGCCCGTTGAAGAAGCGCCCCTTCCCCCGGCAGGGTGCCACTCCTGCCTCCACAACCCTTACGCGGTTGGCGCGGAAGTTTTTACCTGCTTTCCCAGGGTTCGGAAACCCTGGGCTGGAGGACACAATCCCTTGCGGGATTGCTCGGCATCTTCCGGAAATGGTCAGAGCAGCTCCTCCCCTCTGAGCCCCAAGCTCTACGCCCGCGCCCTTGCCGGACCTCAGGTCACCGCGCCGTGTATCCACGCCTATCTCCACCGGCTCACTACGGTTGAGCGTGAAAATTCCGGCTAGGGCCGCTAGGCCCGAAACAAGTTCACAAAATGGTCAAGTTGCGCGTTGGA
>JBHHYX010000023.1:0-24714 GCA_046757765.1 Acidobacteriota bacterium | reverse complement strand
GGAATTCCTAGTCCGAGGACAAGTTCACAAGACGATCAACTTGTGCGCCTGGCAACAATATACACTACCAAGTAACGGAGCCCCGACCGTGAGGGAGGGGTACCAGGGTTGACGCTCGCCGTTGCTCCGGTCGCTGACGCTCCCGGCTCGGTTTTCGTTGTCGCTTCGTATACCTGTTTCTCGGCGGTATGAGGTCGCTCGCTACGACTAGTCCGCATTTCTGAACCGTTTACTGTGGCGTCGGGATCATCGGGCCCTGGCTCAAACTGGTGACACTCTTTTTTCAGCTGAGGCAGGATAATGTTACTCCTAGTAGGGAGTTAACGTTATCGGGTTGGCGTTCAGCTAGAAACATGTCATCCCTGCGGGATTAGACGAGTGACTTTGACCGCGGAGAGCAATCGATGAGCGGCTCATGAACGGCGAAACTGTTCTCCACTACAAAATCACCGAAACACTCGGCGCGGACGGCAAGGGCGTGGTCAACCCAGTCGACGGCACTCAGTTCGAACGTTCGCTTTTCAACTCCGTTAGGAGTGTCATGTTTATAGCCGGTTATTCGGATGACACAACCCAACTCCGTAGGAGTGACATGAACTTATCTGAGATGAGAAGAATCGCAGGGTATGACGGGGGACAGGACGGATGACAGCGATCGTCAGTGAGATTCACCGCGGAACCTATTACGATTCCGTGTTCTTGATGGGGCTGCAAACCAGTCTGAGATCTCTTCCGGGTGTCCTTGACGCCGCCGTCGTCATGGGGACGCGGGCCAACAAGGAAATCCTGGCCCAGATTGACCTGCTGACGGGGGAGGCCAAGGAGGTTGTTGGAGAGGACCTGGTGGTGGTCGTCAAAGGGGAGAACGAGAAGTCCGCCCGGCGGGCGATGGAGCAACTGGATGAGCTGATGGCCCGCGGCAGGAGCAGTGACGTCGGAGAGTATCGTCCCAAGAGTCTCGAGACGGCCGCCGCTATGCTGCCGGAGGCCCGGTGGGTGTTGGTTTCCGTCCCGGGTCGCTTTGCGGCCCAAGTGGCGAGGCAGGCCTTGGAGCTGGAGAAGCACGTTTTTCTCTACAGCGACAACGTTTCTTTGAAAGACGAGGTATCGCTCAAGCGGGGGGCCCTGGCAAAAGGGCTGCTGGTGATGGGCCCGGACTGTGGCACCGCCGCCATCAACGGTGTCGGGTTGGGATTTGCCAATCGCATTCGGAGAGGGGGGATCGGTCTGATCGGAGCCTCCGGCACGGGCCTGCAGGCGGTCATGGTCGGGATCGACCGGTTGGGCGCCGGGGTCAGCCACGCCATCGGGACCGGCGGCCGCGATCTGTCCGAAGAGATTGGAGGGGTCACTACGATGCAGGCCTTGCGGTTGTTGCAGGCAGACCCCGAAACACAAGTGCTTGTGGTGGTCTCCAAACCCCCCTCTTTGGGAGTGGCGGGTCAGCTCTTCGCGGCGGCCCAGAGGCTGGAAAAGCCGGTAGTGATTCACACCCTCGGCGCCGCGACCCCGGGGCGGCGGATGGGCAATCTCCATTTTGCCGTGACGCTGCGGGAAGCGGCGGAGATTGCGGTCGGTCTGGAGGGGGAAACGGGTCGGGCACCAGCCTCAGCCGGGCCGGAGGGGCCTTTTTCCGCTCCTCAACGTTACCTGAGGGGTTTGTTCTCAGGGGGAACTCTGGCCCTGGAAACGCTGGTTCTGCTGCGCGCCTTTGGCCAGAAAGTGCACTCCAATGTCAGCCTCGAGGGTTCCCCCAGATTGCCGGACCCACTGCGTAGCCGGGGTCATTCAGTGATTGACCTGGGTGGGGACGAGTTTACGGTCGGCCGGCTGCATCCGATGATCGACAACGAGCTCCGCCTGCGGCGCCTGCGCCGGGAAGCGGAGGATCCGGAAGTGGCGGTCATTCTGTTGGACGTGGTCCTGGGTGACGGCGCCCATCCCGATCCGGCCGGAGAGCTGGCGCCGGTGCTGTCGGCGTGCGGGAAGAAAGCCGAGGAAGCGGGGAGAAATCTGCAAATCGTTGCCCTGGTAGTCGGTACGGACTCGGATCCCCAGGATCTGTCCCGGCAAATGCAAACGTTGCAACAGGCGGGAGCGCGGGTGGAAACCGATTTGGAGTCTGCGGTCGCTCGGGTTGGGGGCCTCATCCTGGAGTTGAGTCGTGAGGCCACACCACCTTCTCCCTCCATCTGTGTGGCCGGACTTCAGGCACCCTTCGCGGCAGTAAACGTGGGACTCGATCACTTCCGCCACAGTCTGCTGGAACAGGGAGCCCCGGTGGTTCAGGTGGACTGGAGACCGCCGGCCGGTGGAAACGAGCGTCTGATTCGGCTCCTCTCCAAGATGAAGGACTAGCTGCTAGACGGCCCTAGTTCCCATCCAGAAAGTGTTAAACAGTTGTGAAATCGTAGCTTATCCTTTGGGATGGGAACTAGAAATTCCAAGGACCAAGAGGCCAAATCTCAAACAAATCCCAAGGACCCAAGCTTCAAACCTCAACAGCTCTTGCATTTGAGATTTGGTATCTGCAATCTTAACTTTGGGAGTGGGTACTTGGGATTGGGGAATTCGAGTTCCCACTCCAATCTTGTGACCTTACGTTTTTCAAATCTACTTACGCTTTCCCGGATGGGAACTAGCCAGCATGGCAAAGCGGGTTTTGGTGGTGGGAGGCAATGCAGCGGGGATGACGGCGGCCAGCCGCGCCAAGCGCCTGCAACCTGAGCTGGACATCACCATCCTGGAAGCCGGACCCTTCATCTCCTACAGTATCTGTGGGCTTCCGTATTACATCGCCGGCATGGTGGAGCGCCATGAGGACCTCCTCACCTTTACCCCCGAGAAGCTGGAGTCGGAGCGCGGCATCAAGGCCCTCACCGGTGTCCGAGCCGAAGAAGTCCGGCCCGGGCGACGATCTCTTCTCTGCACGGAAGTCGAGACGAACAGGGAGTTTGAACTGGACTACGACCTCCTGATCCTTTCCACCGGCTACCGGCCCCGGGTCCCCTCGATGGAGGGACTCGAGCTGGAAGGCGTCTGGACTGTCAGCCGGTTGGAGGACGGAATTCGGATCCAGGAGGCGGCCGGCTTCGGGAGCCGGGTCGCCATTGTGGGAGGGGGCTATGTGGGTCTGATGATGGCCCACGGGTTGGGTCGCAGGGGACTGGAAGTGACCGTCTTCGAGCGCAACCGCCACCTCTTCGGCCAAGTCGACGAGGATATGGCTGAGGTGATCGAAGAGGAACTGCGCTCCAACGGGGTTCGTCTGATGCTGGATGCCCCGGTGAGGCGCCTGGTCGGAAGAAACGGGGTTTTTGAAGGGGTGGAGATGGGGCGCGAAACCTATCCCGCCGATCTTGCCCTGATCGATGTGGGGATTGTTCCCAACACCGAGCTGGCTGAGCGTTCCGGAATTGGACTGGGACTGAGCGGAGGTATCCAAGTGGATGGACGGGGACAGACGGCGCTGCCCGCCGTCTATGCCGCCGGCAACTGCGCCGAGACCCGCCATCTGGTTTCGGGACGGCCCATCTTCTCAGCCCTGGGGACCACTGCCGCCCAACAAGGCCGAGTGGTGGGCGAGAATGTGGCCGGGCGGCGATCCTTCTTTCCAGGTAGCCTCGAGACCTCGATTGAGAAGGTTTTCAGCTTGGGCGTCTCTCGCACCGGTTTGACCTTGCGGCAAGCTCTCGACCAGGGTTTTGAGGCCTCCTGTGCTCAAGTCACGGGCCGGGAGCGGGCCGGATATTACCCGGACTGCGGCCCCATGCGCGTCAAATTGATTTTTGAGCGCCCAAACGGACGCCTGCTGGGGGGCCAGATCGTGGCCGGCCACAGCGCGGCAAAGCGGATCGATACGCTTGTCGCCGCTCTGACGGCTGGAATGACGCTTCGCGATCTGTCGCAGCTCAATCTGGCCTATGCACCGCCCTTCGGAACGCTCTGGGACCCCCTCCAAATCGCCGCTAACGTCGGCCGTCGAGAATTGGAGCGATGGTAGGTGAGCGGGCGGGCAAGTCTGGCCGGTTGCAGGTGCCGGTAGAGTGGAACCGAGCCGACTGGATGATGTCGCCGCGGGGAGTCCCCCATCGGCCCGTTCAAGTCAACCTACTGGCAACCAACTTTTGGGTCGAGATCTCGCCACATCGGAGCAAATCTTGAAATTAGAGCCGGGTTCGGGTGCATTCGCGACGCTGGAAGACCTGATGAAACGGTCTTGGGTCTTGGATCGCCTGGCTTCAGCGGGCTTCAACAATCTGGAGCAAGGGGCAAAAGCGGATTTGCTGGCCCGGGGCGCGGGGGCTCTGCTGGACAGGGGTGTGCCGGCGGTGACCCGAGCCCACGCCTTTTGGGTGCCGGGTCGCATCGAGGTGGTGGGCAAACATACTGACTACGCCGGGGGAAGAAGCCTTCTTCTGGCTGCCGACAAGGGTTTCTGTTTTGTGGCCGCCCCGGGGGGCGACCGGCGACTCTGGGTCACTGATGCCGTTCGGGAGGAGACCATCCAATTTGAAATCAGTCCCCACCTGGTGGCCGTCTCCGAGCATTGGTCCAATTATCCGATGACTGTTGGCGGGCGGTTGGCGCGCAACTTCGGCGGGCACTTGAAGGGAGGCTCCGTGGCTTTCGCCAGCGATCTCCCGCGGGCGGCCGGCATGAGCAGTTCCAGCGCCCTTATCGTGGGGTTTTCCCTTGTGCTCGTTGTGCTCAACCAGTTGCAGACGGCTGCCCCTTTTCGAAGCAACATCCAGACCGCGGAAGACCTGGCCGCCTATCTGGGAAGGGTCGAAAACGGCCGGAGCTTCAAGGCTTTGGCTGGGGATCGGGGGGTGGGAACCTTTGGCGGAAGCGAAGACCACACGGCGATTCTCTGCTGCCAACCGGATCAGCTGAGCCTCTATTCGTTTCACCCCGTCCACCGGGAAAGGAACATCGACTTTCCGGCAGACCTCACTCTTCTCGTTGCCAGCAGCGGAGTGAAAGCCGACAAGACGGGGAGTGCCATGGGCAAGTACAATCGGGCTTCCCGTCTTGCGGCAGAAGCGGCTGCGCGCTGGCGAGAGGACACTGGTTGCGACGATCCGGACCTGGCCGCGGTGGCCGCCCGCTTTCCAACTTCCTGCCAACCTGTCCTCGAAGTGCTCCGCCGCCCCTTCACCTCCGATTTCTCGGCAGCCGAAGTGGCCGACCGGTTTGAGCACTTCTATCAGGAAAGTGTGAAAATCGTGCCTCATGCGGCTGTGGCGCTGGCACGGGGTGACCTGAAGACATTCGGTCGCCTGGTGGATCGCTCCCAGAAGGAAGCGGAAAGGTTGCTGGGCAACCAGGTGCCCGAGACTGTTTTTCTGGCTCGTTGCGCCCGTCAACTTGGGGCCGCGGCCGCCTCGGCATTCGGAGCGGGTTTTGGAGGTAGTGTCTGGGCCCTGACTGGTACGAGCCGGGCGCGCGGTTTACTCGAGAGATGGAGCAGCCGCTACCAGGCCGGATTCCCGGAGCGGGCTCAGGAAGCCAGATTCTTCACTACGCGACCCGGTCCGCCAGCTCAACAGCTCTTGAGCGAGAAGCAATCGTTGTTTGCCGCAACCCGGATCGGTCCCGAAGCCAGTTCCCATCCCGAAGCTCCTGATTAGTTTGTGAGAAATGCGGGTTAAACCTCAAACAACTCTTCCATTCGAGACTTCGCATTTGCAGTCTTATCTTGGCCATTGCGCGAGCCCTTAATCACGACCCGGTGTCAGAAGTCCGGCGGGCGGCATCGGAAGGTCGTTTTCCCACAGAACGCTGTGGCGGGCTGGCCTGTTCTTTCAACCAGGTCTCCAGTTCTCCACGCGGCTCCACGTTCAACTCCAGTCGAAGCCACCAGCGGGGCTTGTCTTCGATGCGCAGGGGTACCGCCTGAAAAGGACCCTCCAGAGGAAACCAGATAGAGAAGTCGTGGTGGCCGCCTTTCCCCAGCTTCTCGACTCGGAAATCCACTTCCGCGATGTGCCGGACAGGCAGTTTCAGGTCCTTGTGCTTGTCGGCGCTTTTCATCCGCACTCGAAACTTCTTGTGGTAGTCGATGTCTCTGACGCTGAGTCGGTAAGGCTCCGCATTGAACATGTAAATCAACGATTCGCGCTTCCGGGTCCATTTCCGAGAGCCCGATTGATAGGCCGCCGAAACTCTACGAACCAGCTCGTGGACGGCTGTCAGGAATCCGTAAGGAGCCGCATAGAGTGCTTTCTCGTTATGGATTTCCTTGTGTTTGTCGGGGAGAACGCCACTTTGTTCCTGCAGCTGGAAAACGGATTGCAAGCGGTCTGTGTCACGATAGTCGAACTCTTCCGCGGTTGAAAAGATGCGCTTGTCCGAAAAGGCTCGGTCGGGGAGGACCGTGCTTTCGGTGGAATCATAGGAAAAGAGCTTCTTCGATTTTTCCTGGTTGTCATTGGACCGCACCTGCTTCAGGCTGTCTTCCTTGGAGGAGCGCATGAAGCCTCTGAAAACAGATTTTCTCAAGGCCCTGCCATGGCCGGAGAAGTCTTCCCATTCCGCTTGCTCGCTTCCGTACCCCCAACGGTTGATCTTTCCAGGAACCCGTTCCGGCTTCGACCCAAAGAGAACTTCCACTTGCTCGCTGCAGGACACCGTCTGTTCCTTGCAGAGGCGGCGAAGAGAAATGTGTCCACCTCCTACATCGTCCTTGCCGACCCAGAAAATGAGTAGACGGACCTTGCCTTTGAGCCTGTAATGATAGGTTTGGGTTTGATCGGGCCAACCGGAGGGCCCCGGTCGGGCAAGCGCATTCGAGGTAAAGAGAATCAAGGCCGTCAGCCCCGCCGCCAATAACCCTCGACACAAGTCCCTCATTCGATCAACAACCTTCATGAAGCCCATCCTGACTCCCTGTTCCAACCGGTCTCGTTTGTTCTTCTCTCGTTGGCCGCCGGGGCGTGAACCCAGGAGGGTGTTCAGGCTGTCCGCGGCAGGATCTGATGCCTCAGATTCTGTCAGTTGGATGAGGGGAACACAAGCAAGGTCTCGGTCTCTTTGGTTGGCTGGCATTTTTCATGAGCCATCTGGCGCTAATTGACTGAACCACGAACGTCAGTGAGTGGGATTGGCCGGGCGCTGATGCTTCGGTTCAGTTTACAGGCGCCGGCACGCCCATTGCCAACGCGATGCATCTGAGAGAAAAATTCTCAGAATTGCGCTGCAAGCAGCTAAACACCTCCCCACTGCCCCTTTGAAGTGCAAGCCGAAAGTGCTGACCACCACGACCCCTTCCGGCACTCTCGCCGGTTTGAGGCCTTGCCTGATTAGCGGAGGAGGTCGGAGGGACACCCTTCAACTGACTTGCAGCTGTTTCTTTTCGCGTCTAAAGGGGTTCCAGGGAAGGCGGGTCCACAAGGAAGGATTGAGGGCCCTCTCCAACTCGGGAGCGATGCTCCGCGCGGCCAGCTCACCGGCCTTGATCAGCTCGCCGGCGGACTCGATCTCCGTCCAGGAGTAGGACTCCACCTCGGGGTGGATGACAACGTCCGCGTCCCCGTAATTGTAGCGTTGGGCTGCCGCGCTCATGATGGAGAAAGAGCGCATCAAAATCTGATAGATGTTGTTCAATTTGACGTCGGGGGAAATCTCCAAACCGATGGCGGAGGCAATGACGACGTCCACGCCCAGTTCCCGGACTTGTCGGATGGGCAGGTTGCAGGTGAGGTAGCCGTCAGCCAGAAGACAACCGTTCAATTCGACTGGAACATACAATCCCGGAATAGCGCAACTGGCTCGGATGGCCGAGTGAAGATCGCCCTTCTCGAGAATCACGGGCCGGCCCGTGTGCAGGTCGGTTGCCATGATACGCAGCGGCATTCTCAATTCCTCGAAGGTGCTGACCGGAAGAACCTTCTCCAGCCACTGCTCCATTCTCTCGTTGGAATTGAAGCCTTTGACACTGAAGCTCCATCCTCCCACGTCTCTCCATGTCACGGTCTCGGCCAACTCGACGAGCCTCTCCACAGAGAGACCGGTAGCGTAGCCGGCGGCGATGACGCTTCCCACACTCACGCCTGCCAGGGCATGAAGGGGAATCCCCTCCGCCTGGAGAAACTTCAACACTCCGACGTGGGCAAGTCCTCGGGCGGCGCCACCGCCCAGTGCCAGTCCGACCCGCAGCCCTTTGCTAATCCTCATCACCCTTACCCCACATTTCTCACACCCAGTCTACTACGGCGGCGGATCTGCCGCGTCTACTGCCTTGCGCTCCGTCGGGTTCCGCGACGTACTGTCCAGTACGACTGCGAGGCCCCTCACCCTTCGGAAGCACCAAATCCCAAGATCCCGAACACCAATCTGTCCTTTGGGATTTGGGCCTTGGTAGTTGGGGCTTCCCTTCGGGAAGCGGCGCCTTGTATCCATGCGGATCTCCACCGCCTCGCTACCGTCGAGTGTGAGAAATCCAGGTTAATGATACGTTTGGGCGCGGAGTCGTTCCAATTCGTCGAGGCATGAGCTCGTCCCCGACAGGTGGAGCGGGTTTCGGCGCTCAGCCGCCGAAGCGCGGAGCCGCAGCCGGCCCGCTGGCGGCGGGGCTGCGATTTTCTTGGATGGCCCGGAAGCGAAAGACTTCTAACCGTAAGACTCAAGACATGCTCCACTCCTTTCTATCGGCCCAATGGGCCAATCGAAATAGACGCTCCGTGAGAGGCCGATGCGAGGCATCGGGGTCGGGTGTGTTCGACTCAGGACCAAAGAATTCTTGAAGCGGGTGCTCAAGGTAGTGTATTCTTCCACCCAGCGAAAGAGTCCGTTTTTAACCGAGCGTATTTTCAGGGGAGAATTGTATGCGAAAATTCCATTGTTCGACCGGTTTCGTATTTGGTTTTGCTTTGATGGTTCTTTGTGCCATGGTCCATCCAGCCCAAGGCGAGGCCGGTTCCGAGGCGAGTTTTCTGGCGGGATACGGGGATTCCACTGCCTTTCCCGAAGCGGCAACCGGGACTTGTGCCAGCCCCACCGACCGTTGTGACCGGCCCACTCCCATGGGGGTTTCCACAGGCACCACTCCCAGCTCGCCTTTTATCTTCGCCGGCACAGCGGGTATGCGGGTTCGGTCGCTGATGAACCCGAACCAGAAGTTCATTCTAAGCAACAATCATGTTCTGGGCGCAATTGGACCCACCCTTTGCCCGGACACGGCGCCCATTGGCACAGCGGTTCTCCAGCCCGGGAATCTGGATATTGGTTTCGATCCGGGTCCCGATCCGTTTTACGTTGTCGGCAATCTAGCCGCCAAAATTGCCCTCAAGTTCAGCGCCGGCAGTATCAATCTGATCGACTCGGCGATCGCCTCCACCACAACGGCGGACGCCGATACCATGATCCTCGGCATCGGGAATCCGGCGCCCTCGGTGGCATTTGCCGCTCCCGGCGATGCCGTGGTGAAGGCAGGCCGGACAACTGGAGTGACGTCAGGGACGGTGGCCAGTGTCAACGGAAGCTTCAATGTCAACTATGGCGCGGGTTGCGGTACGGCTCGGTTCATCCGCCAGGTGGAAGTCACGCCCGGAAGCTTCTCCAGCGGGGGAGATTCCGGTTCGGCCATTCTCAATTCGGCCTCCAGAGCCCCGGTGGCCCTGCTCTTTGCCGGTAGTTCCCAATCGACGATCGGGAACCCCATGATTTTCGTTTACATCCTCCTGCGGGTCTTTGTAGACGGACCCAGCTCCGTCTCCTCCCTGAACGATGTGATTCGGGAGTATGACAGCATGCAAAAGGATCCACGCATGGGGCGGTTAATGGAGATTCAGGCCAGGGAAGAACCCGCCATCTTTCGTCATCGCGGAGTGGTGGGAATGTCCATCGGCTTGGCCCAGAATGGAGAGGATCTGGCTTTTCGCGTCTACGTCAAGGCCATGACCCCGGAATTGAGAGGGTCGCTGCCCAGACAGCTGGACGGCGTTCCGGTCCGCGTCATCGAGAGCGGGGAATTCAACGCCTATGACTGGTAAATAGGCTTTTCCCTGCCCCCTCCAAGACTCCGCCCGTTGCCGAGGGATGGTCTCATTGCTGAAGCTCCATCCCTCGGCCTCCGCTATTCTCCCTGCCAACCTCAAACTGGCGAGGCTCCGCCTCAGACGTCGATCACCGATAGCGACCCCAAGAACTTGGCTCAAGGTTACGGATTAACCCACCCGGGGGCGGCCCGGCGAGGTGGGCCGGGTCTTGATCGGTATCGGAATCGGGTTTCGCCATCGCTATCGCAATCGATTGCAATGGCGGGGAGCAATGGGCATGATGTCGATCACCGATAGCGACCCCGGCAGGCGATCCCGATCCCGGTCCCAAGCAACCGCCTGCCCGTGGCCGAGAGCTCGCGTCCGCCCCTCGCCCGGACCCTGTCGGGTTATTTCCTCGCTTGCCAGTGCACGCCCCGGAGTTGTATGGTTCCAAGCTGCGATAAGTAGGCGCCAAGAGGGTCGCATATGGAGCCTCGTTTTGTCGCTAGCCCGAAAAGAGTGCCGGGGATGGATCGATGCCACAGCTGGAGTGACCGGGCTTCCGCGCTTGTTTTGTCGGCGTCGGTTCCGGCGGTCGCTTTTTCCTTCTATTCCATCGATTTTGTCTGGTCCAAGGCGGCCGTCGCTCATCTCTTCCTGCTGGCTGCCTTGTGCCTTTCCGTTCCGTGGCTCAGAAAAGAGCGGCTCGCTCGGATCGTTTCACCTGACTTCCTGCTTCTTCTGGCCTTGGCCGTGTGGGCGGGGCTCTCGGCTTCGTGGGCCGAGGTTCCCGCCAAGAGTCTCAAGCTGGCCACGATGCTCAATGCGGGCGTGGCGGGATTTGGGCTTTCGAAGCTGGCTCTGGGTCAAAAGAGGATGGCGAGCCCTTTCCTGTTGGGCTCGCTGACGGCCGGCGCCCTGGTCTCCGGATACGGGATACTGCAATACGCCTTCAACACGGGTCTGTTCCGAATGACTTTGAACGGCGCCGGTATGGAGGACGCCGGCACCACGTTCGGACTTTCGAATTTCACCGTCGATGTCCTCGTTCTCGTCCTGCCTCTCGGTGTTGGGATGGCGCTTTCGAGGGAGCTGCGATCAATTCGATGCTTCGGTGGCGTGACCTTTCTCTTGATTCTCGGCTATGTCGCCGTCAGCCAGGTGCGCGCGGGTCAGATGTCAGTGGTGGCGATGGCGGCTTTCTTTCTGTCGGCGTCCCTTTCGTTCAGGAGGGATCGGGGCACACGAAAGAGGATGTTGAGCCTGTTCGCCGCTTCCGTGTTGGCGGTGGGGCTGCTGGTGGGTCTGACGGCACCCGGGCAAAAGGTTCTCGAGACATTCCGTTCGTCCTTCGATCTGGAACAGACAACCATCAAGATCCGCCTCCACACCTGGCGCCACAGCCTCGAAATCATAAAGGACTCTCCTCTTCTGGGAGTGGGTTTGGGCAACTACGAAGTGGTGTCCTGGAGGTCTGCGGGCCGGATGCTTCAGGAGAAGACCTTGAGTTCCAACACGCGGATGGACCGCACCCACAATGAGTATTTGAACATCACCTCCGATCTGGGTGGCGTCGGGTTGCTTCTCTTTCTCCTCTTCCTCGGTCTCCTGTTCCACCGCTCTTTGAGATTCCTGGCGAAGAGGGCGGAGTCCCGCAGCTTCTGGATTGTCCTCGCCCTGAGCACGGGGCTGGTGGGAGAACTGGTCAACGCCTGCTTCAGCTTTCCCCTTCAGATGCCGGGGTCCCTCCACCTTTTCTTTCTCACTGCCGGCACTTTGTCCGGCCTGGTGGATGGTGCGGGGGCTGGGACTCAGGCCTCGAGCAGGCGTGGCCACGAGATGCTGAAGTACGCGGGTCTGAGCCTGGCGTTGGTGACGGTCCTCTTTGCCCTCAGCTGGAGCGTTCGCTTCTGCCTGGCGGAACTGGCCTACCGCGAGGGCCAGTCTCTCAACAGCCGGGGCAAATACTCAGAGGCGTTGCGGGCCTATGAGAGGGGCCTCGACTATGAACCATTCGCCGAAAGGGTCTTCTACGAAAGAGCTTTTGTTCTGGCCAGGCTGGGCAGAATCGAGGAGGCTGTCAGCAGCATGGCCAGCTGTCTCGATCAGTCTCCCTATTTCGGGAAGGCCCGGAAGGAATACGCCATGATGCTGGCGGACGCGGGACGACCGGAGGAGGCGCTGACGCAGTTTGGGAGAGCCCTGGCGACACAGTATTCCAGGGCCAGCGAAATCTATTTGTACAGGGCTTCACTCTACTTGCGCAGATCCCAATTGGAGAGCGCGCTGACCGAGATCCTGGCCGCCCTGAGACACCCCAGTCTGCGGGACGTGAGAGGCAACCCTCTGAATGTGTTGGAGCAGTCGATTCTCTCGATTTCCCGAGGACAATCCAAGCAGGGTGAGGAGGGTAAGGGACAGACTGGTTTTCGGGGGGGTGTCGAGGAGGGGAATGGGAGTAAGGGACAGACTGGTTTCCGGGGAGTCGTCGACAAATTGGTCGAGATGGAGAAGAGGTTCAAGGGTGAGGCCCCCTACTGGTATATTCGAGCTCTGTTCGAGTTACGCCTGGGCCAGGAGTCCCGAGCCCAGGACTCACTAATACGGGCGCTGGACCGGAGTCAGCGCGCCGGCACCTGGATCGCCCGCAGTCCCGACTTTCAGAGGCTGCTGGCAGACCGATGGAGTCGTTAATAAGAGTTCCATTAGCTGCTTACCGCCGAATTCTGAGAAGTTTGCTCTCAGATGTGTTCCAGGGACGACGTGGGCGCCGTTGCCCTTGCTCTGTAAACTGAACTGAAGCGTCAGCGCCCGGCCAATCCGGATGGCCACTCACTCACGTTCGTGGTTCAGTGACCAGGCGCCAGAATCGCTCAACCAATGCAATCAAAATGTCAAATATTTTTGGCTACAATTAGACAATCATTCTTTCGCACGAGTTGCGGAGACCGCGGGCTGGAGCCGCCTGGGGGAAATGCGGGGGGCCAGCCGTTATCGTCTGCCCGTCTTTCTGGGATTCTTGCTTCCGATATGTTCGATCTTCAAGAGACTAAAATCCTCTTTGATGTTGGGACTGTCGAAATTGATCCTGTTGATCCTTTCAGCCAACATGTCAAAATCCATACAGTCGACGGCCTGCAGGGAGAACGCCGCCTCCCCCAACTCAAAGACGACACGCGAAGGTTGGGGGAAGTCTTCAAAATCCCCCACCAGATCCATGGCGATGAACGAACTGGAGAGGACCTTGAGGTAGTTGGTCACGTAAGGTTCGCCGGCGATGCCGGTATCGATGGAAAACCTGTCGACGACGGCCTCCCGGCCCCCTGCATCGAAAACGTGAATCTGCCCGGGTCGAAGGGGCGATTCCTGCTCATCGAAGGTAATGATGTTCACTATTGGCGTCCGCTTGCCGGAGGAGGATTGTGCCATTTCAAACGTCCAGATGTTGTTGTAGTCAATGAAGACATGGCAGCGTGACGCCTCGACGGGCTCCACGCTCATCTGAACAACCGGCGCCGGCATGGCCAGAAGGAGAACAGTCCAGAGCGAAAGGCATCTCATTTCGCATCGATTCTAGCACGACGGATTTCGGCGCCGATCCGGCGGGCCGCCTGGGCGGGGTCGGAGGCCTTCGTAATGGGCCGGCCCACCACGAGATAATCCGCGCCCGCCGCGATCGCCTGGGCCGGCGTCCGGGTGCGAGCCTGGTCATCCGCCGGTGCGCCTTCAGGGCGGATCCCGGGGGTCACGAAAAGGAGACTGCCCAGGCCCGCTTCCCGGAGTGCCTGCAGCTCTCGAGGCGAAGCGACCAGACCATCCAGTCCCGCCTCCCGTGCCTGCCTGGCCAGTCGAACGACGGCAGGTCCCGGCGGCGTCTGAATTCCTACGCCGCCAAGCTCCCTCTCATCCATGCTGGTCAGGACAGTCACTCCCAACAACCTGGGCGCGGGCCAGCCTTCCAACCGCGAGCGGTCGCGCACCTGGTGCCGCGCATGGCTCATCATTGAGATTCCCCCCAGCGTGTGCAGTGTCAACATTTGAACGCCCAGTCGCCCCGCTTCGATTGCGGCTCGTGCCACAGTGTTGGGAATGTCGTGGAGCTTGAGGTCCAGAAAAACCTTCGCCCCCCGCTCAAGGATCTGGCCTACGATAGGAGGGCCGGCGGAAATGAAGAGCTGTAGGCCGACCTTGAACAGGCTGACGTGGGGCTGAAGACGATCGACCAGATTGAGAGCAGTTCCGGCCTGGCCGCAATCCAGCGCCACGATCAGTGGGTTGGGTGACTCGCTCATGGTGCCTGCCCCTTCCATCCTCCGTATTCAGACTCCCCTTGCCAGGGCTTCCGTTCCAACGATGGCGTTGATGTCGCCGACTCCGTGTGCCTCACAGTAGTCGCTGAGACCGCCGATCACCTTGAGAGAAATCACAGGGTCGGAGAAATTTGCCGTCCCGATCTGGACGGCCCTGGCACCGGCGATCAGAAACTCGAGAGCATCTCGAGCGCAGCTGATTCCGCCGATCCCGATGACGGGGATCTGGACGGCCTGGCTGGCTTGGTGGACTAGCCTCAACGCCAATGGCCGGATGGCCGGGCCGGAGAGGCCCCCCAGAGTGTTGGAGAGCATGGGCCGCCGCTTTTCGACGTCGATGCTCATTCCAATGAAGGTGTTGACCAGCGTCACGGCGTCCGCCCCTCCATCCTCGCAGGCGCGGGCAAAGACCGTAATGTCGGTCACATTGGGGGAGAGCTTGACCCAGAGAGGCTTGCTACTGGCCTCTCGGACCGCCTTCACCACGCCAAAGGTCGCCCGGGGGTCATGGCCAAATTCAATGCCGCCTTCGGAAATGTTGGGACAGGAGATGTTCAGTTCGAGAGCGCTGACTTTGGATTGGGGATCGAGACGATCGGCGATGGCGATGAATTCCTGGATCGACTTGCCGAAGATATTGGTGACCACATGGGTGTCGTATTGTTCCAGTTGGGGCAGTTTGTCCTGGATGAAGCTGTTCACACCCACATTCTCCAAACCAATGGCATTGAGCATGCCGGAAGGGGTCTCGGCAATTCTCCCGGGTTCGTTCCCGGGCATCGGGAAAAGGGAAAGCCCCTTGGTACAGAACCCGCCCAGCTGAGAGATATCGAAATACGGGCAGAATTCCAGACCGTATCCGAAAGTTCCCGAGGCGGTGAGAACCGGATTCTTCAAACGTAATCCCCCGATCTCTACCGCTAGGCTCACTGTTTCTTCCATTCTCCCCCGACTTCGATTTGGCCGCTTTCCCTTTGCCCCAGGGGCTCTCTTCGTATCTCTTCTCCCGGTGGGATTCCGGGCGCGTTCTCCGACCCGGGTGACAAAACGGTGTCCCCGCCCTCCTCACCGGTTGGCCAGACAATATCCTCAGCCGCAAAGACGGGTCCGTCGGTGCAGGCGAGCCGGTAGGAGTGCACGGTCTTGACACTGCAGCCCAGACAAACGCCGAACCCGCACGCCATTTTTGTCTCCACCGAAACCTGGCAGGGTATGTGAGATCTAGCGGCAATGGCGGCGACGGACCGCATCATCGGGTCGGGTCCGCAGGCATAGAAAATGAGCCGATCGTGTGAAAACTTTTCCATGTACTGCAACAGGCCTTCCGTCACCAATCCCTTGAAACCGGCGCTTCCGTCGTCCGTCGTCAATTGGACGGGCATGCCCAGTCGGCGAAAGTCTTCCAGGCCCACTAGATCCTCACTCTTTCGCCCTCCATAAAGCAGGTGGACTTGCTCCCCTCTGGCGAGGAGTTGCTCGGCCAGTAGATAAAGCGAAGCGATCCCGATTCCGCCCGCCAGAAGAAGATGGATTTTCCCCCCACCGGCATTCAAATCAAAGCCGTTTCCCAAAGGCCCAATCAGGCTGGTCAACGCTCCCGCCCGCAGCGAAGCCAGACCGAGGGTTCCCGGTCCCACCACTTTCACCAGCAACCGGATCGTCGAGAGACGCTGCCTGCCAACCGAGTACACTGCCAGCGCTCGCTTGAGCAGAGGTTGAGGCGGCGAATACCCTTCCAAAGGGGCAATCATCACGAATTGACCGGGCCGACAGTTACGAGCCACTTCAGGCGCCTTCAGGGTCAACACGAAATTGCCGCGGGGGAGAGGAACAGTGTCGCTCACAGGGGCCTCCAACAGGTAACTCATGGGGACAGAATAGCACAGGGCCTCCGGCACGGTTTCCGGCCCGCCCGCCATGGAGCAGGGGAAAAAAAGAAAGGTGGATGCCGCCGGGGAGAGAGCCTGGCGCGTTGTCTCCTCCAGGTGGAAAAAACTTCGCGGTTTTGGCGGCTGAAACGTTAGAGTTCAATGAAGGGGTCGAGGCTGTCCGGGCGCGGCAAAGCCCGGTATCCGTTTAGCGTGATAGGGCAGCGAAAAGGAGGACAATTATGTTGGGTCCCTGGTCTGTCGTGACAACCAAGGCTACCTCGGGGAGTGAAAAGGAACTCAGAAGCATTTACGGCGATCATGCCCTGATTACCCGTGTGGGAGATTATAATCTCATTCACCTGGACTCTCCGGATCAGGCGGAAGTGAGTCGTCGCGCCGCCCACTTCGATCCGGAGGACCTTTTTGAGGCGGACTGTCCTCTTTGCCAGGTGATGAGGCGAGAGAAGGTGGACGTGATTTACCTGGGCGGAGATGTTTCCGATGAATGAGGCGAATTCGGAATCAGAACACTGGATGCGTCTGGCCCTGGAGGAAGCGGCCCAGGCAGCCCGTGAGGAGGAAGTGCCTATTGGGGCGGCCGCTGTGCTGCAAGGTCGACTGGTGGTCCGCGACCACAACCGGAGCATCCAGCTTTCCGACCCCACAGCTCATGCTGAGATGCTGGTGCTGCGCCGGGCCGCTCAACAACTCTCCAATTACCGGTTGGACGGCTTGGACGTGTACGTCACCATAGAGCCTTGCGCCATGTGCGCCGGTGCCCTGATCTGGGCTCGAGTCAGCCGTCTCGTTTTGGGAGCCCGGGATGAGAAATCGGGCGCCCTCTTTTCGAAGTGTTCCCTCTTGAAGCCGGGATTGTTCAACCATCAGGTCGAGCTTGTGGAGGGAGTCTTGGCGGGACCGTGTCGCGGGCTCCTGCGCGACTTCTTTCAGAGTCGGCGTTGACACCCCCGGGGGCGGCACCGAACGGAAAATCTAGGCTGCTTAACGCCGAATTCTGAGAATTTTACTCTCAGATGTGTTGCATTGACGACGTGCGCGCCGTTGCCCCTGCCCTGTCAACTGAACCGAAGCGTCAGCGCCCGGCCAAATCCGGATGGCCACTCACTGACGTTCGTGGTTCAGTGAGTTGGCGCCAGAATCGCTCAACCCAGTCGCCCGCTGTTGGCAGGCTCTGAGAACGAGGCAAAGGCAGGGGCAAGTGCAACGGGCGGACGTACCAGTTGGATTGAATTCGCACTAGTCGATGCGTGCCTGGGGCATCAGAACACGGGGAGTGGCGGTTGTCAGCTGATGCAGTTCCCGTTCCAGCCAGACTCCAAAATCGGGTTGAGGAACCTGGACAAAGCGGGCCTCGGTCAACGTCGCCCAAAGACTCTTGGGCTTCGGATACAGGACCAACTGAATTTCCTCACGAGGTCCGAGCTTCAGTATCTTCTTGATCTCGGCAACGGCTTGCTCGAACCCTCCCAGGCTGTCGACCAGGCCAATCCTGCTGGCTTGATCACCCGTATAAATGCGACCGCGCGCTTTGGCTTCCAGCTCCTCAGCAGGCATACCGCGACCCTCGGCCGCCTTGGAGACGAAGTTGTCGTAGATTTCTTGCATCCAGTCGCGGATCAGCTTTTTTTGATCTTCCTGGAGTGAGGTGAAGGCCGAAAAGAGGTCGGCGTTGGGAGAAGTCTTGACACGGTCTATGCTCATTCCCAGCCAATCATAGAGGCCTTCGATGTTGAACTTTCCAAAAATGACTCCAATAGAGCCAGTGATGGTCGAGGGCTGGGAAATAATTCGCCTGGCTCCCATGGAAATGTAGTAGCCACCCGACCCGGCCACTCCCGACATCGAGACCACCACCGGTTTTCCCGCCTCTTCCAGCTTGCGGACTTCTTTCCACACCATGTCCGATCCCACAGCTGAACCTCCGGGACTGTTGACGCGCAGGAGTACGGCTTCAAAATCGCCGTCCTTTCGAATCTCGCGAAGGCGGGTCGACAGTGTACTGCCCCCCAGCGTTTCGGAAAACGGATCGTTCTTGCCGGAGGTGATCAACCCGGTTCCACTCACCAGGGCGACTCGATGAGGGGAGCGGGAACCGAATCGGCCCTCGGCAGCCTCCAGATAGGCGGAGGCCTTCATGGAGTGGTACTTGTCCGAGCCGGGTTGGCGCAGGCGTTCCTGGACCTCGTCCTTGTAGCCGACCGTGTCGATCAGGCCTGCTTCCAGCGCCTTGTTCGGCGTAGTGATGCCGGCAGCGAGCAACTCTTTGAGGCGGCTCTCTTCGATTGTCCTGTCGGAGGTGACGGCGGAGATGAACCGCTCTTCCAGGTCACTCAGGATCGATTGGTACATTTCCCGGATGGGCGGGCTCATTTTCTCGCGATCGTAGATTTCCGGGCTCTTGTACTCCTTGAACTGGATGAACTGGGGTTTTACTCCCAGCTTCTTCAAAGCGCTCTTATAAAACGTGACTTCCGCGGCCAGACCGTTGATGATGAGGGCCGCATCGGGATTCAGTGTGATGGAGTCCGCCGCCGAGGCCAGGTAAAGCTCCCTTTCCCCCACCATGTCGACGGCCAGGAAGGCGTGAATAGGCTTGCCCGACTGGCGGAACCGGTGAAAGCAGTCTCGAAGCTCCTCGATTTGAGCCCAACTCAAAGAGAGCGGTTGGATCTCCAGGTAGACGCCCGTGACCCGGTCGTCGCGGGCGGCGTAGTTAAACAGTCTCCACAGATCCCAGAGGCTCGGCTTCTCTTGTTCAAAGAGCTGAAGCAGGGGATTCTGCGCCGCCACTTCTTCAATTGAGCCGCTCTCCACGACCTCAATGACGGTTTTTCGGGCCACCGCCGGCGGCCTGCTCGTCAACCAGTAAAATCCCACTCCGGCCAAGATGGCCAGCAGAATAACCACGACGATAGTCACCAGGACTAACAACCAGGACCTGTTTGAGCTCATAGTCTTCTCCCTGGACTCTGATTCTATTATGCTCGACTCTGTTGACGCCAGCCCGCATTTCTCACACCGAATCGTAGTGAGGCGGTGGAGATGGGCCTGGAGACAGGGCCTCGCGCCCGAAATTCGAGTTCAGGAAAGGACGGAATCTTCCATGTCGAAAGCGAAAGTCGGATTCATCGGATTGGGAATCATGGGTGCGCCCATGGCGGGCCACATCCTGCGGGCGGGATACCCGTTGACTGTTTACAATCGGACTCGATCAAAGACCCGGCAACTCGCTTCTCAAGGGGCGCAAGTTGCCGATTCACCTGCCGAAGTGGCTGCTCAATCGGAGGTGGTCATCACCATCGTCTCCGATTCGCCCGATGTGGAGGCGGTTGTCAGCGGCAGGGGTGGAGTTCTGGAAGGCATTCGACCAGGCTCTGTCGCAGTGGACATGAGCACGATCTCGCCGCAGGTGGAAAGGCGACTTGACCAGGCCCTCCGGCAGCGCCAATGTTGTCTGGTCGACGCCCCAGTCTCGGGCGGGGACACCGGAGCTCAAAAGGGCACCCTCTCCATCATGGCGGGAGGCGAACGGTACGCCTTTGAACGGGTGCAGCCGATCCTGGCTACAATGGGAACGAGCCTGACCTACTGCGGTCCTGTGGGGAGCGGCCAACTGACCAAACTGTGCAACCAGATACTGGTTTCCGTGACCTTGCTGGGTGTCAGCGAGGCCCTGCTTTTCGCCCGCAAGAATGGCTTGGACGCCACCACCATGATTGAAGCGGTGAAGGGAGGGGCGGCTGCCAGTTGGCAGCTGTCCAACCTGGGCCCCAAAATTGTGGCCCGGGACTTTGCTCCCGGTTTCATGGTTGACCTGATTCAGAAGGATCTTCGCCTGGTCATGGAAACTGCGGCGGCTTCTCAGGCTCCTTTGCCGGCAACTGCGCTGGTTCAACAACTCTTTTCCTCGGCCCAGGCCCAGGGCGCCAGCCGGGAAGGGACCCAAAGTCTGGCGAAAGTTCTCGACCAGCTGGGTCATTGAAGGGAGAGTGTGATCTCTCCGGCGCAATCATTCAGGTGGCAAGCCGGAACGGGGTGTGCTTTGCCAGCTGGTCTGGCGGGGGCGCGCCTTCAGGGTCGAGCCTCTCTCTTTTTGGCGCCGGACCTTGCCTGTTTGGGTGTCAAAGTTCGAGAATGGCAACTGTGGCGACCACTTCTCTCTTCAGCGGCGCGATCGTTGTCGTGTAAGAATTCGGTCGGGAGGGCGACTCAACTCGGAAGGTCGTGGCTGGAGGACGGCGTCTCCACAACAGCCCTCCTTGAGTCGGAGAGGAGGAAAGACGCGGATGAGCCGAGGTGATGAGCGATGACTGAAACGCAGGCGGGTTCGGGTTCGAGAATAAAGATGGTTCTAGCCGTTGCCGTGATTGGCACCCTTTTGGTTCTGGGCTGGCAATACAACCTTCAAGCCCTCCTGAAGCGGTCCTTGGATTGGGTGGCCGGCTTGGGACCATGGGGTCCGGTTGCTTTCGGGGCCATCTACGTCGTGGCCGCCGTGCTCTTCATCCCAGGTTCAATTCTCACCCTGGGGGCCGGCTTTGTTTTCGGTGTCCTCTCGGGGTCTCTGGTGGTGATTTTGTCAGCTACGCTGGGAGCTGTTGCCGCTTTTCTCATCGGGAGGTATCTGGCTCGAGACTGGGTGGCCCGGCAGATTGAAGGGAGCGGAAAATTCAAGGCGGTCGACGAGGCCGTGGCGAAAGAGGGCTGGAAGATCGTCGGTCTCACGCGACTCTCGCCGATCTTTCCCTTCAACCTGCTCAATTATGCCTTTGGAATCACGCGGGTGTCGCTCAGGGATTACTTTCTAGCTACCTTCTTCGGCATGATGCCGGGGACCGTCATGTACGTGTACATCGGCTCGCTGGCCGGTGATCTGGCCACACTGGGCGCAGGGGAACGAGTGCGCACGCCGGTCGAGTGGTCGCTCTATGTGGTGGGTTTGCTGGCCACGGTCGCCGTCACCATTTACGTCACCAGAATTGCCCGCAAAGCCCTGGAGCAAAGGGTGGGTTGAGGGGCCTCGCTCCTGGGCCTGTGATCCATCCAGTCCGAGATCGGGCTGTGGTCCGAAAATAGGGCGGGACGGGAATGCCAGGGCACGTAAGCTGAACCGAAGCGTCAGCGCCCGCCCAAATCCGGATGGCCACTCACTCACGTTCGTGGTTCAGTGACCTGGCGGCAGAATCGGCGTTGCCTTGACAACCTTGTGCACGTGGCAATAAATGACACTGTAAAGCAACACTCAGCCAAAGGGCTGAAGTCACTAAGGTGTGAGAAATGCGGGCTAGGAGCCTGTCCGAGTATTACGATCTCAGTAATTCAGCGAGGCGGCGCCTCCGACCGGCAAGTGGTGGAGTAGCCGGGTCTTCATCGGTATCGGAATCGGGTTCGCAATCGCTATCGCCGTCGATTGCGATGGCCGGGAGCAATGCGTATGATGTCGACCACCGATTGCGATACCGATACCGAGCCGGAGCCTCAGAGACCTCGTCCAGAATTGCAGATCACCCCCCTTCGGCTGCCCTAGTGGAGCTGCGGGTCCGGCTGGGGGGGGGAGTCGACCTTCCATACCAACGCGCCAGTCGATGGGAAGGCACTCCCAGGCAGTAGGCCGCCACGATCCACCAGTTGAGGACCGTGGTCCGCCAGATGCCCAGCCTCAGCCAGCGTCGGGCCGAGGTCTTGACTCCGGCGGGAGCGAGCGCGATTCTTCCCCGGCGCCGAAGACGCCTGACGAACTCAAAGTCCTCCATAATCGGCATCTCGGGAAATCCACCCAGATCCTTGAATAGAGCCGACCTGAGGAAGATGGCCTGGTCTCCGTAAGGAGTCTGCAACCGCTTGGACCGGAAGCGCACGACTCGTTCGATCAGCCTCAGGCCGGGCCCGTCGCCCTCGATCTTCAACTCGAATGCACCCGCCGCAACATCGGGCTGGGCGGCAAGGCGACGGACATGCTGGTCGAAATCGGGGGGAAGCTGGCTATCGGCGTGAAGGAAGAGAAGGATTCGGCCTCGAGCCACCGAGCTCCCCGCGTTCATTTGGCGGGCCCTGCCCGGCGAGGAGTGGAGGATCCGAGCCCCGCGTCTTGTGGCGATGTCGACGGTAGCGTCGCTGCTCCCCCCATCCACCACGATCGTTTCGATGTCCCTCGCCGCGCCTAGACTGTCCAGTGTGGCCGCGAGGTTCTGAGCCTCATTCAAGGTCGGAATGATGACGGAAATAAGTGCACACAAGGCAACTGACACTGTGACATGGAACTGGTGTGGAGTCAAAACCGAAAGGCGCGAAGTGATTTCGAAGTTGAAGTCGAGGTAGTAGTAGATCCAGCCGACCGTCCCGGCTCCTATCTTCACCACGATTGTGCTGCCGTCGAGGATGTCGACTTGAGACACGACGGTGCCTCTCTTGCGGGATTCGAAGATATCGGGGCGGGGGAAGAGGAAGTAGCGGTGAAAGCCGCGCTCGGGCGAAGCGAAGAGCCCATTCTCGGTGGCGACATTGAGCTGATCGTCAAACGGGATCTTGAGGACAGCCAGCGCCGGGTGGCCCCATTCTTGATTCGGGTTGTTGATTCCACCCAACGCCGAGGTCGCCCGGATTCTCATCTCTTCTGGCATTGATCTCGACGTTCGAAGCGATGAGGGGCGCACCGCACTCCATGACTCCATTGAGCATGGCCGGCATGAGATTCAAGAACTCTTGATTCAGGCGGGGGCGGAAATCGACATCTGCGCCGCCGCAATCCTGGGCCGGATCGAACGAGTAGGAGAACTCTTGGCCCAGGACCCCGAATTGGTCAACGACCGAAGTACAGCGGGGGTCTCAGTCGCGACGCCTTGTCAGCATGGCGCCTTCGCCGCTTCGTAACGAAATCCCATGAATAATTCGGGCTAGAGCTTCGCTACTTTGTCGAGGATGGCCCGTTGGGCTTCGGGACTCAACCCTTCCTCACCCAGCCCGACATTTTCCCTCAACGCCAACTCCAGCAAGCGAATCTGCCGCTTGTAACGGCGACACAGATGGCACAAGAGGAGGTGAAAGGAGAGTCGGGACCTTTCCCGCCGGCTCAGCTGGTGGTCCAGGGAGGCATTTAACAACCGGACGGCATTGCGACAGTTCCACATCTCAGCACTCCCGCTCACCGAACCACCGCTCATCCAGGCAACGCCTGATCGCCCCCCGGGCCCGATGCGCCAGCACCCAGGTGTGAGTCGGTGTGATCTCCAGTACCTTACAGATCTCTTTTCCGGAAAGGCCTTCGGAAATCCGCAGGAAGAAGACCGCCCGCTTCAGGGGTGAAAGTCCATCCACACACTCCTTGAGCACGCGTTGGAATTCGGCGTCTTCCAGAATTTTGTGAGGGTCTCTGGGCCAGGAACCGGGGGCTCGAAGCCACCTCCCGCGCTGATCGAACAGATCCGATTCGACATCCTCTTCAGCCGACTCGATCTCCAGCCGTTTTGTCTGATGGCGGAAGTGATCGAAGATCTTGTGGCGAAGAATACCCGTCAACCAGGTTCGCACGCTGGAACGGCCCTTGAATCCAGAAGAGGACTTGAGGGCTGCCAGGAAAGTTTCCTGTACGAGTTCCTCAGCCTCGACCGGATCCCGGACCAGCCCCAGAGCATAGCGATAGAGCGCGTCCCCATGCTGGCTGACCCACTCTTCCGCCCGCACCCGTGTCTTGTCGCCCATCTCCGACTCGGTATTTTAGCTGCTTAGCGCCGAATTCTGAGAATTTTGCTCTCAGATACGCCGAAAGACAAAACTTCATGGAACACTGTAAACTGAACCGAAGCGTCAGCGCCCGGCCCAATCCGGATGGCCACTCACTAACGTTCGTGGTTCAGTGACTCGAGGCGAAAACCAGGATGGCGGTCGCTCCCTCAACTTGGGATAGCCTCTCCGCTCCATCGGTGCCTTCGGAACAAGGTTGAAAGAGGGCCCCTAAAGTTTGGTGCCGACGCTCACGGCCACCGCTATCAGGCAGGCCCATCCCGCCAGCAAAGCCAGGCCGCCCACAGGGGTCACGGCGCCCCATCCGCGTTGACCGGTCAATGCCACAAGGTAGAGCGTCCCCGAGAAGATGAGAACTCCGACCAGGAACAACCAGCCCGCCAGGCCTGCCCATCCACTCGGCGTTCGAGAGGAGAGCCAGGAAACCGCCAGCAGGGCCAGAGCGTGGTACATCTGATAGCGGACCGCAATCTCGAATATGTCCAGCCTGTCGGTGCTGAGCCGCGCCCGAAGGATGTGAGTGCCAAAGGCGCCGGCCGCGATTGCAAGGAACCCAAGAATGGCGCCGATTCCGAGAAATAGTCGATCCATAGCGGAGAAATATAGCATAGGGCCGTTACGCAGTCCCGCGACCTTCTCCCAGGTGGGACGTCCTGAAAGCAGGCATGTCGGCTCCAGCCATGAATCCTGATGTGCGGTCGGAGTAACGGTGCCAACTGTTACCATGTGCGCAACTCTAGGGCCGCCTAGGCCCGAAACAAGTTCACAAAATGGTCAAGTTGCGCGTTG
>JBHHYX010000022.1:0-25909 GCA_046757765.1 Acidobacteriota bacterium | reverse complement strand
AACAGTACGTCGAGGAGCCCGACGGAGCGCAACGCAGTAGACGCGGGCATATCCGTCGCCGTAGTAGATTGGGTGTGAGAAATGCGGGTTAGGGCCGGGGAGCCTGTCCGAGTATTACGATCTCAGGAATTCGCCGAGGCGGCGCCACCCAGTTGTGGAAGCCCTTCAACCAACCAGATCAGGGCGTGGGTGTCCAGGAGAATCACTGTCCGGCTTCCCAGTCGACATCGAGCGGCGCCACGATATCTCCCTTGATCTTGATCGATCCTTCCATAGAGCCAAATAGTGTCGCCGGTTTGCGCCGATGGGGTACCAACCGGCTGACGGGTTTTCCGTTCTTGGTAATGACAACGGGTTCTCCCGTCCTGGCCACTTCGTCCATCAGTCGCAGGCACTTCGCCTTGAATTCGGAAGCCTTCATGGTTCTCATCTCATGACTCCATTAAGACCGACCATGGTCCTGACCATGGTCACATCCATTCTAGCGTTGGCCAGCGAACTTCAACTGATTGTTGCAACACACGGATGAGGCATTTCACGTCGGCAGGGCGGATGGGGTGCTCACCTGCGAGCCGCGGCGCCTCACGGCGCTCAAACACCCAAGTTGGATGCCAAACGGTACCATGAACCGACTGGGCCGCGCTATGGCTCGCCAGCAGCAGTCCCGGGGTTGGGCGGCGCGCGACTCTATTTGGACAGGTGTAGCTTCCGTAGCTGGTGGCTTGTGAACTCCGCCCGAGCTGAAGTGTCGAGGCGTCGGGCCTGCTCTTTGCACCACCCAATCAGGTCTTCCGCGTCCACGGGAACCCTCTGTATCCGCATCCCCTGCGCCTTCAGGTCACGAATGGCTTTCTCCGCCATGGCGACCCATTCCTCGTAGGACTCCTCGAGTCGCTCCGGGTCGGCAGCCACCTGACGTAAGCGTGTCCACTGCCCGCGATCGTACCAGGCAACTCCGACCAGAGTCTCCCCGTACTGCTTCGAGTATCGCCCTCTCCTGCGTCTTCGTGATCGTCGCATCTGCTCGATCTGCTCCACGCAACGTGACCGACGCTGTTCACACGGGAACGTTCAACTCAATACCAAATTCACCATCTCTCGGACCCTTACCGGACCCCAGCGACTGCAAAAACTGAGCGCCTTCAACATCTTGCCCCTTCGGGGCGGCATAGCGGGATACTGGAAGCATGCCACAGTCTTTGGCCAGAGTCCTCACAATAGCCCAGATTCTGGAAAAAAGGGGGAACATCCTCCGGTCAATCTGCTGACTGTTCGATACCGATCCCGATACCGATACCGAGCCTTGTCAAGAGAAGCATCAGAATCGGATGTATTTGTACATCACACGGATCAGCCTGTAGGCCTCCTGCATGTCCCGGGCGGTGTAAGCCACTGTGAAACCGTCCACTCGGCTCATTCCCGGGATGGCCTGGAGGACTTCGGGCCGGGTGGTAGTGGCAAAACGCATGCGGATCCGGACCGGTTTACCTACAGTGAACAGTCGGGCCTTGCCCAGATCTCTCAAAGCCTGCGCCACAGCTTCCCTGAGATGACTTTGAACCCGGCTGGGATGGTAGAGACGGCAGCTTCGGGCACCGATCGGTTCCTTAGTGGCGACCACGCGGGTGCCGATCCGCTCCCGAATCTGCTCTGCAAAGACCGCGCCGCCGGCAGCCAGAATCACCGGCACTCCCAGCTCTCCGGCAAGAGCGGCGTTGAGCCCTCCCTCTCCCACTTCAATGTCATTGAGCCACAGCCCTTTCACCGAACCCGAGCCCGTGTGGGCCAGAAAGCCCTTCTCCGTTCCCGCCCGGGCGTGGTAACCGAGAAAGATGGCGGCATCAAAGCTCTCATCCAGACCCTGGACCATCCCCAGAGCCTTGATATTGCCCTGGATGTACTCCACTCGGGGATCGAGACGCGTATGCTGGAGGTTCTGCATGTCTCCATGGGAGTCGTTAACCAGAATCTCCGCCTCCCCGTGCTTCCGGATGGCCTCCACCACCGTGTTGACCTCATCGGTCATCAACTGCCGGCCCAGCTCGTAGTCCTTCCCGCCGGACCGTGTCATCTCGGCCGTCCCCACCCCGCCGATCCCCTCCATGTCCACGGAAATGAAAATCTTCAAAGGCCGGGACTGAGAGAGAGCCATGGGCACAGCCAGGGCGATGCTCATCAGATAGACAGTCGATCGACTTAGCGTTGACATGTGACACTCCTCCTCTTCTGGGAACCTGCCAGCTGAATCCGGGCCCAGACCGCTCCTCGGCTGCGGGACACGGCGCAGAGCTTGAGCAGGGCTCCTCCCGAAATAAGGGCTAACGAGATCCTCGACGCCTATCCGGATCCGCATCGGCAAGAGATCCAGGAGGTCCTCAGATACGCCGCAGGAGTGTGGTGATCGCCCAAACGACCAGCACCAATCCGAGCGTCTCTCCCGCAACCAGAGGCCAGTATCCCTGCTTGATATCGCCGATCAGCCCCACGATCGTCCAGGGAATATAGACTAGTCCGAGAAGCACGAGCGGCCAACGACGACCGTCCCTCAGGCCCCAGGATGCCGTCAACGTCCCTACCGCGCCGAGAGCCAGGAAGAGAGGCACTAGCCAGCCGTAGCTTCGTGGGATCACCTGGGCCACTCGGAGGCCACCGAGGATCAGGCCGTTCACGATGAAGAGGAGCCCAATGCCGATCAGGACGCGCTTCGCAATCACGAATTGCCTGGTCGGCGTCTGGCTAGCCAATCGTCGGCTCAAGGACTCCCCCCCCAAGATCGCTCTCGACCGAGCACGAGCCCTGTAGTCCCAAGGGCAAGCAGGAGGAACTCGAGTACGGAAGCCGGCCCCATCCGACCCACGCCAATGTGGTCGATGAGAATCGACCCACTTTTCGCGGTCCGCTCCATTCGCGTGCTAGATTGCCACCTTGTGCGCGAAATACGCCAGTCGGCGCTCGCCCAGTTTGTAATCGCCGTATTGCTCTCTCCTCTCAAACCGAAACCCCGCGGCCAAAAGAAGCGACTCCAGCAGTTCGGAGTTCAGCACACCGAGCACGTGATGCTCCTGGGAGCGTCTGTACCCGCTCCCCGCCGCTCTGAACAACGTGATGCTTCTATACAATACACTCTCCAGTGGCTCTTCGCGGACATCCACAAGAACAGCCCAGTCGGGCCCGGCACTCCATGAACGATACTCCATGGGGGGACCATCTGATTGGACAAGGACATCAAAGGCGAAGAGTCCACCCTGGACCAGACTGACCGATATCCTCCGAAACAGCCGAACGAGCAGGGCCTCGGAGGGAGCGTCACACACCCTGTAATTGAGAGCTTCCCCGAAGGCGGTGACGGCTCTGCACGGCGGTATCTGCGCCTGGTAGAGCGAGGCACGATGAAACTGAGCTTCCGGGGCGGTCTGACGAGCCAGGCGAAGCATCGGCTCGGACACGTCGAATCCAAGGGCGTCGAATCCGGCGGAAATCAGCTGGCTCGCCCACAGACCGCTACCGCTACCGAGATCCACGACCAGACCCGAGCCCTTGCCCTCCTCCCGCAGCCTTGCCAGAACCTCCTCGCCAGCTCTTCGGGCGAGGTCGGAGAAGCCCACCTGATGGATGTAGGCCAGATCTTCTTCATAGAAGGAACTCATGGCGTCAATACTCTCCTCCTTGGGCTGGGACTTCCCAACAAAGCCCCACTTTAATCTACTTTGGGAATTCGACTTCCCATCCCAATCTGGCAACCTATGTTTTTACTCTTTCTGGGACGGGAACGAGGGGTGGGGCCAGCAGGAGCAGGGCCAGCAAAGCGCTGCGCTGCGGCATCTTCTCGAGGTCGACGAACTCGTGGCGGGCGTGGGCACCACCGCCCACGGCACCCAACCCGTCGAGGGTGGCAGTGTAGAGACTGGTAAGATTCCCATCCGAGGCACCGCCTGCGAGACCCTCCTCGAGTTGTAGAGAGAGGTGCTGCCCCAATTCTTTGGCCAACTCCCAGAGTTGCCTGTTTCGAGGGGTTCTCTCCAAAGGGGGCCGGCCCACTCGACCCTGGATTGCCAGGCTGACTCCAGCCGTAACCGGGGTTAAACTCCGGATCTGCTTCTCCATGCGGCAAGCCTCTTTTTCCGTCGCCACGCGGACATCGACGACGGCTCTGCTCTCGGGAGCGACCACATTGGGGCGAAGGCCACCCTCCACGAGACCCACGTTGACGGTGGTTCCCCTGGCCGGGTTGGCGAGGTGGTAGATTTTTTGAATGACATAAGAGAGCTCGAGGATGGCACTGGCCCCGGCCTCGGGCTCCAGCCCCGCGTGAGCGGATCGGCCCTGTATCCTGATCACGAAACTGCCTACTCCCTTTCGAGCCGTCTTCAACTTCCCCGACGGCCCCAGAGAAGGCTCCAGGACATAGACGCGGCTGGCGGCGCGGGCCAGGCGGCAAATGAGGGTCTGAGAGTCCCTGCTGCCGGTCTCTTCGTCCGAGTTGATCAACACGAGAGGCGTTACACTCGGATGGAAGTCCAACTCGTGCAAAGCCTTCAGGGCATAGATCATCTGAACCAGACCGGCCTTCATGTCAAAGGCCCCGGGCCCCTTCAAAAGCCTCTCATCGCGCCGGATCGGCATTTGCCGCAGGGTCCCCAGGGGCCACACCGTATCCGAGTGACCCAACAAGAGTTGGGAGGGGCCGCCGCGCTTGCGCTGAAGAGGTCGTGCGTAGAGCATCCCCGCGCTTGAGGCTCCTGGGATCCGCTTCACCTCGTAATCGAGGGCTTGAAAGTGATCGGACAGGGTTTTGAAGATCTCACGTTGAGAGGTTGGGAAGTCTGACGGAGACTCAATCTCTACCAGACGGCTTAACAGGTCCACCATTCCTTCCCGGCGCCGGTGGAGATAGTCGAGGATCTGACGCGCTTGACTCTCTTTCATCCTTGCAGCACTTGTCTCATCGCCACGGGATGGCCGGCATGGCACCCACCTGGGAGGCTACCCAGGCGCCCAGGCAATTGGCCGTCTCCGCGATTCGGCGCAAAGGACGCCCGCGCAGAAGCTGGTGTGAGAGAGCAGCTGTAAACGCGTCTCCAGCCCCAACGGCGTCCGCGACCCGAACTGGAAAACCGGGATGTTCAGCCCATTCCGACTCGGTCACCAGCAGGCAGCCTTGCGCCGCTCTAGTGATGCAGACGAGCTCAAGACCATAGTCACGGAGGACTTGCCGCGCCCAGTCCCTGCCGCTGCCGGCATTCAGGTGCAGCAGATGGCTGAGGCTGGACCGTTCTTCTTCACTGACTTTGAGGACCTTGGCCAGCTGGAGCGACTGCGACACGGATTCGGCTGAGTAATAGGATTGCCTCAGATTGACATCGAAAATGCTCAGGCAGTCGTGGTCGAGGGCCTCGAGAAAGCACCGGATCGTTCGCCTCGATTGAGGGAACCGCTGAGCCAGGGAGCCAAAGCAGACGACGTGGGCTTCCTCAGCCAGCTGGTGCCACCGGTCGGTCCACTCCAGGAAATCCCAGGCCACGTTTTCCCGAATGGAATAAGCCGGTTGACCGGACTCATCCAGCTCCACTCGGACCAGACCGGTCGGATGGGTCTCGTCGATCTGCAGATAGGAGCTGTCGAGCTCCAGCTCGTGCAGCCGCTCCACTGCCTGGCGTCCCAGCCCGTCACTGCCGATTCGGCTGGCGATGAGGCCCCGGTTGCCCAGACCGCTGGCGTGATAGGCGAAGTTGGCCGGCGCTCCGCCCAGTTGCTGCCCGCCGGGCAGTTGATCCCACAACAGCTCTCCCAAACCGACCAACAGCTTCGGGCCACTCTTCGCCAGTTCGCCAGCAGCCGTTTGAGGAGCCCTCCCAACTGTGTCCATTCTACTGCTCCCATGGTCCGTGGGCGGCGAGGGATCTCATGCCGCCAGGGACCCATCGAGTGAATGACCAGGTTGCCATGGGCTATCAACTCTCAGACTCACCCGTTGCGCTCCGGTCGCTGACGCTCCCGGCTCCGTTTCCATTGTCTCTTCGTGTGCTTCCTTCTCGCAGCTATAAGGTTGCTCGCTACGTCTGGCCCTGCCCTACACGAATCAAAACGCCGTCGCCCTCAGCCGGAAAAGTAGAGCCAGATGAGTCCGACACAGAGGACGAGGAGAACGCTGAGCCAAAAATCTCTCCGCCGGCCGGCGCGGCTGGACCCCGTTTTCAGTTGCGAGGCTCCGGCTTCGTAGGGGGTCGCATAGGTCAATCCGGCCAACTGTGAGTCGGAAGGCGCGGCCACCGTGAAACTGACGCCGATCAGCACCAGAGTACAGATGATAAACAGCAGCAAGGCGAAGTGAAGGAAGTTGATGTCGGCGTAGGCATAGAACACGCCGCCCAGGGAATCCTTGTTCAACTCCAGCACAAGCCTGCCCATACCCAGCACGAATCCAGTGAGAAGTGAGGCCATGGCGCCCCGCGCGTTGACTCTCTTCCAGAAGATTCCGACCAGAAACACGGCCGCAATCGGTGGCGAGATGTAGGCCTGCACGCTCTGCAGATACTGATAAAGCTGACCCGAGATGAGTTTCATCATGGGAATCCAAAGCAAACCCAGGCCCACCAGGAACACCGTGGAAACCTGGCCTACCCTTACCAGCTGTTTCTCGGAGGCCCGAGCGTGCATCTTCCTGTAAATGTCCCAGGTGATGAGCGTCGAGCAGGAGTTGAAGACCGAGGAGAGTGAACTCATCAGCGCCGCCAGCAGCCCGGCCACCACAATGCCCTTCAAGCCGGCGGGCAAGAGGACGCCGATCAGGGTCGGCAAGGCTTGATCCGGCTGGGACAGCTCCAGGCGTCCGCTCTTGGCCAGCGAATAGGCGATGACTCCGGGGAGGACGAAGATGAAAAGGGGGAGTAACTTCAGGAACCCGCCAAAGAGAGTTCCACGTCGAGCTTGGGTCTGGTCGGCCGCCGAGAGCACCCGCTGGACGATGAACTGGTCCGTGCACCAGTACCAGACGCCGAGGATGGGAGCGCCGAACAGTATCCCCGTCCACGGAAAGTCAGGATCCGTCATCGGTTTCCAGAGATTGAGGAAGCTGGGGCCGGCGGTCTGATACATCACCTCCCAGCCTCCCAGGTGAGAGAGCCCGGTCAGCGTAACCGTCACCGCTCCGCCAACCAGCACCAACATCTGGAGCAAATCGGTGTAGAGCACGGCGCGCAACCCGCCCATCACGGTGTAAAGACCGGTGGCCAGCACCACCACCAAAGCTCCGGTCCAAAAGTTGATCCCCATCAGGGATTCGAACACGATTCCCCCGGCTGCAATGGTCACCGAAATCTTTGTCAGGACGTAGCCGACAATCGAGATGAGAGCGAGATACCAGCGGGCTCCGGGAGAATAACGGCGTTCCAGGAATTCCGGCATGGTGAAAACACCGCTTCGCAGGTAGAAGGGAACGAAGACCCAGCCCAGAAGGAGGAGGATCAATGAGGCCAGGATCTCGAACTGGCCGACGGCCACTCCGCTAGCCGCGCCGGTCCCCGCCAGGCCCACCAGATGTTCTGAGCCGATATTGGACGCGAAGAGGGACGCTCCAATGACAAACCATCCGACATTTCTGCCCGCCAGGAAATAGCCGGCCGAGGTTTCGCGGGTGGAACGCTCTCTCTTCGTAGCCCAAAAAGCCACACCGAACACCACCAGAAAATAGAACGCAATGATCAACCAATCCACAAACTCGAGCAATCCCACCGCTGCGGCCTCCTTGACTTCCCCTCCAAATCGAGAGATCTATCGCTGCTCTTCCTCTAGATTCAAAACTGGGATCAGCACGACTGGACACTATAAGGTCCGGGCGGCGAATTGAAAACCTGGCAACTGAAAAAGACACCCTTGCAGGCGGTGACGGTTGAAAAAAGCGGTCCTTCCTGTTATCCCTTGCTGCGACTTGGGCTCCGTTGGGCTCGGAGGGGCATGGGACATGCAAGGGTTGGATCTTGTTCTGATTGTTCTCTACTTCGTTATCGTCCTGGTGATCGGCTTTCATTTTGCCCGGCGCCAGTCTGGAACCGAAGACTACTTTCTGGCCGGCCGGCGTTTGGGCTGGGTTGTCATCGGTCTCTCGCTTTTCGCCTCCAACATCTCGAGTACCACCCTGGTTGGCCTCTCCGGGGCGGCTTACAGCACCGGCATTTCCATCTCCAATTATGAGTGGATGGCAGCCGTTGTCCTTGTCTTCTTCGCTATTTTTGTTATTCCCTACTACTTGAGTTCCCGCGTCTATACCATCCCCGAGTTTTTGGAGCGGCGCTTTCGCCCCGGCTGCCGGTACTACTTCTCCGCTATCACGCTCATCACCAACATTTTCGTGGATACGGCCGGAACTCTCTTCGCCGGGGCCCTGGTCGTCACCCACTTTTTTCCCGCTCTGGGCCTGCTTGAGACCGCAGTGGTCCTGGCGTTGGTGGCGGGTCTCTACACGGCGGCCGGCGGATTGGCGGCCGTCGTCTACACGGATACGATTCAAGCCGTGATGATTCTGGTCGGCGCCACGGCGGTCACTTTCCTGGCCTACGAGAGGGTCGGATCCTGGTCAGCCGTCATGGCCCGGACGCCTCCGGAGATGATGAGCGTGATCCGTCCCTTGGATGATGCCACCATGCCCTGGCTGGGGCTGCTGGTTGGAGTCCCCCTATTAGGTTTCTACTTCTGGTGCACAAATCAGTTCATCGTGCAAAGGGTTCTGGGGGCGCGCAACATCCATCAAGCCCGCTGGGGGGTACTGTTTGCAGGGTTGCTGAAACTGCCGGTCCTCTTCATCATGGTCTTTCCGGGCGTGATGGCCCGCGTCCTCTATCCGGGCCTGGCTCGTCCGGATCTTGTTTTTCCGACATTGATCTCGAATCTGCTTCCCGTTGGACTCAAAGGGCTTATGCTGGCGGGTCTGCTGGCGGCGATCATGTCCAGCATTGATTCCACGCTGAATTCGGCCTCCACCCTGGTGACAATGGATTTCGTTCGCAAATGGAAGCCCCGGGCCGGGGACGAGACACTTGCCCGGATCGGTCGAATTTCCACTGTGGTGATCATGTTTATCAGTGCCGCGTGGACGCCCGTCGTCGCTCGGGCCAGCACTCTCTTCGAGTATCTTCAGAGCGCCCTGGCCTATCTGGTGCCCCAGGTGGTGGCCATCTTCTTTCTCGGTCTGTTCTGGAAGCGGGCCACCGGTACCGGAGCGCTTGTGGGCTTGTTGACGGGTCACGCTCTGGCGGTTGTGGTGCTCATATTGCAGCGGTTCAGCTGGTTCCCTCAAATTCACTTCCTGATCCTGGCCGGTCTCTTTTTTGTCGTGACCTGCGTAGTGGTGGCCATGGTCAGCTTCTGGAGCGAAGCGCCTTCCCGTGAGCAGATCGATGACTATGTCTACTCGCGCAAGTCGGTGGCTGCGTTGGCGGGCGCGGAAAGGTTTCCCTGGTACAAGGACTACCGCTGGCAATCAGCAGCCTTGCTCTTCCTGACGGGCTGTCTGGTCTGGACTTATTGGTAAGACGCGGCGCCGGTGATCGAGAAGCCGTGGAAAGGCGGCCAACTTGAAGCGAGTTCTGTTTGTCTCGATTCTAGCCATCTCCCAGGGCTCCCTGCCCGCGGCCGAGCTTCAGATCCAGCGATCGGTTCGCCACTGGGAATTCTTCGACGCGGTAGGACCGCGGGCTGCGGTGCTGGGAAAGGAGACAGGGGAATTCGAAGCCTGGGTCTTTCCCCTCAAACTCTTGCGCAATTTCCATCTTGAGTTCAATCTGAATGGACGTCCCATTCCCGCCGCGGCAGTGGCTCGCAGCGTGGTCTATCGACCCGGCGCCGCCTCGATTGTCTACTCCGGCGACTACTTCGCAGAGCACTTTGTCGTGCGAGAAACCTTCATTGTCCCGATTCATCTCAGCGGTATCCTCATCCGACTCCAAATCGAAACCTCTTCCAAGCTGCGAGTGGATGTGCATTTCAACCGCGACCTGGCGTGGATGTGGCCAGCCGGACTGGGTGCCGCCTTTGGCCAATGGAACGAGAGCCTCGAGGGTTTTGAGATGGGTGAAGAGCTGGGGCGCTTCCATGCCTTGGTGGCTTCTCCCGGAGCCGTACTGGCCGCTCGGGAATACGGCACCAACTATTCGGCCTCCTCGGATAGTTCAATGACCCTGGGCCTTTTTGAAGAGGAAGGCGCCGAGCGGATCATCGCTATCGCGGCCTCCTTTGATTCTCGGCAGAGCCTGATCGAAACTTATCAGAGTCTGGTTTCCGACCCGGACGCGCTGGCCAGGGACACTTCCCGATTCTATGACCGCTATCTGGCCAAGAGGGTCCGCCTGAGGCTGCCGGATCCTCAACTGGAACAAGCCTATGACTGGTCCTTGCTCAGTCTGGCCAAGGGCCTGGTGGAGAATCCTTTTCTAGAAGGCCGTGGGCTGGTGGCCGGGTTCGGACTCTCAAAGGGCGCCCCCCGGCCAGGTTTCGCTTGGTTTTTTGGCAGGGATACCTTCTGGAGCACTCTGGCGCTGACGGCGGCGGGCGATTCTGAGGCGGCTCGGGACGCCATCCAGTTCATCGCCCAGTTTCAGCGCCCGGATGGCAAGCTCCCACACGAGATTCCTCAAACCAGCAGTTTCGTTCCCTGGTTCGAGCAGTTTCGCTATGCCTACGCCTCGGCGGACGCGACCCCGCTCTTCATCATTGCAGTCGCCGACTACGTCGGCTCCTCCGGAGATCTGTCCCTGTTGCGGGAAAACTGGGAACGCCTCCAGAAAGCCCTTGGTTACATGGAGTCGACCTATGACGCCAATGGATTGGCCCGCAATGAAGGGGTGGGACACGGTTGGGTTGAGGGTGGGCCTCTGCTTCCCGTCCGGACGGAGTTTTACCAGGCCGCTTTGGGTGTGCAGGCGCTCGGTGCCATGGCAAGGCTGGCTGAGCTGAAGGGAGAGTCGGAAATGGCTCGACGTCTGCAAGGGAACTTCAGAGCCAAAAAGCAGGCGCTGGAAGAGGTTTACTGGATGGCCTCCAGGCAACGGTACGCCTTTGCGGTCGGAATTCACGGTGAAACGGTCGATGAGCCGAGCGTCCTGTCCACCGTGCCGATGTGGTTTGGGTTGCTGGATCGAGACAAGGCTCGGCGCATGATTGAGCAGTTGGCCGATGAGGCTCATCTCTCCGACTGGGGAACCCGGATCATTTCTTCGAAAAGTGCCCGTTACAAACCTGCCGGCTATCATTTCGGCAGTGTCTGGCCCCTCTTTTCCGGCTGGGCTTCCGTCGGGCAGTACCGTTACCATCAGACCTGGCCCGCCCTGGCGAATCTGAAAGCCAACGCTCACCTGGCTTTGCGGGGTTCGGGCGGAAACACCACCGAAGTGCTCTCGGGGGCGGTCTACTCGCCCCTTTCGACCAGCTCTTCCCAGCAAACCTGGTCGGCGGCCATGGTCGTCTCTCCCCTGCTTCGAGGTCTGTTTGGCTTGCAAGTCGATGCGACCGCCGGGCAGGTGCGTCTGGAGCCGCACCTGCCAGGCGATTGGAAGTTCTTTGATATCCAAGGGGTGGAGCTTGAGGGCGGAAGAATCGATTTTCATTTTGTGAGGGACGGCCAAGGTTTGCAACTGCGAATAGCTAATCGGACTGGAGCGCCTTTCCGCCTCCACTTTGCTCCCGCTTTGTCACCGAGGGCTGTCGTCACGGGTGCTGAATTTTCGGGCAGGGGACCGCTCGCCTGGAAACGTGAGGAGGGGGGACAGGATTGGCATCCGGTGCTTGAAGTCGACGTGCCGGCTGCCGGGGGCAAACTGGTGGTCCACTACAATCGCGATTTCGGGATCTCGTTTCCGATGCCGTTGCCGCTGCTGGGGCAAGCCAGTTCCAATCTGAAGATCATTTCCGAGACCTGGACAGCCGGGGGGGATGAGCTGGAGCTGGCCGTCTCCGGTCTGCCCGGCAGGAATTACCAGATGAATCTTGCCGGCGGCCAGTTCATTGCGGCGGTCGAAGGAGGCGAGCTGGCTGCGCAGAGTCACACCCTGCGAATTCAGATCCCCACCGGCGGCCCGCCCGGCTACCGGCGCCACAAAATCCGGCTTCACTTCAAGGACGAATAACGAGCTCGTTCCCATCCCAACGGGTGATGACAAACTCCTCACCCTGCTCGACCTCCCTCAAGAAACGAGATAACTTGGTTTTTGCTTCGTAGGCGCCCACGCTTTTCATGTCAACCAGTCTAATAGCCTTTCAGACCAGTCGCCAAATCGAGACGATCGATTCTGAATTACCATAATGCAAGAGCTGTTTGGAGTTTGAAGCTTGGTGCTTGGGATTTATTTGAGATTTGGTGCTTGGGGATTTGGTGCTCGGGGTCTTGAGCATTTCTAGTTCTCCTCCCGCCGGGCCAGCCGATAGAGCAGCAAGGCCGCGCGTTTCGTCTGCGAACCGATCGTGCTCAGGTCCGCGGTCTCGCCCACGGTGTGGTCGTCGTGGCCCATGAGCCCCACGCCATCGAGTGCCATCTTGACGAGTGCGGCGGCAAAGGAGATGTCGGCGGCACCCGCGGCAGTGGGGCTGGTGGCAGTCACTCCGCCCAGGCCCAGATCGCGACTGGTCTGATCGTAGAGGCGCAGCAGCTGGTTGTTGCCCTCGGTAGGGGCCATGGGAGGATAGCCGTCCCCCAGGAAAGTGATCTGCGACAAAGCCTGAGGCAGGTGATCGGCCACCACGGCCCGCATCGTCCGTCTGGCCTGCTCCAGCTGTTGCGGGGAGATGCAGCGCAGGTCCCCGGTGACGACGCTCTGCTGGGCGATCACGTTCTCCTTTCCGAAGGCGCTCCCCCGGGCCTGTAGCGAATCCAAATCCACGGTCGTCCCCCCCAGCACCAGCCCCGGGTTGAATGTCAGATACGGCTCTTCCGCCATCCGTTCCCGGAAGCCATTGAGGATGCGGGCGGTTTCCAGAATGGCCCCGAAGCCGACTCCCTTTCGAAAGATTTGGGAGGAATGGGCCGGTGTGGCGGTGACGTTGAGCCTCCAGGCGGCGGAACCGCGACGCGCCACCACTGCTGTGCGCGGATCACCGTCTCCATCCTCGAAGCCGATGGCGATATCCGCCCACTCGGCAGCGGCCAACAGTGCCCGGCGGGCGGCTTCCAGCGGGCGGCCGGACTTCTCCTCATCACCGGTCAGGATCACGGTGAGGCTCATCCCCTCCAGGACACCTGCTGACGCCAGCGCCTTGAGCGCCTGAATCAGGATGACATCACCACCCTTCATGTCGATGATTCCCGGGCCGCGGGCAGTAGTCTCATTGAGGCGCTCAAAACGCTGGAATGGGCTGTCCGCTTCGAAGACGGTGTCGAGGTGTCCGATGAGCAAAATGTTGGGACCCTGTCCGTGACGCTCTGCCAACAGGTGTCCAGCGCGCTGAAAGGATGTGCCGTCCACCCAGTGAGAGGCGAATCCGAGCGCGTCGAACTCGGCTTGAAAAACGCGGCCGACCTCGCGCACTCCAACCAGGTTCATGGTGCCGCTGTTAATATTCACGACTCGTTCCAGCAGAACGATCGCCTCATCGTCGTGACCATCGGCGTAGCGGATGATCTCCCGTTCGGTGGGAGAAAGTGGGCTCTGGGCTCCGGCCCCGGCAGTCCCTCCAGCTGGACTCAATGCCGCTTGCCCGATCTGCCAGATTCCTGCGCTTAGAACTATGGCTGACCAAACAGTCCATCGTGAACAGGTGACGGATTTCGTCCTTCCAAGTGAGGGGGAGTGATTCTTTCCCATCTGCCCCAACTTTACCTCAATTCGCCCCACGGGCACAGCCAGGGCAGCTGTCTCTTCGACAGAATCTCAGGTAGAATTGGAGGGGTTCGCCTTGTGAGGAGATCGGGAGGGTCCATGAAAGTTGCCGTCTTAGCCTTGATGCTGCCACTTCTGCAAAGTGGTGGAGAAAAGAGAGCCGCTTTTCGATGGGTGGATGAAAACTCCGACACCATTGAAAGGGTCAACCGGGAGATCTGGAGCCACCCGGAGTTGGCGCTCCGGGAGTACCAGTCGAGCCGGATTCTGATCGATTACCTGAAGGCCAATGGATTCCGGGTTGAGGAGGGAGTGGCGGGCCTGCCCACCGCTTTTGTGGCCAACTACGGCCAAGGCAAACCCGTCATTGCCATCTATGGGGAATATGACGCGCTTCCCGGCCTTTCCCAGGGGGCGAAACCCCTGCGCTCCGCCCTGGCCGCGGGCGGCGCCGGTCATGGCTGTGGCCACAGTCTGTTTGGAACCGCCAGCGCCACAGCGGCGATTGCAACCCGGCGGGCCATGGAGGCGGCCAAAGTCCCGGGGACGATCCGTTTCTACGGGACTCCCGCCGAAGAATCGATTGGCGGCAAGAACTACATGCTGGAAGCCGGACTGTTTGACGATGCCGACATCCTTCTGGGCTGGCATGCGGCGCCCATCACGGCTGCCACTTTCCAGTACACCAAGGCGATCGTCTCGGTCCGTTTCAAGTTCAAGGGGCTTCCCGCACACGCCTCCACTTCACCCCATTTGGGGAGAAGCGCGCTGGATGGAGTCGAGTTGATGAACGTGGGCGTGAACTACATGCGCGAGCATGTCAAGGAGGATGCCCGCATTCACTACGTCATCACCAACGGCGGAGGTCAGCCCAATGTGGTGCCGGGCGAAGCGGAATCCTGGTATTACATCCGCGCCGACAAGCACCGGGATGTGGAGGCCATGTTCGAGTGGATTCAGGACATTGCCAGGGCCGCCGCCCAGATGACGCGTACGCAGGTGGAGATCAGTGTGGCCGACGACTCCCACGAGACGCTGCCCAATCGGCCCTTGTCAGAACTGATCGATCGAAATCTTCGGCTGGTGGGGCCGCCGAGATTTACTCCGGCAGAGAAGGAATTCGCCCGCAAGACCCAGCAACCTCTGGGAAAGAGCTTCCCCATTGCCTTATCGGAGAAGATCCGTCCGCTGCCGGAGGAACCGGGCCAGGGCCTGGCGTCCACCGACGTGGGCAATGTCAGCTGGAAGGTGCCCACGGGTCGCCTGACGGTGGCTTCCTACAGCTATGGCGCACCCGGACACAGCTGGCAGATTGTGGCTTGTTCCGGCACTTCGATTGGACAGAAAGCGATCGCCGTGGCTGCCAAGGCGCTGGCGGCCTCGGCCCTCGACCTGCTTCAGTCTCCTTCCCTCATCGAAGCGGCCAGGAGAGACTTTCAGGAACGAAAGAAAGGCTACGACTACCGGCTTCTCCTGCCCCCCCATCGCCGACCCCCGGTCTTCCCGCAGCCGCCGGCAACCCAACGCTAACAAGCTAAAGGAGGTTACGGTCGATGGTGAGAAGTCAAGTCTAATCCGATGCGACATCGTTGCAGCGGTTTCCACGCTCCTGTGGCTCTCAGTTGCGTTTGCTCAATCGGAGCCTGAACGCCCCGCGACAGCCCTGGAAGACCGGCTGCCTGAGATCATCGCCCCGATGGCGGGGAGTGATCCGATCTGGCTGGTGGAGGGGTCGTTTGGGCGGTGGATCGGGGCCGACACGCGGGTCAAATCGATCTGGGTGCTCTCACGCCGCGTTGCGGGTGGCCTGGTCGTGCAGGGGCGGAGATTGGATGGACCCGGTAGGATGCGATTTCAGGCCGGCATGAACGCCTCACCCGCGGAACAGGCTGTGGTTCCCGACAGCAGGAACCGTTCCGTCATACCGGGAGGCGCCACCTCCGAGCACATGGAGCGCTACGAATTCGTGATGATGTATCTGATCTACCCGAGCCCGGGCTGCTGGGAGATCAGGGCCCGCCTGGGGGACCATGAAACAAGCATTGTGGTCCGGCAATCAGCACGAGACAATGGATAAGCCTGTGTCGATCCCTGACCCTCATTCAGGCTGAGCACAGCCTCCCATTGGGCCGCCTCCAAGTTCCGTTTCTCTGCTAGGCCGCGGTAACCTTTCCAGGCCTTGACTCGTAATCGGGAACTCGCCGCGGAATGGCTTGAACCCTTTCAGAAGGCTCGCGCCTTCCCTTCTCAATCTGCAAGGAACGGTTCACAAACTTCTGATATTTCAGCTCCTGCTTCTCGAGCTGGGGGTTCCTGGTCTTCCCCCGGCAGTAAAGAGTGGCCGCAATGCTGATTGGCACGGAGACCAGCATTTCCACAAAGTGCCTTGCCAGCCAGCCCAACTGCCTTCCCCGGGCAAAGGCCTTCAATCCATAGACTCCCCAAAGCAGCCTGAGCCGCAACTTGATCGAGTACCAGTACATATGGATGATTTCGGGCATAGGATTGTAACTGCAGGAATGGAAGATGCAGTCATTGAGATAATCAACTTTGATCACTTTGTGGACACGATAAAGTTGTTTATAGAACTTCGGAGCGTAGGAGGACTCTTTGAGATCACAAAACAGCTCATCCAGCAGGGGATTGATGTTTGCGAAGAGGTTGAAGCGTATGCATTTGAGAAGGAAAGGCCGGAGATAGATTCTGGTCACGAAAGTCGGGATGATTACACGGAACCACATCATGACGTTGAATCTTATTTTTTCCTGCATGCAGCGCGGGTCTTCGATGAAATCATACATATTCCCGTAATGCTGAATAAGATTCTTGTGGATGTAGCCGATCAGGCCATTGTAATCCTGCGCCAGCCGCTCCAGCTGGTGGCGGGGACAGTGGTCGATAAGATCGCGCCTGATCAACTCCGTCACCAAAGTGATGCCCATCGAAGCGAGCGAAATGCCGAACGAGAGAAAGGGATCTTGAAAGGCAACGGCATCACCGATCAATGCCCATCGATCCGCGCCATAGCACTGCTTGGCGCCATAGGCCAGATGACTCAAAGCAAGCTCATCGACGATTTCACCGCTCATGACGAGCTTGTAGAGCAGCCTGTGCTCGCGGGAGAGGAAATCCAGGAATTTCTTCCTCCCGTAGACCTGCTTGAGCGGGACGATTGTCTTGTCGAAAACAATGCCGATGGAAACCTCATCCGAATGAAGCGGAATCATCCAGATCCAGTGCCCCCGCCCCATGAAATGGTTGGTCCCGTAATAGGGAGCATACATGGTGGCCTGTCTGCACTTGTCGTCGTTGAAGAATCGGCGGTCGGGGTTCTTAACACGCACCCAGTAGGAGGCCGTATTCGGCTTGGGCTCCACCTGGTAGTTACCCTTGATCAACATTCGATTCAGAATGCGCTTTCGTCCGGAGGCATCGATAACCCAGCCTGCCCTGAGAGTCGACCGGGACTTGTCGCCTACCGATTCGATGTCAACTTTGTAGCCCTCTCCGTTCCTGGATACGCCGACAACTTTGTGGGGATGGAACAGTTGAACGCCGTCGCTCTCGTTCATCCTGAGGAGATCCGCTTCCATGGTGCGGCGCTCCAGCTGAAAAGTCGGGATTCCAACCACAAAATGGGCGAAGTAGTTGATGTAGTCGGAAAGCCTCTCAGTCCCGGAACCGTCAGGAAAGTGGAAGTTTAGACCCTGTTTCGGGAGATGATGTTCGGTCAGATACTCGTGCAGATCCAAATCACGGGACAGAAAAATCCCCGCTATGTCGACGGTTGATTCCCCCACTTTGCGGCTCTTCTCAACCTCTTCGTCCGTCCGCTGGTCAACCACTGCCACTGACAGCCGGGGCAAAGTGCGCCGCAGATGACGGGCCTGCATATTGCCTATGAGCCCGCCGCCAAGAATACAGACATCAAAAACAGACTTCGATCTATCCATGGTTGGGTACCTCTTCCTCTCCCCTGAGTTGAGCGATTAATGCGGATGCGAAACGCCGAAACGTGGTGTTCCGGCCGGTTGCGACACCGCATCGAGACCGCTGGGTCTGTCGAGGATCCTGTGGGGAGCAACAGGTTGGTGCTCATTGCCGTGGAGAATGTTTCAGTTTAGATTTCTATCTCCACCTGTTCACCTCGGCACATTCCAGCGGGGGCAGCTCGGGGACCGCCGCTGCCCTCTCGCCCTGCTTCATCCTGCTTCGGACCCGGACCGGAACCGACTCTTCGGAATCCACCTTTCCAAAATGGCCTTTCCTCCGGGTTTCCTCTCACGGATTCGAAATACACGCTGAATGACACGGAATAATAGATTACTTTTACCTCTTATCTCCAGATATGTCAACTTCGAGTGAGGAGCTGAGTTCACTTGTTTGTAAATAAGATCGTCTTGAAGTCAACCCCTTGGCGTCGAGACAAGCACACCGGGGGCTCCGTGGGTAGGTTTCCAGAAAGGCCGGACACGTGGCGTCCGGCCCAGAAGAGGCCCGCAGCCAAGAACCCTCCAAGCCACTCACGGTCAGTGGGTTGCAGACTGCGTGGTTGAAACCTAATCGGGTGATCTGACTTCCCAAAAGGACACCATCGGCCCTTCTTCACAAGTCGTCCGGCTGGCTCGGGACACCTCGCCCCCTCGATTCCGCAGATGAGCCTGAAGCATAGGTCGTCTTGAAGTCCTTCTGCCCGAGAAGCTCCACCGTTCCGGACGATTTGCAAACAGCTCCGGTTTGAGTTACTACTGGAGGGCGCTTTCCAGACACTTGACCCGAGAAGGAGGCCTCTCAGATGATGCGTGACCGCAGAACCTTTCTTTTAACCTCATTCATGACTCTATTTCTTCTAGCAGGGGCAGGCCTTGCCCACGATCCGATCCGCATTGAGACCACGACGTCGGACCAGGTTCAGATTGTCGGGGACTACTGGACACCCATCCGAGGCGGCAAGAGCGCTCCGGTCGTCATTCTCCTCCACATGTTTCGCTCTGACCGCTCGGCCTGGAACCGAGAGGCCATTGTTCCCCTGGAGATGGCCGGTTTTGCTGTGGTTCGCATCGATCTGCGCGGCCACGGAGAAAGCCTGAAACCAGAAGAGCAACGACTGGCCCAGCGTGTAAGAGACCGGGACTCGAAACTGTTCAATGCCATGGATCAGGACGTCGAAGCCGTCGTCCAGTGGCTGTCCCGGCGTCCGGAAGTAGACACGGGTCGAATCGGCCTGGTCGGCGCCAGTGTAGGCTGTAGCGTGGCTCTCGATTACGCCCGCCATCATCCCTCGGTTGGAGCGGTGGTGCTCATGTCGCCGGGGACACGCTACCTGGGCGTGGACTCTCTGGCCCACATCCAGGAGTATGGGAAACGTCCATTGCTCATGTTAACGTCGGAGCAGGAAAGCAGGGGGGGCTTTCAAGAACTGCTGCGGCAAGCCGGCCAGAGTGGAGCCCAGGTCGATTCCCTGATCTTTCCTCAAGAAAACATCCACGGCACACGGATGCTGGGGAAGGTTGAGGGCATTGGCGAGCGGATCGCAACCTTTCTCAAAAAGAACCTCCAACTGCCCCGTGAGGCCATGAGTTGAAGCCGAATGAGCGGACTGGGAGCACACTATGATGAGACGAAGAGGCGTCCTGCCAACCTTCCTCCTCTTCCTGCTGGCGGGGCGGCTGCTGCCTGGACAGCAGGCCCTGAAGATCTATATTTCCGCCGACATGGAGGGAGTGGTGGGAGTGGTCACCGGAGAACAGCTGGGACCCTCCGGATTTGAATACAACCGCTTTCGCGAGTTCATGACCGAGGAGGTGGTTGCCGCCATCGAAGGCGCTCGGGCCGCGGGCGCCACGGAGATTCTGGTCAGCGACTCTCACGGCAATGGGCAGAACCTGCTTCTCGAGAAGCTCCCACCAGACATCCAGCTGGTTCGCTCCTGGCCCCGGCCGCTGATGATGATGGAGGGGATCGATGAAACCTTCGCGGGGGCCATTTTCCTGGGCTATCACGCCTCCACCTCGAATCCTGAAGGCGTGCGCGCCCACACCCTCTCCAGCGCGCGCCTTACCGACGTTCGCCTGAATGGAATCTCCATGCCCGAAGCCGGCATCAACGCAGCCATCGCCGGCCATTTTGGGGTCCCGGTCATCATGATCTCAGGGGACGACGCCATCGTGGCGGAGGCCGCAAGGCTGCTGGGCGACATCGAGGGCGCCGTGGTCAAATGGGCCTACAGCTTTCATTCCGCCCGAACTCTGATGCCGGAGACGGCCTTTCAGCGTATTCGGCAAACGGCGCGAAGGGCAGTGGCTCGAATCCGAGACTTCAAAGCCTTCAAACTCCCGGAACCGGTCCGACTGGAGGTCCGCTTCAAGAACTATCGACCCTCCGAAATCCTCAGCTATCTCTCCATCGTGGAGCGAGTGGATTCCCACAGCATCCGCTTTCGGGGCCGGGATATGATCGAAGTGTCCAAGTTCCTGGAGTTCCTCGGCACTTATGAGCCGGGGCTGGCTCCGTGAGAAGAAGCTGATCCGACAAGGGAAGACTATTCTTCCGCCCTCCGCAGCTGGTTCGCACCGTCTCATCCCGTCCCAAGCAAAGATATATTTGCAATCTTGATTGCATCGGTTGGGCGATTCTGCCAATTCACTGAACCACGAACGTCAGTGAGTGGCCATCCGGATTGGGCCGGGCGTCAGACGCTTGGTTCAGTTTACAGGGCAGGGGCAACGGCGCGCACGTCGTCAATGCAACCCATCTGAGAGCAAAATTCTCAGAATTGCGAGGTAAGCAGCTAAACCGAGGTCGAAGGTCAGGATTCCACAGTCCCTCACCAAACACCTCATCATGCCCAGATTCTGCGAAAATTGGGGAAACTGCGGGTCCGGGGTGCGTTGACTCGCCTTCGGATTTCGTTATATGATTGTGGTTGTAGAGTCGAAGTTCGCCAGAATCACACCTTAAATGGTCAGCACGAAATGGATGCGGTTTGCGTCGGCATCCCGCCGCTGGCGGGATGCGCCGCGGCAGTGGTGGAGTAGTTCAATAGATCGAGGAGGATTGATGAAGTTCAGGTTTGGTGTCCTATGCTTGCAGGCGTTGGGATCGTGCGTCCTTCTTCTAGGGCAGGCTCAGACCAACACGGGTGATCTGGTGGGAGTCGTCAAGGATCAGACCGATGCTGTCTTGCCGGGCGCCGACATCTCCCTGCGCAATCTTCAGACAGGTCTGACTCGAACCACCGTCAGCGACGATGTAGGAGGCTACCGCTTACCCTTGCTTCCCCCTGGAGAGTATGAACTCCGTGCTGAATTGCCGGGATTCTCCACTAAAGTGTACCCCAGAATAACCGTTTCAGTGGGCGCGGCGGCCAATCTGGATATCCTTCTCGCCCCCTCCGGGGGTCGGACGGAGATTGTGGTGCAAAACAATGTCGCCATTGTGGAGAAGGAGAAGACGGTTCAGTCCTCGACAATCAGCCAGATGGAAATACAAAACCTGCCCATCAACGGTCGAAATTTCCTCGACTTTACGCTGCTTACTCCGGGAGTGACCGATAGGCACACGCTGGCCTCGGCCGATCCTGTTCAACTCCCCACTTCGGGCTTATCCTTTGGAGGGCAAGACCAGCGAAGCAACGGTGTCACCATCGACGGGGCCGACAACATTGATGTGATCTCCAACTCGGTGCGCTCCACGCTCAGCCAGGAAGCGATTCAAGAGTTTCAAGTCAACCGCAATACCTTCAATGCCGAGCTTGGCCGGGCCCGGGGAGGCGTGATCAACATCGTGAGCAAGTCGGGCACGAATAAATTCCATGGCAGCGGCTTTTTCTTTATTCGCGACGACTCGCTGGACGCCAGGAATACCTTTGCCCGCGGCCCGGAAGATCCCCTCTTTGAACGCCGCCAGTTCGGCGGGACGCTGGGCGGCCCGATTGTCCAGGACCGTACCTTCTTCTTTGGCAGCTACGAGGGACTCGATCGCAACGAGTCCCTCTTTGTAAGCTTTCTGGACGATGACACCATCTTCAAGCCCACTCCCTCGCAGCGCGAACTGTTCGGCTTTCTCGCTTCCACCGGAATCCCCTCCCTGCGCTTCCTTTCTGCCGCTTTTGTCGACCCCAACTTCGGCGTTTTGGAAACCAGCAAGAACACCTTTCCCGCCACCATCGACCTTTTCCAGAGAGAAAGTGGGGTTTTCCCCTTTTCGGCCGATTCCAATACGTTTTCCATCAAGATCGATCACCAGGTTTCTCAAACCAATCAGATGTTTTTCCGCTTCAACTATACCGACTCGTTCACCGACAATGCCAATTTCGGAGCTTTGGAGGGGGTCAGCAACGGGGTCAAGTTCGACATCCAGGATCTGGCTTTTGTCTTTTCCGACACCCATATCTTCAATCCCAACACGCTCAACGAGTTCAAATTTCAGTTCGGCCGGCGCCAGTTTGCGGTTCCCACCAATGATCCGGACGGACCGGAAATCGTGATTTCGGGCGTTGCCAAGTTCGGCCGGGAGTTTTTCAATCCCACCGGCTACGACGAGAAGATCTTTCAATTTACGGATAACTTCACTTTCATTCGAGGCCAGCACACGTTTAAGACAGGCGGGGATCTGAACATTGTTGACTTGAACGGATTTGCCAGGGTCTTCCTGGGTGGCCAGTTTACTTTCGCCGAAGCGATTCCTCTTGGCTTGGCCATGGATAAGCTGCTGGGCCCGGGAACGACAAGCGGCCTCACCAGCCAGCTGGCCAGGCCCGCTTCGATAGGTGGCCTCGGGCGGCCCGATCTGGTCCCCAACCTGCTCGATCCCCTGACTGCGGTCCAAGCCTTTAATTTTGGTCTTCCCATCACCTACTTCCAAGGTTTTGGTGACCCTGAGGCGGCATTTACGTACTACCAGGTGGCCCTTTACTTCCAGGACACCTGGAAGCTCAAGAAGAACTTCACTTTGAATCTTGGGGTGCGTTACGACACCGACTTCAAACCGGCCACTCTCAACGTGGTTTCCACGGAGTCACCTTTCCAATTGGCTTCGGCGGCCCTCAACGACCGCAATAACTTTGCGCCCCGGGTGGGGTTTGCCTGGGATCCCTGGAACAACGGAAAGATGGTTATTCGGGGTGGCTACGGCATCTTCTACCAGAACTTCTTCCAGGCCATCGCTTTTGTTTCCAACGTACTGGCGGGTAAGATCTCGCAGATCTTTCTACCCATAACGGGCCTGCCCGGAATCACCGACGTGACCTCCTCCGATGTCTTTCAATACATACAGAAAACGGGGGCCAGTGGGCAGGAGGCGGCCCAGTTCTTTGGAGTCACGCCGGGCGAGACACCTTCCGTCATTCTGCCGGGGGCCGGGGATGCGATCAGCTCCTACAGCCATCAGGCCAGCTTTGGCATCGAGCGCTCGCTGGGAGCGGACTGGGCGATCTCCCTGGATTACATTTTGAATCGAGGGGTCCACCTCATTCGGTCCAGGGATATCAATGTCCGGCAAGTCGGCACCAATGAATTCGCCATCCCGGGATTGGATCCAGACTTCGTCCAGCTCAACCTCATCGAGACCAGCGGCAGCTCGATCTATCATGGGTTCACCGCCGCCCTTCGCAAACGGTTCAGTCAGAACTATTCCATGAACGTGTCCTACACCCTGGGCAAGGCCATCGACGACACCACCGATTTCCTGCTCGAGTTTGAGCCCGCCAACCAGACCGATGTGCGCTCGGAACGATCTCTCTCCACCTTCGATCAGCGCCAGCGTCTGGTGGTCAGTGGGATTTACCAGAGCCCCTATCGAGCCTCTCGGTCAAATGGATGGAGGAAGAATCTTTTTGCTGACTGGGTGGTTGCCCCCATTGTCACCGCCGCTTCCGGAAAGCCTTTCAACTTGCTTCTCGGTTTTGACGCCAACGGCGACACGCATGAAGCCCTCGACCGGCCCTGCATTCTGACCGATCAAGCGTCCTCCTGTACAGTCTCCGGCGGCACTCTGGCAGGTCGAAACACGGGCAAAGGGGACGACTTGTTCACTACCGATCTGCGTCTCTCCCGCAAGTTTCGGCTGCCCCGCGAGCAAACCTACTTGGAATTCATTTTCGAGGCCTTCAACCTCTTCAACAAAGTCAACTATTCAGGAGTCAACTTCTTCGTGCCGGGTGTGGACCTGACCGACCCCGTGGTACGAGGGAGCGAGGATATTCCCGCCAATCAACCGCTGGGGTTCACTTCCGCTTTTGACCCCCGGCAGATTCAGTTCGGTCTCCGCTTTGTGTTCTAGCATCTAACGAGGCTCACGCCTCAGACCGGCCAGCGATGTCGTGGCCGTGAATCCCGGCAGCTCTGAAAGAGCGATTCATGGCCAGTCATAGCGATTGTGTGTGGTGCGAATTGTTATCCAACGCGCAACTTGACCCTTTTGTGAACTTGTTTCGGGCCCAGCGGCCCTAGCTGCTTGCCGCGGAATGGAAAGGGGGGAAGGGCGGGAAAGCTCTTCCAAGGCCGCTCAGCCGAGAAATCTTGTCATCGCTCTGGGGCCGGAGAGCACTTTCCGGATCACTTTTCGCTGAGCGCCCACCATCATGGAGCCCACGCTTCCCAATCGAGCGATGCCGAGCGCCCCTCGCTTCATGCGAATATACATGTCATCGATGGCGCCGGCGGGGCCGGTGATGGCGTCATCGAAGACTTTTTTCGAAACCAGTTTGGAGATTTGATTTCCCGTCTTGATGTTGTGGACCTCCATCATCACATCCGTCGTGAATCTCATGGTCTTGGCCAGCACCTCTTCCGAGAGGCCTTCGCGACTGAAGTCGATGTTTCCTGACACCACGGGCTGAATAAGATCGAAAGCGAGTTGAAACTCGTCTTTTGAGATACCGGGAAGCACCACCTCTTTCTGATTCTGCACCTGGCGGTAAAAACCGGCCACCATCAACACGAATCGCGTGTAGGCCTGCCGAACACATCGTTCGTGGAACTGCTCCGCCACCGCTTCTTCAGATTCGCCTCTGATGACCGAGCAGATGGTGGCGGCGCTGGAGAGGGCGCCGAGAAAGGCCATATGCACGCCGGAAGAGAAGAGTGGGTCGATGAATCCCGCCGCATCACCCGCCAGGCGATAGCCCCGACCCGCAAAACGGTCGGCCACGTAAGAGTAATCCCGCCAGACCCTGATCTCGGTTTCCTGTGTGGCCTTCTCAAGCAGGCGCTGGATATCGGGGCACTTGGAGAGGGCATCCTGGTAGACGGCTTGGGGGGAACCCAATCCATCGCGACGGGCTTTGTAGATGTCGCGGTGAACCACAACCCCCACACTCAGCGTCTTGTTGTGAAGCGGGATGGCCCAGGTCCAGCCGGAGCCGTCAGCCAGGGCCTCCATAGAAAAAGCTCCCCTGTGCTCGACGCCGTTGGCATCACGGTACTCGTGAAAACCGCTCCAATAGCCGCTGATCGCAACATTGGCGAAGGACTCCTGGAGACGTCGATTCTTGAAATGCTGGGCGGCCAGGAATCCGGTCAGCCCGGAAGCATCCACCAGGAAGTCAAAACTGATCTCGCCGGCGACGCCGTGTGGCTTTCGCCAGGTGGCGGTCAGGGGGCGGTCACCTTCCATGTCAACGGCGGTGATGCTGGTCTGCTCACAGACGCGCGCTCCCATTTCCCGGGCGTAACCAAGGAGCAAGTAATCGAATTCTGAGCGAACCACTTGATAGCTGTACTTGTACTTGCTCAGTCTGGAAAAGTCCACGTGCCCAGCTGGTTCACCCTGTTTGACACGAAAAAACCCCCCATACTTTTTCACAAACCCGTAATCGTCGATCCGTTTCCACAGGCCTACAAACTTAAGCAGGGGAACAGCCGAGGTTAACAGGGATTCGCCGATGTGATAACGGGGAAACTTATCCTTCTCAAAGAGGGTGACGTCGATCCCCTCGCGGGCCAGCAAAATGGCTGTCATTGAGCCCGCGGGTCCACCTCCAACCACCAGGACCTTGGTGTGCCCCGGGATCTCTTGAGGGTGCGTCCTCATGGCCTCCTCCTTCCCTTCTCCCTCTAAGGGCTCGCGCAAGAATAACTTCACATTTTGGCATCTCATCTTCACAC
>JBHHYX010000021.1:0-27054 GCA_046757765.1 Acidobacteriota bacterium | reverse complement strand
GCAGTCAGCGCGGATGATTCCGGTTCTGCAGTAGACTCGGTGTGAGAAATGCGGGCTAGCGGCGCAGTCCGGCGGCCGGCGGTAACTCACCTCTTGGGAGCCCGACCTGAGTGCCTCGCTGGCAAAGGAGGTTGCATTCATGAAACCAACTAGCGCAGTAGCGGTTGTGGCGATATTGGCGCCGGTGGTCTTGGCGCCAGTGCCGGCTGCTGCCCCGGTTCCAGTGATCGAGTCTGTCTCGAGCACGGAGCTGCCACGCAGCGGACGCTTTCGCATCTTCGGAGTGGGCTTCGGTGCCACCCAAGGCGCCAGCAGCGTGGAGATCGACGGCAGGTCGTTGCCAGCAACGACCTGGTCCGACACTGAAATCCACGCCTACGTGCTGGGCGACGCGCCTCTCGGCCCGTTCAGCCTCCGTGTGGTAGCGGGGGGAGTGGCCAGCAATGTTGTCGCTGTGCAAGTTCTTCCCATCGAGGTGGTCGGGCCACACGTTCAATGGCGGTTCCGTGCCGACTCAGCCTTTATCCTCCATCGCCCGGCGGTGGGGTCCGACGGCACGGTCTATGTGAACGATGTGGGCGGGTTCCTTTACGCCATCGATCGCGGGGGGGGGTTGAAGTGGATCTTCGACACCCAGGGCCAGGGGGCCTCCGGGCCCGTCGCCATCGGGCCTGGAGATCGTGTTTACGTCGCCTCCAACCCTCTGGGTCCGGAGTTGAGGATCTACGCGCTCAATCCCGACGGCACTCAGCGGTGGGTCTTTAGCGACCCTGACGCGCAGGAGACGATCGCCGGACCCAATGTCGGTCCCGACGGCAACGTCTACGCTGTCCACGACTTCGGGCTGGGGGCCCTGTCGTTGACGCCCGATGGCCAGTTGCGTTGGAGCGAGCCGGGATTTTCGGACTTCGGACAATCGGGCACGGAGGTGGTCTTTGGGCCACCCGGCCAACTCTACTTCTGCGCCCGAGGCTCGTTCACGGCCTTTGGCCTGGATGGGAACCCGCAATGGCTGATCGACGTCGGTGACTCCTCCGAGCAGGTGGCAGTGGGACCGGATGGTTCCGTCTTCGTGGAGGTCTTCGTGACCGGCGCCGGCATTCGCCTGCGCTCCTTTGACGCCGGCGGCAGCCTGCGCTGGACCTTTTTTGAGTCGCCCACCAATGTGATCAGCGCCCCGGACGTGGGATTGGACGGAGTGCTCTACATCGTCCGCAACACCTTCGAGGTGCACGCCATCAACAATGACGGCACCTCACGCTGGGTCCATGCAGATGAGAACGACCTGGGACCTGTGACGGCCAGCGAGAGCCCCTACACTGGCCCCGTTGTCAGCCCCGACAACTCGACCCTGTTGGTGGCAGGGGTGAGAACGCTGGGAGGTCCCGGAATCGTCGAGGCAATGGCCGCCGCAAGCGGCGGGCCACTCTGGAGCGTGCAGCTGCCGCTGGAAAATGGCGGGCGCGTCACGCCGGCTGCCCGGCCCTTCTTCGCGCCCGACGGCTCAGCCGCCTACATCGGCACCTCGATCCCGGGCCAGGATCCGGCCAACGAGTACTCTTACTTGTACGCCTTCCAGGTGGGGGCTCTCTGTCCGGCTGACCTGGATGGTGACGGCGACGTGGACGTGGACGATTTCCGTGCCTTCCTCGCCGCCTTTGCTGCCGGCGACCCGGCCGCAGACATCAACGGCGACGGGAAGGTTGACGCCAGGGACTTCTTCGGCTTCCTGGTCGCCTTCCGCAGTGGCTGCTCCTGATCGGCAGCACTTCGCACGCCCCCGGAACGACACGCGTGGCGAGACCTCTAACTCTAACCAAAAATATTTGAAGTTTTGATTCCATCGGTTAGGCGATTCTGGCGCCAAGTCACTGAACCACGAACGTCAGTGAGTGGCCATCCGGATGGGGCCGGGCGCTGACGCTTCGGTTCAGTTTACGGGGCAGGGGTAACGACGGCCACATCGTCAATGGGACGCATCTGAGCGCAAAATTCTCTCAGAATTGCGACGTAAGCAGCTAAACCCGAGTTTCTCGCACTCCAGGCCAAGTTGGGGTAGAAACCTCCCGGGATCCCCCTGGTTCCCACTACCCGTCCTCTCTCGTAACTGCTTCAACCTCCCGGCTCAAGTCCAGCAAAACCTCCTGGTGGTCTCTGTAGATAGCCGTAAAACGCCCTCCCTGGATCTCAAGGGCCGAGGGCTGTCCTCCCCGGTAATAGCTGGAGAGCATTCCCGTGTCAATGAGAAAGATCTTTCCCCCAAAGCGCATCTGAATGCCTCTTTCCAGCTGTGGCGTGTGACCGACAACGAAATGTCTGACACCGTCAGTCTCGAGGAGCCGATCCAACAAGGGCGGCCCCATTACTTGCGACCATTGCGCGAAACCTCGAAACCACAATGGCCCGGCCGGGTGAACGCTCAGCCAGCTGCCATAATCCAGAAAGGGTTCGAGGATCTGGATGCGCTGCCGCTGGTCCTTGCTCAGCCTCTCTGGTGCGCTCGGGTCTCTCCCCGCACGGTCGACCTCAGCCGTAGCCGCCTCCGTCATCTCGTCCAGATCAAAGAAGGGTAGAATCAGTTGTTCCTCCACCATATATTCCCTGTACTGGTCGAAGGCGCGGAGTTCCCGGCGGATCCGCTTGTTGATCGACTCAATGTCGAATGACAAGTCCGGATGTAATCCGCCGTGCACGAAAACGAGTTTCCCCAAGCGGGCGATGGTTTTCTTTTTTCGGAGCCATCTTCCGTACTTTCCTTTGGCGTCGAATGCCGCCCGGTGCTCCAGATAGCCAGGCGGATGGCTCCTCATCCAGTCTTGCTTCGTCTCTTTGGAAACAAGGGGTTCGGACTGTCCCAGGCGCCAGGCTCTCCTCTTGAGGAACCGCGTGTAGGTCTTGAAAGCCCGCTGGCGACGTTTTTCCGATCCCTTGTCTACGAAGCCCTCATAGGCCTCCAGGGAAACATAGCGCAGGTCCCCCATGATGTTCATGACCTCGTGGTTTCCGAGCAGGGAAATCACCTTCCCGTGATGGCGTTTGGCCTCCTTTTCCAGCCTCATCAAGAAATCCATTACGCCTCGGTCATCCGGTCCGCGATCCAGGAGGTCACCCGTTTGGACCAGGGTTGCCCGCCCTCCAATCCAGCCGCCGGAGGAGTCGACGAGACCCGCTGACTGGAGAATTTCGATAAACTCCTTGTGGCCTCCATGCACATCCCCAACGGCCACAATTCTCCCTTCACGAGGGCCCTTCGAGGCTTCCCCCATCGCCGACGAACAGAAGAGAGTCGAAACTGCCAGGAGGATGGCAGCGAAAGGAGAGTGAAAGGATCTCGATCGATTCATGCTCGATGGTCTTCCGCCAGCTGGGCTCGCCAACCAGGTGGTCGTCAAGATAATAAACCGGACCCCTCGGAAGGGGCAGAACCGGAAGCAGGCAGGAGACTTCTTCTTCCCTTCAAGAAACCGCTTCAGAGAGAATACAGCAAGTCAGCCGTATTCAACAGTGAAACAGTGGACTTCGCGCGGGGTTTCAGGCCAGGGACGGCGAAAGACAAACCGGCAGCTCGCCTCCATCTGCTCGCTGGAAAGGCGTCCGTCTGTGAAAGGTCAAGTGACGTATACGCGCCTGACCCGCATTTCTCTTTCTCATAACCGCTCTGCCAGGACAGCCTCAGGGTGGGATGATCTGCAATTCTGAGCCAGGTTTTTGAGGCTCCGGCTCGGTATCGGTATCGCAATCGCTATCGGTGATCGACATCATGCGCCATTCCTTCCCGCCATCGCGATCCAGGTTTTGGGGAGTCGGGACCGGTATCGTTATCCGACCCAATGTTTGGGGTGACTCCCGGGGCGGGCCCCGGATTGACAAAGTGAGAAGGAGGCCCCTATGCTGGGCCACCGGCAGTGACAAATCCGTGCTGACGGAAGAGGGTTGGAGGTCAGGCGCTTGGAACGGTTTTTGAGCATCCTCCGAGTGCGCAGGGAAGAAGTGCCGACAGCCCTGCTGATGACGCTCTATTTCTTTCTGGCGATGGCCAGCGTCAGCATCGTGAAATCGCTCCAGAACGCCCTCTATCTGGGGCGGGTGGGGTTCGACTGGCGCCTGCCTTTTCTCTACCTCATCCTGGCCCTGGTGTCGGGCGTGGGTGTTCTCTTCCTTCGGCGGCTGGCTCGGCGATATTCTCGCATCCAGCTGAACCTCCTCACCGTCTTCAGCCTCCTCTGCAGTCTTGGGCTGTTCTTTGTTCTCCTCAACCGAAGGGACGCTTGGGTGTCTTCCGCCTTTTACGTCTGGGGAGGAATTTTTACGCTCCTCCTCCCGACTCAGGGCTGGATGCTCTCCTACCAACTGTATACGACCCGGGAGGCCAAGAGGCTGTTTTCAGTTCTGGGGATGGGGGGAATCCTGGGAGGCGCCTGTGGAGGTTATTATGCTGCCCTCCTGGCCCGGAGTATGGGCACCCAATGGCTGCTTTTTCAGGTTGGCCTCCTGCTGGGCCTCATGCATGTGGTCTTGCTCGCCATTCGACGGCAGATGAGTCTCCGTCCGGATCCCCTGGAGGATCGGAAGTTCACGGGCGAGATTGCGGCTGACAGCTTTCTTCGGCGCCTCTTCAGCTCCAGACATCTGAGCTTCCTGGCAGCAGTCATTCTGCTGTCGACCTGCGCCAGCACACTGATCGATCTTCAATTCAAGTGGGCACTGGGGCAAAAATATGGGCCCTTGGAAAGCCAGATTACCCAGTTTTTCGGCACTCTGCTGGGGACGATATTCATTCTTTCGGCGCTGGTTCAAATGTTCGCCACCGGCCGCTTGCTGCGGGGACTCGGGGTAGGAGTCACCTTATTGATCCTGCCCGTATCCCTGGCCGTGGTCTCTTTGCCAGCCCTGATCGCAGCAAAGTTCTGGGACGTCGTAGCACTCAAGGTGATCGATGGTGGATTCCGGTCTTCGCTCCAGAAAACCAGTGTCGAATTGCTTTACATCCCGATCTCCAGCCAAGCCACGATGAGCGCAAAGGGCATGATCGATGTGGTCGTGTTCCGACTGGGTGATGCCTTGGCGGCGGCGATTTTTCTGGCCACCTACGCTTGGTCGCGAACCCCGCCGGAAATGCTACTCCTGGTCATTCTGATGACATCGCTGTTGTGGGCCGGGGTGGCGTGGCGGCTGGGGAGAGAGTATGTCCGGACCCTGCGCCGAAGCCTTGAAATCAAGTCGACTCCTTCCTCCAGGCGTGCCTTTCAGCTGATGGAGGCGGCGGCTGAGCGAACCCTCCTCACTGCCCTCAAGAGCCCTCGACCGGCCAAAGTGCACTTTGCCCTGACCCAACTCATGAAGCTCCCCCGGGAAAGCGGACGGTCCAAACCCGACCTGACCTCATCGGGAGGAGAACTGGCACCCTCACAGCTTTCTGAAGTTTACAGCACCGGCGCTCCTGGCTGGCTGAGCGCGGTGGAGCCCTTGCTCGATCATACCGACATTGAGGTGGCGGCGGCGGCACTGCATCTCCTGTTGCGCCATCGACCGGGAAGACATCTGAAGCAGTTCCGATCAGACTGCGGGTCATCCTCGATTCCCAACCCGCTTTGCCTCTACTATCTGGATCACTACGTTCAGGACCTCCATACGGTCCTCTACCCGCGGCGTGTGATGCAATGGTGCCAGAAGGCAGAGCCGGTACAGGCACGGTCTCTGGCCCGCCTGATGGGAAGAACCTGCCAGACGGCGTATCTCCCCATTCTTCGGGAGTGGGTGAGTTCGAGTGACAGAGAACTGGCTCGCGCCGCCATCCGGTCGATCGGGAGCTACCGCCGGCCCGAATGCCTCGAAATGCTCCAGCAGTATCTTGCCTGTAACTGGAGCCGACAGGCGGCCGCCAAAGCATTGGCACAATACGGAGACTCCCTGGTTGGACATCTCATGGCTCTGCTGAAAACTCTCGAGGTAGAGAGTGCCGTCAAGAGAGAAATTCCCCACATTTTGACCCTCGTCGACAGCGCCGCCTCCCGTGAGGGGCTTGTCAGCGCCCTCTACCTCCCTGATCCCGAAGTTTCCTTCCGTGCTCTCAAAGGTCTCAATAAGATCCGCCGTCACCGGGATCTGAGTTGGGGGGAAATGTCCTTTGCCCCGCTCCTTCAGATCTGGGCTCGACAGTACTACGAGCTACTCAACCTGGACCTTCTCCTGGACCAAGAGGATGGGGGCGCGGGTCGGCTGCTGAAGAGAGCTCTCCTGGAGCGCATGGACTGGGGTATCGAGAAGATCTTTCGGGGCTTGGAGCTGTTCCTGCCCCCCGGGGACGCCTACTTCTCTTACCTTGGATTCACCAGTGACGAAAGAAGGCGGCGGGAAAATGCCATTGAATTGATCGATGCGCGAGTTCGAGGAGAGCTCAGACAGACTCTGCTGCCCATCTTCGCGGCTCACGACAGGAGTGAAGCGGCAACAGCAGGTCGGGCTCTGTTCCATCTTCCAACCCACCTGGACGCGGTTCTTTCCAACGCCCTTTTCCTGGCCGACCCCTGGTTGAAATGCTGCATTATTGCGGCTGTCCGAGCCCTGGACCGGAAACGGCTGCGAAGGCGCCTCGAACAGATCTGCCAGGACATCGACCCGCTGGTTCGTGAGACGGCTGAGTGGGCGCTCGCCGACTGGACCGAAAGCTAGTTCCCATCCCAAAAAGGCTTAAGTAATTGTTAAATAATAGCTTAACTTTTGGGATGAGAACCTGTGAGAACCAGAAATCCTAATGTTCAAACCTCAAATCTCAAATAAATCCCAAGAATCCAAGCTTCAAACTCCAAACAGCTCTGCATCTGGAATTTCGTATGGAATCGCACTTTGGGAATTGGGTAGTTGGCACTTGGCAACCGCGGAGTTGCCGAGGAGCTGGAAGGGCCACCCCGACCGGGCATCACGGCCGGGCTAGGGAGACGGCGGATGAGGAATGAGCCATGGGCTCACCGGGCCGGCAGCGGCCCAATTCCGAGAATCTCATCCAGCCTCTTGTTGCGGATATTGCGATTGCATGGCAGACTCGACTTCTGAACTTCTGGTTGGTAAGGAATTCCTGGCTGCGAGCTTCAACAACCGATGTTGAAAACAGTCGAAAAAGTGCTCCTTCTGCAAGACCTGGATTTGTTTTCCCTGGTTTCAACCGACCAGCTTGCCCAGCTTGCCTTGATTGCGGAAGACAAGGAAGTCCCGCCGGGTGTGCCGCTTTTCTCGAGAGGCGACGAAGCCTCAAAGCTCTACCTTGTGGTTCAGGGCAAAGTCCGATCAGAGGATGGGAACGGCAAGAGCTGGCTGGTGGAGCGGGCAGGCCTCGATTTCTGGTCGGTTTTTTCCGAGAGCCGCCACGCCGTCTCTGCTCGAACAGTCCAGACCTCGACTGTTCTGGTGGTCCGCTACGACGATTTCGTCGACTTGCTCACGGGAGAACCGGAGTTTTGCCTGGCGCTGATTCGATATCTGGCTGGATTGGGAAGGGAGAGGGTCGAAGCCCCAGCGTAAACCTGGCTCAGAATGACAGATCATGCCACCCCCACTGGCCAGCCCGGATCATTCATAAGATGTCGTGATCGAGCGGGTATCGGCCGGCTCTTCATCCCCAACACTTGGCTATTGGGAGTTAGGAACCTCCACCGCCTCGCCAGGCCCGAAAGAAGTTCACAAAATGGTCAAGTTGCGCGTTGGATAACAATTCGCACTACAAACAATCTCTATGCTAACCATAAATCGCTCTTTCAGACCTTTGCAGAGCTCCGCTGGAAAGACCCAGCGTGTTACGCGGTACGTGTTTAGCGGGTGAGAAGGCAAGCAAACCAACAAGCCAGGTACTGTTGGCAGGCCTCTTCGGTGGTGAACTCCAACTGGAACTGCCGTAGACTCCTCGGAAACGGCGGACGGGCCACACCTCTACACTACACCTGTGGGTGTGCTGAATCAACCGTATAAGCAGAAGTCGTCTAGTCTCACAATAAGACTATCGGTCTCATATTGAGACTATAGGGCTTTTCCCCCTCTGGCGCTAAGTCACTGGTTTTTCCTCACTTGACTCCTCCCGGCCGGTCTGGTCATGGAGTTGCTTACCCCTATCCCGGGTTCTTCCACCGAATCGTAGCGAGAGATCCGAAATGGCCGTGGAGACAAGGCTCGAGACGTAGCCGGGTCCGCGGTAGATTGGGCGCGAGAAGTCCGGGCTGGCCCGGGTTCTTCAATCTGGACCGGCAGGATCTGAGTCCTGGGGAGGAAAAAATGCACAGCCAAGGCTTTCAAAGAGGGATAACTCTGGTCCGCGCGCGTGGCTCCAGCCGTACTGTCCGCACTACGGCGACATCCCCTGGGTCGGGGAATTTTGCGGCCTCCGTCTGCAGCCGGAATCTGAGCGGCTGGGTGCTGGTTTGCAGCCTGAGCGCTCTTGGGCTCTTCCTGAGCGCTACTCAGCCTGCCTATTCGGCCGATGTGGAGAAAGCGCGGTGGCTGGGGCCGGGCGGACTACCGCTCGCTTTCAAGACCGATCAGGAGGTGACGGATTTTCTCCGCTCAGCCCGGGTGGTCTCCAGCAAGCGCATTGGAGAAGGCGTGAACCATCCCTTGAAAGTCCTCTTGGAGAAGGATGGAATTCGGATGCATGCCGTTTTCCGAAATGTCCGTATCTCCAAGTTCCGAGCCAGACTCGCCAGGACCACCAAGTATCACTTCAGGGATGATGCTCTCTTCGAGGTGGCTGCCTATCGACTGGGACAGCTGCTCGGACTCGAAAACATTCCACCCGTGGTGGAGCGAACTCTCTACAGGAAGCGCGGCTCTCTTCAGCTCTGGATTGAAAACGCACTGACGGAGAAGAAGCGCCGGCAGAAGAAGTTGGAGCCGGAAAACAGATTGCTCTGGCAACGTCAGGTTCAGATCATGCGAGTTTTCGACAACCTGATCTACAACGAAGACCGCAACCAGGGAAATGTCCTGTTCGACTCCGGCTGGAGCCTCTGGATGATCGACCACACCAGAGCCTTTCGACGGAACCCGGAACTGTTGCACCCGAACACGATCTGGAGGTGTGACCGCACCTTGTTGGACAAGCTGCGGAGACTGAACAAACCAGCCCTGAAAGAGCGGATTGGAAAGTACCTCCACCCTTCGGAGCTGAATGGCATCTTGAAGCGGCGGGACCTGCTGATTAGACACCTTCAAACCCTCATCCAGCACCGGGGGGAGTCAGCCGTCCTGTTCGACCTGGGGAGCAGAGCAAGCGCTCTCTCTTAATTGCTGTCAAACCGGCGGGGCTGGGAATCACGGCAATACCACGACACCGCTAGTCGGCCTGAGGCGTGAGCCTCGTGAGCTTTAGCTGGTGGTTAGTTTTCGATCCAGCGTGGAGCGGGAGATACCGAGGGCGCGCGCCGTCCTCCTCTTGTTGCCGCCCATTTGATTGAGCACCCAGCGAATGTGTTTTCTCTCCAACGATTTGAGCGTCCAGTCCGATCCGGCACCCGGAAACTGAGGCGGCTTCTGGTCCTCCAACCCCACACGAACTGGCGGTTGGCTCTCCTCCAACAGGATGGCACTGCGCTCCAGGATCGGCCCTTCCCCGATCGCCACGGCCGCTCGGAGGACCCGATTCAATTCGCGAAGATTACCCGGCCAGTCGTAGCAGAGTAATGTTTGCGCCGCCGCCCTGCTCAAGCCGGTGATCCTCTTACCTTTCTTTGCGGCCGCCAGATCGATTTCCGCCGCAATCAGGAAAGGCAAGTCGTAGGTGCGCTGCCGCAGGGGGGGGAGGGTGAGGGTCATGCCGTTGAGACGGTAAAACAGGTCTCGACGGAAGCTTCCCGAGTGGGTGAAGTGCTCTTTGGGCAAGTGAGTGGCTGAGATGAGGCGCACATCGGCGACTTGCAGCTTTTCGGACCCCAGCCGCTCGAACTCGCCGTACTCGACGGCGCGCAGAATCTTCGATTGACCAGGCGCACTCATGTCCGCAATCTCATCAATGAACAGCGTTCCCTGATGGGACAGCTCGAATTTTCCCTTGAGGCGCTTTTGAGCTCCCGTAAAGGCGCCCCTTTCATGCCCGAACAGCTGGCTATCCAGAAGTGTTTCACTCAGCGCCGCCGCATTGAAGGAAACAAAGGGGCCCTTGGCCCGCCGTGAAGAATTGTGAACGGCCCGGGCCAGCAAAGTCTTGCCCGTACCGGACTCGCCCAAAATCAAAACCGGGAGATCAGTCTGGGCGGCAATCCAGGCCAACTCAAGGCATTGTCTCATGGGGGCGTCGGAACTTCGGAAGTCTTCCAACGTGCAGACGAAAGGGTCGAAGCGACGCTTCAGATTCAGATCAATCTGCTCTATGTGGACCGACATGACCGCATGCCTTCAGTTGAGTTGAGCGACTCTCGCGAAGAAAGCGCCAGGATGTCGTGGGCGCGCCCTTGAAGAGCCTGCGGCATACGCTTCTGGGGTCAACTGCTTTTCCGGTCAGGCGACTCTTTGGCCGACTTGGAACGCTTCTTTTCCCCGGCGGGAGGGACCGATTCACTTCCCACCAACTCGATGAGAGCGAGCTCGGCATTGTCACCTTTTCGAAACCCAAGGCGGATGATCCGAGTGTAACCGCCGTTGCGATCTGCGAAACGGGGCGCCAGGCTGTCGAAGAGCTTGTGCACCACCTCTTTGCGCCGGATCAGGGCCAGCGCTCGGCGCCTGGCGTGCAGCGTCTCCCGCTTGCCAAGGGTGATGAGCTTCTCCGTAAAGGGACGAAGTTCCTTGGCCTTGGGAACAGTGGTCACAAGGCGCTCCTTATCCAGAAACTCAGTCACCATGTTGCGCAGCATCGCCTTGCGATGGCTGCTGGTGCGATTCAGCTTTCTTCCGGCCCAACGGTGTCGCATGACGTTTTCCCCGTTCTACACGTCAACGGTCTGGCGGACTGGCCGATCCTTCTCATCCATCCTCATTCCGAAAGACAGACCCATATCAGCCAGGATCTCCTTGATTTCGTTCAATGACTTTCTACCGAAATTCTTCGTCTTGAGCATTTCGGCTTCGGTTCGTGTCACCAACTGGCCGATGGTCTGAATGTTGGCATTCTTCAGACAATTATAGGAACGAACGGAGAGTTCGAGTTCTTCCACCGATTTGTTGAGGTTGTCATTGATCAGGCTGATCTCCGGATCTTCTTCTTTTTCTATCTCTTCCGGCTCATCTTCAAAGTTGACAAAGATATAGAGGTGATCCTTCAGAATTCTAGCCGCTTGGGCAATCGCATCTTCCGGCGTAATGCATCCGTTTGTCCACACCTCCAGGTTGAGGCGGTCATAGTCGGTCGCCTGCCCGAGACGCGCCGCCTCCACATAGAAGTTGGCTTTCTTCACCGGGGAGTGGACTGAATCAACGAGGATATAGCCCAGATCGAGATCCTCTTCGAAGTTTTCGTTCGCCGGCTTATAGCCACGGGCCTTTTTGACCCGGAACTCCATCTTGACATGCCCGGTTTCATTGACCGTGGCGATGTGCAAATCCCGATCCAGGATTTCTACGTCCGGGTCGGGTTTGATATCACCGGACTTCAACTCCCCGGCGCCAGTCGACTCCAGATGGAGGATCTTGGGACGATCGACGTGCAACTTGATCGGGATCTGCTTCAGATTCATGATGACGTCAGTGACATCTTCGCAGACCCCTGGGATGGAGGAAAACTCATGCAGGACACCCTCGACCTTGACCGCCGTGACGGCGGCCCCCTCAATCGAGGACATGAGGATTCTGCGCATGGCGTTGCCGATGGTGGTGCCAAACCCCCGTTCGAACGGCTGGGCATAAAAGCGCCCGAAGGTAGGAGTCAGTGTTTCCTTCACAGAGGCGAGTCTTTTTGGTTTTTGGAAACCTATCATCTGTTGCACTCTCTTTCGGATGTCAAAAGTCGAACGCGAGATCTTGCCCCCCGGGGCAGCTCCATGCGTTCGCGGAAGATGATCAAAGGTTGTCGACCGGATACCGTTGAGCCGTCATCTTCAGCTGCTTACTGCCGAATTCTGCGAATTTTTCTCTCAGATGCGTTCCAGGGACGACGTCCGCGCCGTTCCCCTTGCTCTGTAAACTGAACCGAAGCGTCAGCGCCCGGCCACAATCCGGAGGGCCACTCACTCACGTTCGTGGTTCAGTGACCTGGCGCCAGAATCGCCCAACCGATGGAATCAAAATTTAAAATATCTTTGGTTAGAGTTCGGTCCTTACTTGGAATAGAGCTCTACGATGAGCTGTTCTTCGATCGGGATTTGGATGTCCTGACGGCGGGGTAATTCCAGGACCTGGCCTTTGAACTCTTCGACCTGAAGGTTCAGCCACTCCGGCACTCCCTTTCCCGCGATTGACTCCAAACAACTCTGAACGACGATGTTCTTTTGGCCCTTCGGACTCAGCGAGATCTCATCTCCCTTCTTCACAATGAAGGAGGGGATGTTGACGCGATGGCCATTGACTCGCATATGGCCGTGACGAACCAGTTGGCGGGCCTGGTTGCGGGAACTCGCAAAACCGAGTCGATAGACAATATTATCGAGTCGTCGCTCCAGCAACTGGAGAAGCAGTTCACCGGTGATTCCCTTCTTTCGGGCTGCCCGCCGGAAGTAGCCTCGAAACTGCTTTTCCATGACTCCGTAAATGCGCTTGACCTTTTGCTTGGCGCGAAGTTGCAGACCGTATCCCAGAGTCTTGGGCCGCCGACGCCGGGACGTTCCGTGCTCGCCCGGAGCGAAACTTCGCTTGTCCACCGCGCATTTCTCGGAGAAACAGCGTTGCCCTTTGAGAAACAGCTTCATGCTTTCGCGTCTGCAAAGCCTGCAGACAGGACCTGTGTAGCGTGCCAAATTCGATCTGCCTCCGTCTTCAAACCGTATTAGAAAATGAAGATCAAAAAATCAGTGAGTCCGAGCATTTCACCCGCAGCTCGCTCTGACTGTCTGGTTGGTTTCGCCTCAAACCCGGCGGCGCTTGGGAGGGCGGCAGCCATTGTGAGGGATGGGAGTCACATCCTTGATGCGTCGGACCTCAACCCCCGCCGCTTGAATAGAGCGAATGGCGGCCTCTCTCCCGGATCCTGGACCTTTGACGCGGATATCGCAATACCTCATTCCATACTGTTCGCGTGCTGCCGCAGCAGCCCTGTGGGCGGCCTGTGAGGCGGCGAAGGGTGTGCTCTTGCGACTCCCTTTGAAGCCTTGGCCGCCTGCGCTGGCAGAGGACAAGACATTCCCATCCAAGTCACCGATACTGATCAGCGTGTTGTTGAACGTTGCCGTAATGTGGGCCACACCGTGCACAATCGTCTTCTTCTCTCTCTTCTTGGCCCGTTTCTTGCCCGTCTTCTTTCCGCTTTTTGCCATAGTCGCCTAATCCTATTTCCTTCGTCTGCGGATACCACTCTTTTTGGGACCCTTACGGGTTCGGGCGTTGGTGTGGGAACGTTGGCCCCGCACGGGCAGGCCTCGCCGGTGACGCAAGCCCCTGTAACAGCCGATGTCCATCAGTCGCTTGATGTTCAGCTGCAGCTCTTTGCGGAGATCTCCTTCCACGCCTCCCTGCTCCTGGATGATCCGGCGAATACGGGTCGCTTCTTCTTCACTCAGCTCTCCAACTTTTTTCATCCCGTCCACGCTGGCCTGGGCGAGGATCTGACTGGATCGAGATCTCCCTATTCCGAAAACATAGGTCAAGCCGACTTCCACCCGCTTGCCGTCGGGAACGTTGACTCCTGCTATTCGTGCCATACCTTACCTTCAGTCCCCTGCCGCTTCAACCCTGGCGCTGTTTGTGTTTGGGATTCGGACAGATGACCCGAACCACACCCTTGCGACGTACGACCTTGCAGTTGATGCAAATTTTTTTGACCGACGATCGAACTTTCATCTTGACGTCCCATTCTGTCTCAGCCGACGCTTTTCTTACTTATACCGGTAAACGATTCTTCCTCGGGTCAAGTCGTAGGGGGACAGTTCCACTTTGATCTTGTCCCCGGGCAGGATTCGGATGAAGTACTTTCTCATCTTTCCGGAAATGTAAGCCAGAACTCGATGGCCATTTTCCAGTTCCACTCGAAACATGGCATTGGGAAGTGTCTCTACCACCTTACCCATCACCTCAATAGGCTCTTCTTTCGTCATTCGCCGTTCTCTCTCACGCCATCCGGCGCGCTCAGGATCCAGGGGCCGTTCCGCGTGACGGCCACTGAATGCTCAAAATGAGCGCTGCACCCTCCATCCAGCGTGACCGCAGTCCATCTGTCGTCCAGCACCTTGGCCTCGGGACCCTTGGAGTTGACCATCGGCTCGATTGCCAGCACCATTCCTTCCAGCAGACGGGGCCCACGACCGGGTTTGCCGTAATTGGGGACCTGAGGCTCTTCGTGCAGCGACCTGCCAATTCCGTGTCCCACAAAATCCTTTACTACTGAAAACCCCTGGGCCTCAACAAACTCCTGAATCGTTGCTGAAATATCGGAGACCCGATTCCCCGGCATCACTTTCGCAATTCCTCTAAAAAGAGAGGCCTTTGTCACGTCCAGCAAACGCTGAGCCCGGGGGGAAATTTTCCCCACAGGAAAAGTCCAGGCCGAGTCCCCGTAGTAACCGTGGTAACGCACCCCAACATCCAAACCCAGGATGTCTCCCTCCCTCAGAGGCCGATCGCTGGGGATTCCGTGGACAATCTGATCGTTGACCGAAGCGCACAGGGTGGCCGGGTACCCGCGATACCCCTTGAAGGCCGGCTCCGCGCCGGCTTCCACGATCATCCCTTCAGCCACTCGGTCCAATTCAGCAGTCGTCATGCCCGAATGAATCAGCGTCCCTAGATGGCTCAGCACTCGAGCAACAATGAGGTTGGCTTCCCGCATCTTCTCCAGTTCGGCTCTGCCCCTGCACACGATCATGAGATTCTGGTTCTCAGATTCGTCATTCCGCTCGACCCACTTCCCTGCCGTGGCCGAGGCGGAAAGCAGGAGTCTCGCCGACCACACAACCTTCGACCGGCACCTGGATTGCCGTCCTGAACCGGACGCGTCGCCTGCGGCTCACGCCCTCTCACAACGGCACGCTTGGTGGTCCGGCCAGAGCCGGCCGGACCGGACCGGACCCTCCACCCGATGGATCGTAGACCGGAATATCGACCCGTTGGTTCTTCGCTTCCCCCGCCTCTCAGGAGTGCCGTTCGCGGACTGCGGCGACGGCCTCAACAATCCCTGCGGCAGAACGCCTCAAAGGACAGTCCCCGCCCCGGTGAAACGGTTATTGTAACACAAGTCACGGCTCTTCGCTTCGACCCCCAAGCTCAACGCCGATCTCAAGACCGCAGCCTGATCGAAGTGCCACTTTCCCTGTCGCCCACCCCAGCCCGACCGCCTTGAAGACCCACCGGAAGTCCCGCGCCAGCCGTCACCACACTCATCTCACGGTCCCTGGCAGGACGCCCCGCGGAGTGCCGAGGGCCTGGCTGTGTCACCGCCGGCCCCGAACCCGACCCTTCTTCAAAAAGCCCTCATAGTGGCGCATGATCAGCTGCGCTTCCACCTGCTGCACGGTGTCCATGGCCACACCCACAACGATCAACAGCGAGGTTCCCCCAAAATAGAACGTCAGTCCGAGTCCTGTTGTGACCAGATCCAGGTTGTACTTGACCAGGAAGTTGTCCAAAGCAGTCCCGATCAGGGGGATCGGTTGAACCTTGAATCCCGTGATCAGGAACTCGGGAAGCAGGCACACCAGAACCAGATAGATGGCTCCGGCAAAAGTGAGCCGGCTCAGAACTCTGTCGATGAACTCAGAGGTCCTCTTGCCGGGTCGAATCCCGGGGATGAATCCTCCATATTTCCGAATGTTGTCGGCCACTTCATCGGGGTTGAAGATGATGCTCACATAAAAAAAACAGAAAAAGATGATCCCGGCAACATAGATCAAATTGTAAAGTGGATACCCTTGCCGGAGTTGCTGGGAAATCGCCGTCATGATTTCGTAGGGAAACACCATCTGCAGGGTGGACGGAAAGGCCACGATGGAAGCCGCAAAGATGACCGGAATCACACCTCCCGAGTTGACGCGCAACGGGAGGTGAGTGGACTGTCCTCCGTACATACGACGTCCCACCACCCGTTTGGCATATTGGATCGGGATTCTCCGCTGACCTCGTTCCACAAAAACAATCGCCGCCACCGTCACAATCATCACCACCAGTAGACCGATAATAATGAAGACGTTTCGATTGCCGGTCCAAAAATCTCGACTCAACGAGGCGGTTGCGTGAGGCAAGCCCACCACAATGCCGGCGAATATGATCAACGAGATTCCATTCCCGATTCCCCGTTCGGAGATCTGCTCGCCGACCCACATCACGAAGGCGGTCCCCGTCGTGAGGGTGATCATGGTCATGATTCGAAAACCCCAACCCGGGGCCGGAACGATGGGCGGCGTGGACTGACTGTTTTCCAGGGCGACGGCGGTGGCCATGCTCTGGAAGAGGCTCAGGCCCACCGTCAGGTATCGGGTGTACTGGTTGATCTTCTTGCGGCCCAATTCACCTTCTTTGGAGAGGCGTTCCAGGTAAGGCCACACCACGGTCAGCAACTGGAGGATAATGGATGCTGTGATATAGGGAGTGATCCCCAGAGCAAAGATGGAAAGCCGGCTCAGGTTGCCTCCTGAGAAAATATCCAGAAACCCGAAGATGGTTCCCGCTTGGGCGGCAAAGAACTGCTGCAAGGCGTTGCTGTCGACGCCGGGGGTGGGGATCCAGCTTCCCACTCGATAAACCGCCAACAGCCCCAACATGAACAAGATGCGTTTGCGCAGGTCGGGAACGTTGACGATGTTCTTCAAGCTGGCTAGAAAAGGGGCGGCGTCGATCATGGACTCAGCACCTCAACGCTTCCGCCGGCAGCCTCAATCTTTTTCCTGGCCGACTCACTGAAGTGGTGCGCCTGCACGACCAGCTTCTTCCTCAACTCACCTTCACCCAAAATCCGCAGGCCGTCCCGGATTCGTTTGACTTCGCCCGAACGCTTCAGGAATTCCGGCGAGATCGTCGAGCCTTCTTCGAAGCGGTTCAGGTCTCGGACGTTCATCACCACAAATCTCTTGGCAAAAATATTGGTGAAGCCACGCTTGGGCAGTCGCCGGTAGAGAGGCATCTGTCCACCCTCGAAACCGGCACGGCGGGAAAAACCCGACCGCGATTTCTGCCCCTTGTGCCCTCGACCCGATGTCTTTCCATAGCCGGAGCCCGGACCCCGCCCGACTCTCTTGCGCTTCCGGTTAGCGCCCCTGGCCGGCCTCAACTCCTGTAGTGTCAGACTCACTGCTCGTCTCCCTCGATCACTTCGACCAGGTGTGGAATCTTAGCAACCATGCCCCGGATGCAAGGAGTATCCGGCCGTTCCACAACCTGATTCAGCTTTCTCAATCCCAATCCACGGACCACCGCCTTCTGGCGCTTGGAGCGGCCGATCATGCTGCGCACGTATTGGATCTTCAATCTCTTCGCCGGCTTGTTTGCCATTAAATCTCCTCGGCCGGGAGACCTCGGGTTCGAGCCACCTCAAGCAGGCTTCGCAGGCGCCCCAGACCCTGGAACGTGGCCTTGATGACGTTGTAGGGGTTCCCTGATCCCAACACCTTTGTGACCACATCCCGGATTCCGGCCGCCTCCATGACCGTCCGGACAGTGCCACCAGCGATAATGCCGGTCCCTTCCTGGGCCGGTTTCAACATCACCCGGCCGGCCCCGAAAACGCCCGTGACGGCATGAGGGATGGTCGAGCCTCTGAGGGGAACGCGCACCATCCTCTTCTTGGCCCTTTCCAGTCCTTTGCGAATGGCCGAGGGGACCTCCTTGGCTTTGCCCATTCCAAAACCGACTTGACCGTTCAGGTCACCCACCACAACAAGGGCGCTGAAACTCAGATTCTTCCCGCCCTTGACCACCTTGGTGACGCGATTGATTGAAATAACCTGCTCTTTCAGCTCGACTTCGGCGGTTTCACGGTTTGCCATAGCTTCTCCTAGAACTTCAGACCCGCCTCTCGCGCGGCTTCGGCAAGGGCCTTGACGCGACCGTGGTAAATGTAGCCGCCCCGGTCAAAGACAATCTCCCGGATTCCACTCGCCTTGGCCTTTTCCGCGATTTCCGCTCCCACCTTCTTGGCTGCCTCGAGGCTGCCGCCGTTCTTCAGTTTCTTCCCGCCCACTTTGAGAGTGGAGACGGCCGCCAGCGTCTCTCCCCGTGAGTCGTCGACGAGTTGGGCATAGGTGTTCTTCAAGCTTCGAAAAACACACAGGCGGGGTCGGGCCCCTGTTCCGGAGATCTTCTTTCGGATGGACTCGTGGACCTTCAGCCTTCTTTCGTTTCGGGTCAGTTTCTTAGCCATGAGAACCTTGATTCCAGTCTTCGGGTTGGGCACTCAAACTTGCGCCGATTCTCTGCGGGAGTCCCCTCCAACCCGCCATTTCGATCCGGGCTTCGGAGTCCGCTCAGGCGCCCTTCTTACCCACTTTCAAGCGAACCACTTCATCCGAATATCGAATTCCTTTGCCCTTATACGCGTCGGGCGGTCGCAGGCGGTGTATTTCGGCAGCGATCTGACCGACCCGAGCCTTATCGATCCCCGCCACCACCAGAGTCCCCACATAGTTGGGGATACTTCGGCGGTTGCGCTCCACCTTGATCTCGATTCCGGAAGGAATGGGGAATTGTATGGGGTGGGAAAACCCCAGCCCCAGGGTCAGGTACTCCCCTCGAACCTCGGCCTTGTATCCGATCCCCACGACTTCCAGTTGGCGGCTGAAGCCGGCGGTGACTCCTTGCACCGCATTGGCCAGAAGCGAGCGAGTCAACCCATGGAGCGCCCTGACCGATTTCTCTTCGTTCCTGCGTCTGGCCAGGAGCTCTCCTTCCTTCAATTCTACTCCGATCCCATTCGGCAGACGAGTTTCCAGCTTTCCCTTCGGACCCTCCACCATCACCCGGTCCTCCCGGACAGTGATCTTCACGCCCGAAGGTATCTCGATCGGTTTCTTCCCCACTCGGGACATAATCTTCCTCGTTGACAGAAGTTCGTCGAAACCGAGGCGAGACGAACTTCAGATCCATCCTCTGAAACAGCAAGGGGGAGTGAGGGAGGGCTTCCCGGCCCAAGCTTGAGCACTTCAACCCCCAGACGTTCCATGACACCTGATCTTCTTCAAAGTCAGCCCGATCCGGCTCGCCTATCGAATCCTCCCCGCAGCCACGCGACACTCCCCGACAGAAGCTTGAAGACGGCGTTCCTTCCTTGCGGAAGGGTCAGTACACCTCACAGAGAATCTCTCCGCCGACGCCCTTCTGTCGGGCTTCCTTACCGGTCATGATCCCTTGCGAGGTGGAGAGGACATTGATTCCCAAGCCTCCCAGAACCAACGGAATCTCGTCCTTTCCCGAATACACTCGACGGCCCGGCTTGCTGACCCGTTGCAGAACCCGAATGGCCGATTCCCGATTCTTGCCGTATTTCAGAACCACCGTGAGCGTTGAAGCGGGTTGGCCTTGATTGACCTTATAGCTCGAGAGGTAACCCTCGCGGTTGAGAATTCCGACGATGGCTTCCTTGAGCTTTGATAGCGGTATCTCCACCGACTCGTGATTAGCCATAAGCGCATTCCGAATGCGCGTCAACATATCGGCGATGGGATCTGTCATCGACATTGCGTGCGACTCCTCTCAGGTTCCCCCGCAGCCGGGAAAAGTCCTTACCGGGCCGGGTTTTTCAGCTCACCAACTGGCCTTGATGACGCCTGGTATCTCCCCTCTCAAAGACAGTTCCCGAAAGCAAATCCTGCACAGCTCAAACTTGCGCAAATAACCGCGCGGCCGGCCGCAGCGCTGGCAGCGCGAGTAGCGACGAGTGGAAAACTTGGGGCGTTTCCGTTGTTTTGCGATCAGTGACTTCTTGGCCATTCCCTCTCTCTTCTCTCTAAAAAGCAACCAGCCGCCGTTCTTCCTTCTTGGCGAAGGGCATGCCCAGCGCTGAAAGAAGAAAGCGAGCTTCCTCGTCGGTTTTTGCGCTCGTCACCAGGGTAACGTTCATCCCCATCAAACGCTCTGCCTTCCCCAGATCAATCTCTGGAAAGATCAGCTGATCCTTCAGTCCAATCGTGTAGTTGCCCCTCCCGTCGAAGGCGCGAGGTGACAAACCGCGAAAATCACGCACCCTGGGCAAACCGATGTTCAACAACCGGTCCAGAAACTCGTACATTCGATCGCCCCGCAGGGTGACCTTCACGCCGATCGGCATCCCCGTCCTCAGCTTGAATCCCGCAATCGACTTTCGCGCCCGGCGCACCACTGGCCGCTGGCCGGTGATGGCCGCCAACTCCGCGGCGGCCACGTCCAGCAGTTTGACATTTTGAATGGCCTCACCCACACCCACGTTGACAACGATCTTCTCCACTCTGGGGGCCGCCAGGAAGTTGGAGTACCGAAACTCCTTCATCATCGCCGGGAGGACTTGATCCTTGTACTTTTCTTCTAGTCTTGTCATCTTGCCGCTGCTCGAGGCTTCTACCTGCCGATGGTGCCCCCGCACTTCTTGCAGACGCGAACCTTGGTTCCGTCCGCCAGGAGCGAAAGACCGACTCTTGTGGGTTTTGCGCACTCCCCGCAGATCACTTGAAGGTTGGACAATTCGATAGGAGCTTCTCGTTCCACCACGCCTCCCTGAATATTGCGCTGGGGAACGGGGCGTGTATGTCGTTTGATGAGGTTGACGTGCTCGACGATGGCTCGCCTTTGTTTCGGGAAAACCCGCAGCACGCGGCCTTCTTTTCCTCGATCCCTGCCGGTCAGGATTCTCACCTGGTCCTCTTTCTTGACGTGCAGCATGGTTGCCTGACTCCCTCTCCGCCGTACCCGATCGATATTAGCCCGCATTTCTCACAAACGATCTATTGCGGAGCCGAATGCCTCCACCCTGACTGCGGTACGCTCGGTCGGCCTGCTCGACGTACTGTACAGTACGGCTGCGCGGGCCTCGGTCGCAAGCCTTGTCAGGGCGGCGCCTTCGACTCCTCATAACTTAATAAAGCCCGTCAGAAATGCGGGTCAGAGAACTTCCGGTGCCAGCGACACAATTCTCATGAACTGTTTCTCGCGAAGTTCGCGAGCCACCGGGCCGAAGACGCGCGTGCCCACGGGCTCCTTCTGATTGTTGATCAAGACCGCCGCATTTTCATCGAATCGGATGTAAGAACCGTCTCGCCGCCGGTTCCCCTTGCGCGTCCGGACAATCACCGCCTTGACCACTTCACCCTTCTTGACGGTACCATCGGGACTGGCTTCTTTGACGGAGGCGGTGATGATATCCCCCAAACCGGCTCCCCGTCCGGTATCTCCCCCCAGGGGAAGAATACAACGGATCTTACGAGCGCCGGAATTATCCGCCACATTCAGGACGGTTTGCATCTGAATCATGAGGGCTCCTCCTATCCTTTGGCCTTCTCCAGGACCGCTTTCACGATCCAACGCTTCCGTTTACTGAGGGGACGCGTCTCCTGGATCTGAACCTTGTCGCCGACCCCGCACTGGTTCTCCTCATCATGAGCCATGAAGGTACTGCTTCGCCGCATGGTCTTACGATACAGCGGATGTTTGATCAGCCTGTCCACCGCCACTACGACGGATTTGTTCATCGAGTTGGAGACGACCCGCCCGATCTTGGTCGTTCGTCTTCCAGACGCCTTTTGCTCCATCACTTCCATAGTCGTCCCACCCGCACTCTTGAGACCTGACCGACTCCCGCGGCGCGATGCGTCGCGCCACCACCAATATCGCTCCTTCGGCCAGGGAGTTCGACTCCAGAGCCCTCAACCCCGGGCTTCTTACAACGGCCTCTTTGGGTCTGGCCAACTCTCCCGCGCCGGCCCGTCCCGGGGAGGCAGGCCGCACTCTCTCTCGGCTGGTTGCAGACCCCCCTCCAACCCGTCGGGAAATCGAATCCTTTCGAACCAGCCGCCAGGCCAGCCTATCCCCGGGGAGCCCCTTTCTCGGTCAGAATCGTTTTGACACGGGCCAGGTCCTTGCGAACGGCCCCAATCTTCTTCATATCCTCCAACTGTCCAGTCGCCTGCTTGAAACGCAGCTGAAAAAGCTGTTTGGAGAGGTCATAGGACTCCTCCTCGAGCTCCTCGACCGAAAGTTCGCGCAGTTTTGAACTCTTCATGATTCACCCAGCCGGGTCACAAACCGAGTCTTGATCGGCAATTTGTGAGCAGCCAACCGCATCGCCTCTCTAGCCATGTCCAGGGGAACGCCTTCCATCTCATAAAGGACGCACCCGGGCCGCACGACCGCGACCCACGACTCGGGCGAACCCTTTCCTTTTCCCATCCGTGTTTCGGCCGGTTTCTTGGTGATCGGCTTATGCGGGAAAATCCGAATCCACACTTTGCCACCTCTCTTGACATAGCGTGTAATCGCGATTCGGGCCGCCTCGATCTGACGGTTGGTGATCCATCCCGGTTCGAGAGCCTTCAAACCGAACTCGCCAAAACTGACGGTGTGGCCTCTCAGGGCCTTCCCCCGCATCCGGCCTTTCATCTTCTTCCGGTATTTCACCTTTTTCGGCATCAACATCGGTTCAACTCTCCCGGCTTTCCGGCCACCAAAACGCCCCCGCCTGGCTGCTCAACCTCAAGTCTTCTGGTGGGGCTCGTAAATATCCCCGGAGTAAATCCATACTTTCACACCGATCACTCCATAGGTAGTGAAAGCCTCGGCGAATCCATAGTCGATGTCGGCACGCAAGGTATGCAGCGGCAGTCTTCCGTGCAGATACCTCTCGGACCGCGCGATCTCGGCTCCGTTGAGACGCCCGGCGCACCGCACCTTAATCCCCTTGGCACCGAATCGAAGACTGGTGTCGATGGTCCGTCGCATGGCGCGGCGGAAAGCCACTCGTTTGACCAGTTGCTGAGCGATCGACTCGGCCACGAGTTGGGCATCCAACTCGGGTTTGTGGACCTCCTGGATGTTGATGAACACTTCTCGTTTCGTTCTTGCCTGGAGATCAGCCTTCAACCTGTCGATCTCACTTCCCCTGCGGCCAATAATGATTCCCGGCCTGGAGGTCCAGACGATGACGGTCAACTTGTTGGCCGCTCGCTCGATTTCAATTCTGGAGATGCCGGCGTGATGAAACCGCTTCTTCAGGTTCCCCTTGATGGCCAGGTCCTCGTGCAGGAGTGCTCCATAATCTTTCTTGGCGAACCAGCGCGATTTCCAAGTGCGGTTATAACCGAGCCGAAACCCATAAGGATGTACTTTTTGCCCCAACTTTGACCTCCTATTCGTGCCCGTCTGAAACACGGATCGTGATATGCCGCTGACGACGCATCTCCTGGTGAGCCCGTCCCATAGGCGCGGGCCGCACTCTTCTCCGCCATTTTGTAGGCCCCGAATCCACAAAGGCTTCTCGGACCACCAGTTCCTCCGGTTCCAGAGTCGACGACTTCTGCAAGGCATTCGCCATGGCGGAACGGAGGACTTTCTCGATCGGCCGGGCGGCGCGCTTGCGGGAAAAGCGCAGAATATGCAGGGCCTCTTCAACCTTCTTGCCCCGAATCAGGTCAATGACCAGCCTGGCTTTCTGGGGAGAACCCTTAACGTACTTCGCTACTGCTGTGGCTTCCATAGTCGTTTACCCCCCATCGCTGGGACGGGTTGGGCCTCGAGGCGCGCGCAAAACTCATCCTTCCCGCTCGTTTCGGGCCGAAAAGGGGATGAAGACGGGAACCCTTCGTTAACCTCCCCTCCCTGGCGTCTTTCATCTCCTCATCCGTGAGGTTCTCTCCGACTTGGTCGTATGTCCTCTAAAAGTCCGAGTCGGTGCAAACTCACCCAGCTTATGCCCCACCATGTTCTCCGTGATGTAGATGGGGATGAACCTCTTTCCATTGTGCACGGCCAGCGTATGACCCACCATCTCCGGAATAATGGTCGACCGGCGAGACCAGGTCTTGATGACCGCCTTCTCATTGGTCTCGTTCAGATGTTTGATCTTCTTCAGTAAATGGCCGTCGAGGAAAGGACCCTTCTTCACTGAACGGGGCATTGCATCTCCTTCATCTTCCCACCTACAGACAACCCGGCGAATAGGGGCGTCACTTCCTGCGCCTGACGATAAATCGATCCGTTCTCTTGTTGTTTCGGGTTTTCCGGCCTTTCGTCTTCCAACCCCAGGGCGAACAGGGATGCCGGCCACCCGAGGAGCGTCCCTCACCCCCCCCCATGGGGTGATCGACGGGATTCATGGCGACGCCGCGAACACCCGGCCGCCGGCCCAGCCAACGAGAGGCACCGGCCTTCCCGAAAGAGACGTTCTCGTGGTCCACATTGCCCACCTGCCCCACCGTCGCCCGGCACAACACGTGCACCTTGCGGACCTCTCCGGAAGGCAGCCGAATCTGGGCGTAGCGACCCTCTTTGGCCACCAGTTGGGCCGATGCTCCGGCACTCCGAACCATCTGGCCCCCCTTCCCCTGGGTCAGTTCGATGTTATGAATCGTGGTTCCCAGGGGAATATTCAGCAAGGGAAGGTTGTTGCCCGGCACGATATCCACACTCGGACCGGACTCCACCTGATCCCCCACTTTCATTCCCGCCGTCGCCAGGATGTAGCGCTTCTCTCCGTCAAAATAGTGGAGGCGGGCCAGCCAGGCACTGCGGTTGGGATCGTATTCAACAGCAGCCACTCGGGCCGGAACACCGTCCTTGTTGCGCCTGAAATCAATGATACGGTATTTGCGTTTGTGGCCGCCCCCCCGATGGCGAACGCTGATCCGGCCAGTGCTGCCGCGTCCACTGATCCGCTTCTTGCCCCGGGTTAACCTCTTGAGCGGCGGAATATCCGCCAAATCCTCGCGGGTGTGGACTGTTCGAAAGCGGGTTCCGGGAGAGGTTGGTTTGTAGCTTCTGATTGCCATACAGCCTAGACACCCTCAAAAAACTCGATTCCCTTTTGCCCCGGTTTCAGGGTCACGTACGCCTTCTTCCAGCCGGGTCGCCGGCCGGAGAATTTCCCTTGACGCTTCATTTTCCCCTGAAAATTGGCGGTTCTAATCCTGTCGACCTTGACCTCAAAAACCTGTTCCACCGCATGGCGGATCTGATGCTTGGTGGCACCCTTCCTCACCTTGAACACCACAACCTCTCCCCCGCTCTTCTCCGTTCCGAGCGTGGTCTTCTCCGTGACATGAGGATAAAGCAGAATGTCGTAGGGGGTGAGGGTCATCGCTCAAGCACCTCCTGAAGCTGCAACAGCGCACGCCTGCTGAAAACGACGTGGTCATGGCGAAGGAGATCGTAAACATTGACTCCCGAAGAGGGCACCAGCTTGATCTGGGGCAGATTTCGAGTGCTGAGGAACAGATTGCGATTCTCCAAGTCGTCAATGACCAAAATCTTACCTTCCAGTTCCAAGACGCGCAGGAGATTGAGAAACTCTTTACTCCGATGGCTCTCCAGTTGCAGATCGTCGAGCACCAGCAACTTCTGGCTCCGGAGCTTGTCGGTAAGCACGAGTTTGACGGCGCCACGGCGCTTCTTCTTGGGAAAGGCTTGGGAATAGTCGCGAGGCTGGGGACCAAAGACTGTCCCGCCACCCCGCCACAGGGGACTGCGCCGGCTCCCCATACGAGCCCTTCCGGTGCCTTTCTGCTTCCACATCTTGGCGCCTCCGCCGCGGACCTGGGAGCGATTTCGCGTAGCGTGGGTCCCTTTGCGCTGATTGGCTCGAAAAGCTCGAACGGCCTCCCAGACCAGAGTTTTACTGGCCGAATAGTTAAACACCTGCTCGGCCAGAGCGAGTTGGCCCACGACTTCGTTGTGCAGATTCCTGACCTCCACATCCGCCATTTTTCTCACCTACTCACTCTTGGGAGACTCGCGCCCCGCGCGGGAAATGTAAAGGTAACCTCCGCGGCTACCGGGCACTGCGCCTTTCAGCAGCATCAAGTTGTTATCGGGGTCCAGCTGGACCACTCTCAGGTTGCGGGTCGTCACTCGGCGAGCACCCATATGACCGGGACCCTTCATACCCGCAAAAACCCGGCTGGGGAAGGCACTGGCTCCAATGGAACCCGGGGCTCGATGAAACATGGAACCGTGAGTGGCCCGGCCGCCGCCAAAGCCATGGCGCTTGATCACGCCCTGAAAACCGCGTCCCTTCGTCCGCCCGGTCACCCACACCTTGTCGTTTACCGCAAAAACGTTCTGGGCCAGTATCTGATCCCCGGGTTGAATGGGGCTATCGGCGTCTTCGGTGAAAGGAAACTCCTTCAGAACTCGGGTAGGCGGCACGCCAGCCGTGCGAAAATGCCCCTCCAGGGGCCTGGTCGCCTTGGGCGGTTTCCGGGGCTCCACCATCCCCAGTTGAACTGCGGCATAGCCATCCTTCTGGCTAGTTTTCTTCTGCACCACAACGCACGGTCCCGCCTGGACGACCGTCACCGGGACGGCCCGTCCTTCCTCGTCAAAGACCTGGGTCATTCCGACTTTTTTCCCAATCAAGCCCAAAACCATCGCTTATTCCTTTTCCGTACCAAACGCCTTGATCTCGACATCGATGGCGGCTGGAAGGTCCAGCTTCATCAGGGCGTCCACCGTTTGGGGAGTCGGCTCCAGGATATCCACCAGCCGCTTATGGGTTCTAATCTCAAACTGTTCCCGCGACTTCTTGTCCACGTGAGGGGACCGCAACACAGTGTATCGGCTGATCCTGGTGGGAAGCGGCACCGGCCCTGAAACTCGAGCTCCGGTCCGCTTGGCGATATCCACGATCTCCTTGGCCGACAGGTCCAGTACCCTGTGGTCGTAAGCCTTCAGTCGGATTCTGATTTTCTCATCGATCATTTCGGCCCTCATTTACTGCCGACACACGACCTTCTCCCGCGGATCCCTTCTCCGACCCGATTCACTGGCTGATCTCGGTAATGGCGCCGGCGCCCACCGTGCGCCCCCCCTCTCGGATGGCGAAGC
>JBHHYX010000020.1:0-27216 GCA_046757765.1 Acidobacteriota bacterium | reverse complement strand
GGTTGTGGAAGGTGACCGTGCCGCAGGGCCTCAAGAGACTTTTGCGACACCCTCTGACGTTCGTGGCTCAGTTGTCATTGTGGCTTCTCGTGCACCTTCGGCGATCATTGGAGTGGTGACTTGGTTACCATTAACCGCCTTTGTGTCGGCCCTCCGGGCCTCTCGGCGGGCAACATCCGGGCTACCCGGCCGTTACGGGCGAGAAGTGGGTCGGGTTGTTGGCTCCACTGGAAGGGGCCCTGGGTAGATCGGAACCCACCCGAGTTGAAGCGGCCACCGACAGCCGCGAAGCCGGCGGCCACCGCCACAAGGCCGAAGGGGAGGATAAGTTGCCGGTGTTTAGTGTTCAAACCGGCTCACCACCGGCGCAGGGCCGGTGGGGTCGGCTGCGGGGTGGGTCCGTTCTAGTTGTCAAACCGGTGCACCACCGGCGCAGGGCCGGTGGGGTGTGGGGCGACAGGCTAAACACGTACTACGGGCCGGGCTACTCGAATGTCGGCCCTCCGGGCCTTTGGCAAGGGCGGTTACGGGTGGAGGTCCCAAGCGCCGAAGGCGCCGCTCATATTCAGCCCAGCGCAACGCGCTGGTACCTGTTTAGCCTGATGGGGCGAGAAGTGGGATTGGGGTGTTGCCTTTCACTGGGAGGGGCTGGCCAGGCCCGAACCGGCCCGAGGCGAGGGCGCCATCACTACCAGCCGCAAAGCGGCGCGCCCCTTAATAGCCTGGGGTGACAAAGCGCCAGAGTGTAGTCGTAGCGCAGGCTTCCAGCCTGAACGCAGTAAGATGCAGGCAAGGATGCGTGCGCTACGAAACTCGCCGTTCCATTTTCGGTCGCTGTCGCTCCGGGCTCCCTTTTCGTTGTCTCCACCCAGCCCTTCTCGGCGGTATGAGGTCGCTCGCTACACTATCAACTAGAAGATGCTTTGGTCCTTGGAAAGTGGCAGAGAGCCAAAGGTGCAAGCCATTGGAGAAGGGGATGGAGATGGATTCGACCCCGAATCGATCTGGAGACAGAGTGGTTCCTGGGTGGGACAAAGCAGTGGAGTGGTTGGGAGCACCTTCGACGAGTGCCGGCGTCGGGCTGAGGAGCGCCCGACCTCATGGAGGTGTGATCTTCAACTCTTCCCCCGCTCCTCCCTTCTCCGCTTGGATGGATTTCTGGATCTGCTGGTATTTCTGAAGAGCCTGGCTTGCCAGCTCCTGCTCCCCACTGCCCCGGTAGGCGCGGGCCAGCTGGTAGTAGGTGCTCCCGTCTCGATCCGTCGCGAGGGCCTTCTTCAAGTGAGGGATTGCCCGGGCGGCTTCTCCCAGATTCAAGTAGGCGCGGCCCAGCGAGGCGTGGGCCGAGAGAAGATCCGGGTCTGAATCCAACGCCTTCTTCAAAAAAACAACCGCCTTCCGGGCCTGCTGCTGGTTCAAAAGAATATCCCCGGCCAGAAAATTCAGCTCCGGCGACCCGGGCTGCTGTCCGAGGAGCTGGTCCACCAGGAGTTGGGCCCCTTCGAAATCCCGGCTCAGAAAAAGGGAAACCGCCAGTTCCTTCTTTGCCACCGGATCCTGGGGGGAGAGTTGGAGCGCTTTCCGCCATTCATTGGCGGACTCCAGGTAACGCCCGTGGCTTCGATGGATCTCGGCAATCAGTTCATGCAAAGCAAAAGACGGCCGGAGTTGCCCCAGACTTGAAAACGCAGCCGAGGCCAGTTGATTGTAGGCTCGAGATTGCCAGTAGTAGGCTTCCGGTCTGTTTTTCCCGACGGTGGAGTGAGCGACTTTTCGGAACCGGCCCTCCAGAAAATCACACACCAACCTCTCCGAATCGCAGTCTGGAAGGCCAAGAGCCAGTTCTTTTCGCTCCTCCGTCTCTGCCCATTCGGGATGGCCCGTCTTGCGGTAGATCTGGCTCAAAGCCACATGTATCCCCCGAAGATTGGGCTTTTTCCCCAGCGCCTTCCGGTAAAAGTAGAAAGCGCTTTTGTATTGTTGTTCGACGGTACGGGAATCGGCCACAAGAGCAAGCCAGTAGGCCGATTCCGGAGCCATTCTTTCGAGCTCATCAAAAGCCTTGACGGCCAGCCCTTCATAGGATCTCCCCAGCCCGTACCAGACCCTGGGGTTCTCCTTGTCGAGCTTCAAGAGCACTTCAAACTGCTGGGCCGCCGCAACGAAACTTTCGATGGCCAGAAGAGCATCCCCAAGCATCTGTCTTCCCTGTCCATCCTCGGGCTTGGCCGCCACATACTTCCTCAGGGCCCTGGCGGCCTGCTCTGGATGGCCCGCTTGCAGATGACTGGCGCCCAGATAGAACCAGGCGGGCAACAGCCCGGGGTCCTGACTGACCGCGGCGCTCAGCACATCAATGGCTTGCCGGTTCTGTCCCGCCATGGAATAGGCCATCCCCAGATTCATCTTCAGCCCCGGCAAATCCGGCAGCTCCCTGGTGAGTTCAAGGTAGATCGAAATCGCCGTGGCGTAGTTGCCTGCGGCCAGAGCCTCTCCGGCCCGCTCGGACTGAGCCCTCAGATGTTCCACCTGGGCGGACACCGGACAGAGATTGGCGCAGAAGGAGAGACCAAAAACGAGGGTTGCAAAGCGGATCATTTCAAATCTGCGTGCCAGAAGTTTGAACTCGGGACAACCTATTGTAGCGCGACTCTTCGAGTTGCGGAGGAACCACGAGAGGTGGGTCGCCGCGGGAATGATAGAATGGATTCCTCATGGTGCCGCTCTCGGGGGCTCTCTTTATTGCGACCCTGTCCTTCTCGATTGCGTTCGCCTCCACCGTCCGGCTTCCGGACCTTCCCGCCGTCTCGCTGGAAGGCTTCGCTCCAGCGACCCGGCAGGGATTTCAGGAGGCCTACGCACGGGTTCGAAGGAATCCGGCCGATTCCGAGCTCAACGGGCAACTCGCCATGAAACTTCATGCCTACGAACTCTACAAGTCGGCCGAGGTCTGCTATTGGCGGGCCCACCTTCTCGACCCCTCCTCTTTCAAATGGACCTACCTGCTGGGCATCGTTCAGGGCCTGGAGGGAAAGAAGGCAGAGTCGCTCGTCAGCCTGCGCAAGGCCATGAGCCAGAACCCGAACTACCGCCCTGGAAGGATCAAACTGGCCGAGTCTCTGTTAGACGCCGACAAGGTTGGCCAGAGCATCGAGGTCTTCAAGGAGGTGCTCCAGGAAGAACCCGACTCCCCCCTGGCACGCTACGGTTTGGGCCGGGCTTTGATGGAAGAGGGCCGGACCGAAAGCGCAGTAGAACACCTTCGCCTGGCTTGCCAACTCCGGGAGAGCTTCGGTGCCGCCCACTACTCCCTGGGACTGGCTTACCGCGATCTGGGCCGACTCGATCAGGCCAGGGACCAGTTTGCTCTCTACCGGAAATCCGCGCGAAAGTGGCCGGCGGCGAACGACCGCTTGATCGATTCGGTCAAGCAACTCAAGGTTGGAGCGAGAGAGCACCTGACCCTGGGTGTCAAGCTTGCCAGGGCTAATCGTCTCGAAGAGGCCGTCAAAGAGCATGAGAAGGCGCTGCAACTCGACCCTCAACTGGTTCAGGCCCACATCCACTTGATCTCCCTCTACTCAAAGCTAGGCCAGCCGGAGAAGGCCGAGTACGATTACCGGAAATCGGTTGAGATCAATCCCAGTCTGTCGGAGGGACACTACAACTTCGGAGTCCTCATGTCGTCGCTGGGGCGCTACAAGGAGGCGGCGCAAGCCTTTCGAAAGGCGTTGGAGATTAATCCTCACTATGCCCATGCTCACAATAATCTGGGGTACATGCTGCAAACAATGGGCCAACTGCAGGAGGCAGTCAAACACTTTCGCCGGGCGATCAAAAACGATCCCAGCTACCGGCTGGCTCGTTTTAACCTGGGACGGGCCCTGGTGGCGCTGGGGAAGAACGAAGAAGCCATCGAACAGTTCTCCAGGACTCTCACTCCCGAAGACGAAAAGACTCCACGTTTCATGTTTGCGCTCGCCGCCGCCTACGTTCGCAAGGGTGATCTTCGCCGGGGGATCGACTATGCTCAGGGTGCGAAGCGCCGGGCGACCGATCTGGGACAAGCGGAGTTGGCCCGCCAGATCGACAAAGACCTGCAACGTCTCCGGAAGACTCGGAAGCGACCATGAAGAAGAAGGCGGAAGCCTCTCCTCGTTTCGGTCTCGCCGCCACCGCTCTGGCCGCACTGGTTCTCAGCTGTTGGGGGCTGGCCGGCCGGCCCCGGACTTCCAGCGAACCCGTATTTCGGGAGGTCGCCGAGTCCGCCGGCTTGAAGTTCCAGCACTTCACGGGAGGAACCGGCAAGTACTATCTCCCTGAGATCATGGGGCCCGGAGCCGCTTTGTTCGACTACGACGGAGATGGCGACCTGGATGCCTACGTGTTGCAGGGCAGCTTTCTGGATTCGACCCGGTCGCCGGCCAGGGACAGTCCCGCGGCGGCGGCGCGGGAGCCGCTAACCAACCGCCTTTTTCGCAACGAGCCGATCGGTCGAGATGGGTCGTCCTTTGGACCCGGCTTGCACTTCACCGACGTGACCGGGAAGGCGGGGGTTGGCGATCGGGGCTATGGAATGGGCGTCGCGGTGGGAGACGCCGACAACGATGGAGATCTGGATCTGTACATCACGAATTTTGGTGGCAATGTCTTCTACCGAAACAATGGGAACGGAACCTTCACCGACATCACGGCTGCCTCAGGAACGGGCGACGACCGCTGGAGCACCAGTGCCGCTTTTTTCGATTACGATCGAGATGGAGACCTCGATCTTTTTGTGTTGAACTACATCGACTTCACGGTGGCGGGCAACAAGAGATGCTACGACGCCGTCGGCGCTTTCGATTACTGCAATCCCAATCTGTACAGACCCTTGCCCGACCGCTTGTTTCAAAATGAGGGCCGGAACAAGTTCATTGATGTCACGGAAAGATCCGGGATTGGATCCACTATCGGACCGGGGCTGGGGGTCGGCTGCGGCGACTTCAACCGGGATGGCTGGATCGACCTCTATGTGGCTAACGATGGTGCCCAGAACTTCCTGTGGATCAATCAGGGAGACGGGACCTTTGAAGAGAGTGCCCTCATGGCGGGGGCGGCCTTCAACGCCGAGGGAGCCCCTGAGGGGAGCATGGGACTGGCAGTTGGAGACTTCGACGGCGACGGGGATGAAGACCTGTTCATGACCCACCTCACCATGGAAACCAACACCCTGTATCTCAATGACGGCTCTGGCAACTTTCACGACACCACGATCCGATTCGGTCTGGCCGGCACCAGCTTTGCTTTCACGGGGTTCGGGACGGAGTGGTTCGACTACGACAACGATGGACGACTGGATCTCTTCGTGGCCAACGGCGCCGTCCGGAACCTGGAAGATCTGCGCGGAGATCCCTACCCCTATCACCAGCGCAATCAACTCTTCCACAACGATGGAGGAGGGAAGTACTCGGAAAGTTCGAGCCCGGGTGGGCCGGCCTTCCAACTCTCCGAGGTGAGCCGGGGGGCCGCTTTTGGCGACGTCGACAATGACGGAGATGTCGATGTCCTTGTCACCAATAACCGGGGACCGGTTCGACTCCTGCTCAACCAGATAGGAACCCGTCATCACTGGGTGGAGATCGGGCTGGAAAGCTCGGCCGGGAACCGGTTCGGCGTCGGCGCCCGCGTGAAACTGATCCGCCGCGGAAAGCGGCCGCTATGGCGGCGGGTGGGCAGTGACGGAAGCTACCTGAGTGGGAGCGACCTGCGAGTCCATTTCGGCCTGGGTTCAAGCAAGGAGATCGAGGCCGTGGTGGCGTACTGGCCCGACGGCCGGAAGGAAAAATGGAATGCAATCAGGCCCGACACCATCGTCCGGTTGCGGAAGAACACCGGAAAGCCGCTGCCTTAGCTGCTTACCGCCGAATTCTGAGAATTTTACTCTCAGATGGGTTGCATCGGCGATGTGCGCGCCGTTGCCGCTGCCCTGTAAACTGAACCGAAGCGTCAGCGCCCGGCCAATCCGGATGGCCACTCACTCACGTTCGTGGTTCAGTGACTGGGCGCCAGAATCGCCAACCGATACGATCAGGATTTCAAATATTTTTTGGCTACACCACTGGCCTGGGTAAAGGAAGAGAGACGAAAGAGATGGCAATCGCTGAGGAGCTACAAGGTTTTGTCGAAGACGGGCTGGCCCGCGGCCTTTCGCGTGCGGAAATCGAGAATGTCCTCTTACAGGCCGGTTGGCCCCGAGAGCACGTAAGAGGTGCGCTCGCGGGTTTCGCTGAGATCGAGTTCCCCATTCCCGTCCCAAGACCAAGACCCTATCTCTCCGCGCGAGAGGCGTTCATGTACCTGCTGCTCTTTAGCACCTTGTACATCAGCGCGTTCAGCCTCGGAAACCTCGTGTTTCAGTTCATCAACCAGGCCTTTCCGGACCCGGCAGCGCCGCCAATCGTCGCGGAGGCCGTCCGTGATGCGATTCGATTTTCGATATCCTCCCTCATTGTAGCGTTTCCAGTATTTCTGTTTGTATCCAGGTTGACCGGTAGGGAAATCGGGCTGGACCCGAAAAAGAGAGCTTCTAAAATCCGCCGATGGTTAACGTATTTAACCCTCTTTATTGCTGCCGGCGTTCTCATCGGTGACTTCACTGGTCTTGTTTACAACCTTCTCGGTGGGGAACTCGCTGCCCGCATCGTTCTGAAAGTGGTCACGATTGCCCTAATAGCAGGGACGATCTTCGGATACTACCTCTGGGATCTTCGGCTCGAAGAGAAGGAGGCCAGGCCGTGAAAGTGCCATCCGGGGCGCACGTCCTCATTGGCCTTGCCATCGGGGTAGTCGTCGTTGCTGTAGTAAGCGGCCTTATCGTTCTCGGTCCGCCTAGCGAGCAGCGCGCCCGACGGTTGGACGAGAGACGAGTCGAAGATCTGCGCGGCATCACGCGCGCGGTGGATCTCTACTGGACCCGGCACGGGCGCCTACCCACTTCTTTGGACGAACTGTTACGGGAATCGGGGGTGAATATCAACTCAAATGACCCCAGCACTACCCAGCTCTACGACTACCGGGTCCTGGGCGACAAGACATACGAGCTGTGCGCTCATTTTCAACGTGATTCGCCCGAGCCTTCTCAGCCTGTGAGTAAGCCGAAGGAACGGGCCGTCATTTCCCTCGATGACTTGGACAGCTTGCCCGTGCCAGCGACACCGCCCGACAAGGGCTTCTGGTCCCACGGTGCTGGCCGGCAGTGCTTTCAGCCGGAGGTCGAGGAAGTTCTCCGATAGTGTTGGGGTGCTTCACTTGCTGGGCGGCGATCTATCGGCACGCCGTCTAACAAGCGGCTGCACGTGACGACGCTCGCGCGGCTTCTTTGGAAGGCTCAGCCAGTGGCGCGCCCTTGCAGGTGAGACACGATGCGTTGAACTAAACCGCTTGAGGCCGACTTCGATCCGGCCACCTTGCACGACTGGCCGCAAATGGTCCCCAAATTGGCGGAAATGGTTCGACGATGGGCCAGCATGTCAAAAGAGGCCAGCCGAAAAGCGGCTCCAGGCGGACCGCAAAACGCGCCGCGGCTGATGCCGGAGGCGTTAGGCGGTACGAGGTGCAGTCATGGTTGACGAACAGACCGCGATCAAACGCTTGTATGCGGCCAACGTGGCAGCTCTGAAGGCGAAGGATGTTACGGCTCTGGCGGCCTTCTACACAGATGACGCGATTCAGTTGCCTCCTAGTGGCCCGCCGCTTAACGGCTGGGAGGCGATCCGGTCATCTCTCGAGAACGAACTGAACGGGATTACCATCGACGCTAACGTCGAGGTCGTGGAAGTGGTCATCGCAGGTAGCTGGGCATACGCGAGTGGTCGGTACCGGACCACCATCATTCCACAGGCTGGCGGCCGTGGGACGGTGACTACGGGAAGTTGGCTGGATATCCTGAAGCGACAGGCGGATGGGTCATGGACAATCGCCCGTTCCGCCTGGAGCAATCATGGAACTGAGAGGGAGGAGGTGTGAGCCGTGCCGACGTTCGACGGACGGTGGAAACGACGAGACTCTATCGTGGGACGCTTGGCTCGATACAGCGTCGGAGGGTGGACGCACCCGGGTTCCGAGGGCTGCTTGACGTGGTAATGGGCCAGGTTATAGGTCTGTGTTGTTGTTGAGTTCCGGATGGAAAGGGCTTTCCCGTCACCGCGCGCCCGAGGACTCGACGAGAGAAAGCACGCTACGATCGGGTGTGAGAAATCCGGGCTGACCCGTCGTGAACTCCTCATTCCTCCCGGATTTCGGCGCCGACGTCGCCCAAACGCTCGACAACATCCTGGTAACCCCGCTTGATGACCTCGGCATGTTCGATGCGGGTGGTGCCCTCGGCGCACAGTCCAGCCACGACGAGCGCCATCCCGGCGCGAATGTCCGGAGACTCCAGGCGTGTTCCCTGAAGCCGAGTGTTTCCCTCCACCAGCACCCGGTGGGGATCGCACATGGTGACCCGTCCTCCCATTCGGACCAGCTTGTCGACAAAAAACATGCGCGCCTCGTACATCCAGTCATGCACCAGGCAGAGGCCCGCCGACTGTGTGGCCAGAATGATGGCAAGGCTGACCAGGTCAGTGGGAAAAAGAGGCCAGGGGCCGGCTGTTACCTGGGAGGGACTGGAGAGGCCGCTGGCCGAGACCTCCCAGGCCGCCTCCGAAATGCGCGTGAAAGCCATCCCAAACTTCTCGAGCACGGGACGAATTCCCATGAGTTCCCTCTCCCCCACACCCCTCAACCGCAGCCGTCCACTGGTGACCGCGGCGGCGATGGCGATCGTCCCGGCATCGATGTAATCTCCGGGAACTTCAAACTCGATGGCTGACCGGCGCTTCCCAACTTGTCCGCCGACCCGGAAGTAGAGGGGGTGCAGGCCGATTCGACAGCCCAGGGCTCCCAGAAAGTCGACCAGGCTGAGGACATGGGGTTCGCGGGCCGGATTCTCGATCAAGCCTCCACCCAGCGCGGCAAAGAGTAATAGGGCGTTCTCGGTGGCGGTGACTGAGGACTCCTCGAGATAGACTCTTGGATTCCGCGGATCACCCGTCCGCCTGAGTTCGATTCCACGTCGATCTTCACGGACTGAGAAGCCCGCCGCGCGAAAGGCGGACCAATGCACGGCAAACGAGCGCCTTCCGATGGGGCAGCCTCCAGGCAGGGCACAGGAAACCTCACCCCACAAAGATGCCAGAGGTCCGAGAAGGAGAATGGCGCCTCTCAACTGATCCACAACTTCAGCGTCAAGCTGGCCTGGAAGCAGACAGCTCGTGTCCAGGCACAGAGAAGTCCCGTTCCAGTGAACCGAAACGCCCAGCGGTTCAATCAGGCGGAGCATGTTTTCCACGTCCACGATGCGCGGAGTGTTGTGGAGAGTGACGCGGCGGCGGGCCAGTAGCGCCGCGGCAATGAGCGGCAAGGCCGCGTTCTTGTTTCCCTGCACCTGATAGTCTCCGTCGAGTCTCCCGCCGCCCTCGATCACGAATTGACAGGTCATGACTTCCTTCTTCACCGCCGGCCGGCCCTGATGACTCAGCCACGGAGATTCCGGGACTCCGCGACTTGAGGGTCGCCGTGCCGTGGGGGTTTTTTCCGGGAAGCTTCGGGGAAGCCGGCCGGTCCCGCATGTCTCATGAGCCGTTTCCCGCAGCGCCGGGATCATCCGGGCTGACTGCGTTGCCCGGCCTCGGCCGCCTCGACGTACGTCGCGTACGACTGCTGGTGAGATCGGACGTAACGCCTTGTCAGAGCGCCGCTTCCGGCGGCTCGCTACCACCTCTCATGAGAGGTGGCGGCTAGCGGAAATGGGGCAGAACAGTTTCCCCGAAGAGCCTGGCTTGCCCCGCACGGTCTTCCCCCCAGATCTCCAGCAGGATGTGGGTGCACCCGGCCTGGCGAAAGGTCTCCATTCGTCCAATGCATTCGTCGGGTGTGCCGGAGATGGGGCAGACTTTGTCGAGGATGCTGTCGGTGACGGCTCGAGCCGCCGCTTTTCGTCCCCCTCTTTCCATGCCCTCGGCGATAGGGTTGATTTCCTCGAAGGTGAGGCCGGCCTTCTCCAAGATGACATCCGCCGAACCTCGAATATTCTGGACCTTGTTGGCCAGGTACATCGCCGCCATTTCCCGGGCCCCTTCCTTTCCCCTGCGAGAGTCGCGATCAATGCTGCCCACGATGACCGAGCCGAGATCCAGCTCTCGAGCGTCACGGCCCGCCCTTCGAGCCCCCTCCTCCATGTTGGCACGGGCGTATCGCACGAATCCGGGAGTAGTGATGCTGGCGGTCAGCAAACCGTCTGCGCGAGAACCCGACATGCGTTGGAGAATCGGTCCGGTCACCCCGAAGTAGATGGGCACGCGCCACTTCGGCGTGTGGGCTTCAGCACGCAGCGGCGGGATGTCGGCGGAGAAAGCCCGTCCCGCGTAGGAGAAAGCTTCACCGCCGAGAGCCCCACGGATGATTTCAATGGCTTCTCGCATGGCCACGGCGGGGCCCACCCTCTTCCCGGCTTCGCCTTCCCCCACGTGTTTCATGAAAATCTTGGAGGGCCCCAACCCGAGCATGAAGCGGTCCTTCCCGGCCAGTTCCTGCATGACCCGAGCTTCCATCGCGATTTGGACCGGGTGGCGCGTGTAGGGCGAGAGGATTCCCCAGCCGATCTGAATCCGATCGGTCTCTCGCGCAATAAGGGCCGTGATGGCCGTCGACGAGCGGGCCTCCATGGAGTGCTTGCGCCACCAGGGATAGGCCTCGGCCAGCCAGAAACTGTCGAATCCCGACTCCTCACACGCCTTGGCCATTGCGATTGTCTCTTCGACCGGCTCCATGCTGAGCTGCAACACGCCGATTCTGAAAGGTACGCTCATGATTTTCCTGCCCTCCATTGTTGAAAACCGCCATTCGGCCCGCGGGTTAAGGCTATTATGGTTCAGACAGAGAGGTCGGGGCAAGGGTCCCGCGGGGCAGGCCGTTTGAAGAGTCCGGACCCAGTCCATTGCCTTGGAGGAGAAAAGTATGAGCAAGGATCAAGCGCTTCGGCGGCATGTTCTGTACCTTCTGGGTGGAGGGGGCGCCCATCTGGATTTTGGACGTGTGATCGGCGAGTGGCCACTCGAATTACGGGGCCAGAAGGTGGAAAGGGTACCCTACTCGCCGTGGCAGATTCTGGAGCACATGAGAATCGCGCAATGGGACATCCTGCAGTTCAGCGTCAGTCCCGGACATGTCTCGCCCAAGTTTCCCGGCGGGTACTGGCCCGATGCGGAGGTCCCGGCCGAGGGGGCCTGGGAAAGGACCGTCGACGGCTTCCAGTCTGATTTGGAGGCGATGCGGGATCTGGTGGCGGACCCCAGCGCGGATCTCTACGCTCCTTTCTCCCACGGGAAGGGCCAGACCCTTTTGCGGGAGGCACTGCTGGTGGTCGACCACAATGCCTATCATCTGGGTCAACTCGTCCTGCTGCGACGGCTTCTGGGTGGCTGGAAGACACAAGGGTCCACGCTCTAAGACCAGCCAAAGATATTTGAAATCTTGATTCCATCGGCTGAGCGATCCCGGCGCCAAGTTACTGAACCACGAACGTCAGTGAGTGGCCATCTGGATTGGGCCGGGCGCTGACGCTTCGGTTCAGTTGACAGTGCGGCCTGAAGTTTCGTCCCTCGCTGGATTGCCAGGCCCTGACAGCGGGGCCAAGGAGAGGGGCAGGGGCGTGCGGCCCGGGTTTGATAGGGGCGTCGGCGAGTGCAAATCGAGTTGTGTGTGTGCGTTGCCGCCCTGTGAGAAAATAGACCGTTATGTGTGGTCGGTTCACGTTGACATCTCCGTCAGGATTGATGTCGCTCTTCGAGATCAACGAGAGGCCTCTCCTCCGCCCCCGTTTCAACATTGCTCCCAGCGAGGAGATCGCGGTGGTGCGCCCGGCACCCGATGGTTCGCGTCGATTGGAGATGATGCGATGGGGCTTGATTCCCTACTGGAGCCGGGAGCCGGCGACAGCTGCCAGAACGATTAATGCCAGATCCGAGACCGCGGACTGGAAGCCGGCGTTTCGAAACGCTTTTCGATTCCGACGCTGCCTGATCCCCGCCGACGGCTTCTTCGAGTGGAAGAAACAGAAAGGGGGAAGCCTTCCCTTCTACTATCGAATGCGCGACGAGAGCATTTTCGCCTTTGCCGGCCTGTGGGATCTGTGGAGGAATGGGAAAGGCGAGTCGATTCGGTCGTGCACCATTCTGACGACGAGTCCGAATGAGCTGGTTGCGCCCGTTCACAATCGAATGCCGGTCATCCTGGCTCCCGATCATTACCGGGCCTGGCTGGATCCACAACCGGCGCGCCCCCAACTCAAGGGGCTTCTGCTCCCTTTTCCGGCCGCTGAGATGATCGCGTTTCCGGTGGGCCGCCGGGTCAACAGTCCCCGCAACGATGACCCCGCTTGCCTTACCCCGGACCGATCGGCCGCGGTCGACTAGCATGTACACGAAACACCAACAAGCCGAGATCATTCGGCAGTACTTCCAACAAGCCGGCGCCGAGGAAGCTCCCCAGTGTCCCCTGTGCGGGGAACCGCTGCAGATTCAGTGCGGCTCGCAGGACCTGTTTGGTCTCCAGGTCGAAGTCTCCTGCCGGGAGTGCGGGAAGAGCTTTCTCTGGGCACAACCTCAACCCGAACGAGAGTGGAAGAAACTGCACCTGGGGTATTTTCTGGAACGGTATGCCTCGGGGGAGAGGATGCGCTGCCCCCTGGACGACTGCTTCGTCAGCTATGCTGAGTTCAGTGACGGAGTGGTCCAGTTCAATTGCCCCTACTGCAACCGCCGGGGAAAGGTTCGGATCCAAGGCTGAGATGCGCCTGGACCGCCGCTATCCGGGCTATCGAGTGTGGTGTTCTCTTCACATTTTGTGAAATCGACGGTTAGCCGCTTGAGCCAGCCCCTCAATTCCGCGTGGGCTGAAGAGAACAAGGGCACACTCTCGCTGTTGGCGGGCGCGAACCCGCATTTCTCGTGAACCGTCTCCCCCGGGGCCGGGACCTCCGCGCTGCCCGGCCTCTGCCTCCTAGACGCACCACGGGTACGACTGCGGGGGCGCCCGGCCGTACGCCCTATCAGGGCGGCGCTTCGCTTACAATCCCTCCTGAAAAATGGGTTAAAAAAGTTTCCCACTGGTCGGCCCGGGGATTCGACCCACTGAACGGCAGCTCCCGCCCCGACTCCTGGCATGGATGTTGCTTCTCTGGTGGGTGGATGCAATGCCCGCAACAGAATGGACCGAGGTTGAAAATCTCGCTTGTGATCAACGGCCGCAAGAGAGGCGGGCAGGTCACATTAGTCCGGAGCTGTCCGAAAGCTGAAGGACTGTAAGTGAGAGGGGCGAAGTATGGAAAGAGGGTGGATAAGGCGCTGCTGAGGATTCTTGCCCCGGATTTTCTGACCCTCACGCTACTGCGGATGCCCTCATCTCCTGTGTCGGGCTCCTCGACCTGCTGTCCAAGTACGACTTCGGGTCCCTCGGTCGCGATGCCTTGTCTCCGCGCTCCGCGCGCGTTGGGAGCTGAGAGTTGGGAGTCTGCACCGCCTCGCTACGATTGAGTGTGAGAAATCCGGGCTAAAGGGCACCCATTCTGCCTGTATTGGGGGCTTTTATGTCTCCTTCATGTTTTTTTTCGGACTGAATAAGGTTTCCGGGAGGGAGCCGCGCGTGTATAATGAAGGAGAAGACAGTAGGCACATCGGTGGAAAGATCTACATCAATTTGCTCGTGGACATGAAGCTTCCGGGAGCGACGGGCACAGGACTCTGGTGAGTCGAGGGGCCTCGAGGGCGGGTTGCCGGAAGCTGGAAGTTCGGGTTCGTGGGCGGAGTTCCATCGACTGGAGTCAAGGGGAGAAACGGATGATGAGCAAGCTAGCAGTCTACGTCAGAGTGGGCGCGCCGTTGCTGGCGCTGTCCCTGGGGGTTGTCACTGGAGGTCTATGGGAGTCGGTCAAAGCGGCGGAACTCAAGTTCCATGAGATCGCGCCTCAAGGATTTGGAGACCGGCAAAACACGAAGGCCTGGTCGATGATCTATTGGAAGGGGAACTTGTATGTGGGGACCGCCCGTGCCCACATGTGCGTGGAGTTTGCGGGACTGGCCATGACAGGCGGTCCCTCCATAGGGCCTTTCGTCTACCCGCCTATCGATCCAGACTATGAATGTACCGAGAGCCCGCAAGACCTTCCGCTGCAAGCCGAGATTTGGCGCTATACGCCGATTGTGCGGGTGTGGAAACGGGTCTTTCAATCTCCCAACGACGTAGAGATTCCGGATTTTCCGGGAAAATTCACCTCGCGAGACGCGGGATTTCGAAACCTCGCTGCTTTCACCGACCCGGGAGGCCAGCAAGTCCTCTATGCGGGCGGGGTGACTTCGGAAGTGATCAACCCGGGACTGCCGCCTCCACGCATCCTGCGCTCGCCGGATGGGGAAAACTGGACGGCCGTTCCCCAGGACCCGGGCACGGTGCTGGGAGACCTGGGACGAGGCCAGGCCAACTTCCGGGCCATGGCGGTTTACAAGAATCGGCTCTTCGTCGTCAATGCCAGCGCCCGGGGTGGTGGATCGCTGATGGAGGCGGCCAATCCCGCCGGCGGCAACGATGAATTCCAGTTCGTTTCTCCGGAAGGGATGGTCATTTATGAAATGGCCGTTTACAACGATTACCTTTATGTCGGAACGCTGGATGCCAGGGGAGGCTATGGAATCGAAAAAACGGATGCCACCGGCCAGCCCCCTTACACTTTCACTAACGTTGTGGAAAAAGGCGCCTATCTGGACAGACCCAGCAACACGGTGGTGAGCATGCACGTCTTCAAGGAGGCCTTGTTCGCGGGCACGGACAAGCCTGCCGAGTTGATTCGTGTCAACCCGGACGATAGCTGGGACCTCATTGTAGGCACACCTCGGGACACGCCCGACGGCCACAAGGAGCCCTTGAGTGGGTTTGACAAGGGCTTTGACGACCCCTTTAACCAGCACATTTGGCGGATGCAGGGCCACGAGGGTAAGCTTTACGTGGGGACCAACGACGCCCGGGGCTTCTGGAAGGCATACAAGTTTGCGCAGCCGTTTCTACACTTGATGGGCTACGATCTTTACGATTCCTTCGACGGCGAGAACTATGTGATGCTGACTCGAACCGGGTTCAAAGACCAGTTGGACATCGGAATCCGGGTCTTCGCGTCCACGCCGGTGGGGCTCTTTTTCGGCACTTCGAATCCCTTTTTCGGGCTTCGGATCTATCAGTCCAATAAGTCGAATTAGTAGGCATGCGGGGACCGACCGAGTGAGGCAGAATGACTGACCCAGTTTGAAGAGGATTAGGATTCTTTACACGCGAAGCGCCGGGTGGCCCGGAACCCAGAGCAAGTTGCGCTGGAAGCCCGGGCGGTGATCCTGGCGGCGCGCGATCTCGAGAGCGGACATGGAGGGGGGTCTGCCACTTGAGGGATGAGCGGAGAGACATAAATGGGAGAAACATTCAGAGTTATGAGAAGGAATAGCGGAATAAGTTTGTGCATGTTGGTGCTGATGGCGTTCGCTTTCACGGCGGGGTTCGGGGCTCCGCCCTCAGCCCCGCCGCAGCCGGCAACCGGTCCCGGCGGTTCGGACTATCCCCATGCCGCCGTCCTCGCCAATGGCCCTTACTGGGTCCAAGGTCACTCGGGAGACGATCGTTTCAAGTATTTTCTCTTCGAGCCGGACCAGCCGGCCCCGGCGGAAGCTCCGGTGGTCTTGTTCCTCCACGGCTTCAGGGGCCTCAACCCCATTACCTACCTGGAGTGGATGGAGCACATCACCAAGATGGGCTATACGGTGGTCTGGGTCCAATACGATGATGGTTTTACGCTGACTTTTCGATATCCGGATTTTGCCATCGACGCCTGGAGGGACGCTCTGGCTCGTCTGGATGATCCAGTCGAAGAACACGTGCGGCCCCAACGCGACGTGGACAATGAGATGCTCACCGCCATAGTGGGCCATTCACTGGGAGGAGAAATGACTCCGATTGTGGCGGCGAGATCGGCGCTCAGCAGAAACAACATTCCGGTGCCGCTGGCGATGGTGGCGATAGAGCCGGGAGGCGGGGCGCTGGTGCCGGTCCGCAACCTCGATGATATCGATCCTCAAACCAAGATGGTGGTGTTGGTGGGAGAAGACGACCGCACGGCCTGTACCAAAGCTGCCAAGCGGATCTGGGAAAAGACTTCACAGATTTCCGACGCCAATCGTGACTTCCTGGCGGCGCGCTCGGATGAAACTGGCTTGCCGGCCCTCATCGCCGACCATCTTTTTCCGACCAGTATGACGGATCGGAGAGATTCGTCAATTGATGCGCGAGACTTTTTTATCACCTACAAGCTCTCCGTCGGCTTATTGAATTGCACTTTCCAGGGAACGGACTGTGAGTACGCGTTGGGAGACGGAGACGCGGCTCAGGTGTCCATGGGTGACTGGAGCGACGGCACACCGGTGACCGAGATGACCTGGGTGGCCGACCCGTCGACTTTTAATGCCGGATGTGAGATCTTCCCCTCCTCGTCCTGGCGCTCTCGCCGCTGAAGAGGGGCGTGGAGGAGGACCAGCAACCTTCCCTCAGCCGGCCCGGAGGTGAGGTTGAAACAGGCGCGGGATGGGAGTTCGGGATTCTGACACGAGTCGCTCGATCTGAGCCAGTGAGACTGGGAGAGTGTAAAGGTTGCCCTTGGCTTGGGAGGCCCCGCCTTCCGGGGGAGGGCGTTCTCCCCCCGCCTGGGCATTGGACGTTGCTCTTTCCTTTTGCGCCCAAAGGCTGACCGGAAATGGCGTGAGATTCGAACTGGGTCGGTCGTTCTCCTCTCCAGCAGGGCACAACCACTGACGTGTCAGTTCGGGCTTTGCCCCCATTTTCGCCTCAGTGCAAGAGTTGAAACGCGGCAACAATGGTGAATCGTAAAGCGCAACCCAGTCAAGCTCAAGTCATGGAAGAGTTCCAGGACTTGATGGAACACTTCCTGAACGTCCAGAACGAACTGATGTTGAGCTATCTGCAGGGGCAAGAAAAGGGGTCGTGCCTGTCCTCTTCGAAAGGCGCCTCAGGCTCCTCTTCGGGCTTCCTGCGAGCTCCCGGATTGGAAGCAGATCCGGTTTCGTCAGTGACCGCGCCAGTCCGCCCCGAAAAGGCTTCGGGCCCCCTGAATTCACCTCTCGCGGCGACCCCATCGCCGGGGCGGGCAGCGTTGGAACCGGAACTCCCACTCGACCGCGACGCACTCACGACCCTCCTGCTCGAGATCGTCAGTGCGCGCACGGGCTATCCGGTCGATTTGCTCGAGTTGGACCAGGACCTGGAAGCGGGTCTGGGGATCGATTCGATCAAGCGGGTGGAGATACTGGGCTCCGTTCTTCAGTCCTTGCCCGGCTCCGGGGAAGCTGGACCGGACCGCGAACAGATGGAAGAGCTGTCTCGCCTCAAGACGTTGCAAGAGATCATCGACCACTTGGGAGGTCCCGATCAGTTGCCGCTTCCGGAGCTCCCGGAAACCTCGGAGACCGAGCGGCCAACCCAGCCGTCTCTTGAGTTCCAGCCGAACATTGTGGAGGCCCCGGTCCAGCGCTTCATGCTTCGCTCCGTGGCTTGCCCTGTCGCCGGTGACTCCGCCCCGCTGGCCGACGGTGGAGTCGTCGTCGTGACTCGAGACACACTCGGCGTGGCGGATGAGGTGGCCCGCAAACTGCGCCAACAGGGCCGCGGCGTCGTGCTGCTGGAGGTTTGTGATGACCCGGGTCAGGATTCGCATCCCGCCTCCGCCCAGGAGGAGGAAATCTATAGGGCCGACCTTCGCTCCGCCCCGGAGGTTGAGAAAGGGATTGGAGTGATCCGCCAAAACCACGGGCCGATCACGGCCCTCCTCCATCTGCTGCCTCTGAGTCCCCCCCCGGAACTTGAGGGAATCCGTTTGGAGGAGTGGGGAGGAAGGTTGTGCCTGGAGACTCGAAGCCTGTTCTTTCTGGCCAAGTCCGTGCGGCGAGATCTCGAGGAGTCGGCTCGGAGAGGAGGGGCCGCCCTGATGGCAGTGACGGGCATGGGCGGAGCCTTCGCCAGCGATCCAACGGTCACTTCGGGCGAGTTCTTTCCCGGCCAGGGTGCCCTCACTGGTTTTTTGAAATGTCTGCACAAAGAGTGGTCCGATATCCGCATCAAGGCCGTGGATGTGGATCGGCAAGAGGAGATCGCTGCTATCGGGGACTGTGTATTGAAGGAACTCTCGGCCTCCGACGGCCAAGTTGAAATTGGTTATCGGAAGGGGCAGCGGTTGCGCCTCGAGTCCGTGATCAGTCCGTTCAGGTCGGAATCCGAACTCAACATCACCTCCGACTGGGTGGTGCTGGCGACGGGTGGAGCGCGGGGAATCACGGCCGAGACCGTGCTCGAGTTGGCGCGGCGATACCAGCCGACTCTCCTGTTGGTGGGTCAAAGCCCCCTCCCCTCGGAAGAGGAAGAAGACACGGTTTCATTGACTGAGCCCCGCCAACTGAAAGCGGCACTGATTGAGCGATTCAAGGCTCAAGACCTGCGCGTGACGCCGTCCCAAGTCGAGAAAAGCTACAACAGGCTCATCAAGAAGCGGGAAATAAGAGCCAATCTGGCCGCCATCGAGGCCACTGGCGCCCGAGTCCACTATTACTCGGCCGATGTTCGAGACGAGCGAGCTTTTGGTGCCCTGATCGACGAAATCTACCAATCGTTTGGGAGAATCGATGGAGTCATTCACGGCGCTGGGATTATTGAAGATAAACTGGTCAAGGACAAGACTCCAGAGTCCTTCGATCGGGTCTTCGACACCAAGGTCAACAGCGCATTCATCCTCAGCCGTCGCCTGCGAAACGAATCGCTTCGCTTTCTGGTCTTCTTTTCCTCCGTGGCGGGTCGTTATGGGAATCGGGGCCAGTCCGATTATGCCGCGGCCAACGAGGTCCTCAACAAACTGGCAATCTACTTGGATCATCGCTGGAGCACTCGCGTCGTGGCGATCAACTGGGGACCCTGGAAACGACAGGGGATGGTCTCCTCGGAAGTGGAGAGGGAATTTGCCCGTCGCGGCGTGACTCAGATTCCCCCTCGGGAAGGCCGGCAGTGGTTGGAGGAGGAGATTCGCCTGGGGAGTAAGCCCGAGGCGGAAGTCGTGATCGCAGGCCGCTTTGAAGAAGAAGAGACGGCATCCGAGCGTCCCAGAGTTGCCGGAGTTCTGTTGGAGGGATTCCACCTTGCTACTACCGCGGACAGTGTCGAGGTCATTCAGACGCTGGACCCTTCCCAAGACCGGATTCTCGACCATCATCGTCTGGATGGCCGCCCCGTTGTGCCGGCCGCCGAAGCCATGGAACTCATGGCGGAGGTGGCTCAACTCGGCTGGCCGGATCTGGCGATTGTGAGGCTGCGTGACATCCGTGTGCAGAGGGGCCTGATCCTCACGGACGGTGCCAAGACCGTCAGGATTGGGGCACATCTGCAGCCTCAGACCGGGGATGACGGTAGTCTGCAAGTTCGGGTCGAAGTCACCGACACTTCCCCCAAACGCAGGCCGTTCTACCGAGCGACGGTAGAGCTGGCGGAGCAATTGCCTCAAATGCCCCTCTACCAGGAACGGTATGGAAGCGCCCTGGAACCCTTTCCGGAGAGCGCCGCGCAAACCTATGCCGACTACCTGTTCCACGGGCCGACTTTGCAGTGCATTGAAGACATCGAAGGAATTAACAAGGAAGGCATTGTGGCCAGGATTGCCACTTCATCCCCGCATCATTGCCTGGCCTGGCGGCCTGCCGGGCAATGGCTCATCGACCCGGTTGTGATCGACAGCGGCTTCCAGCTGGCGATCATCTGGGCCAGGATCTTGCACGACATTACGCCGTTGCCGTCCTATTTCAAGATCTATCACCGTTTCGGCTCGCTGGGCCAGCCGGAGCTCAGATGCTGTCTCCATTCCCAGGCCGATCCTGAAAAACTGACTATGCGGACAAATCTGTTTTTCATCACACCAGAGAGACGTATCGTCGGGGCTTTTGAGGGGGCGGAATCCACCTGCAGCAGAGCTCTGAACCGCTTGGCAGGCGCGGGGAAGGTTTGACCCGGAAAACTCCCACGGGATGCCGCTGAAACCATGAACGAGACCAAACACTTTTTGCCCCGGGAAGACATTGCCATCATCGGGATGTCGTGCCTCTTCCCGGGCGCTCCCGACTTGCAGACCTACTGGGAGAACATTATCCATAAGGTGGACGCCACCACCGACCCTCCTTCTGACTGGGGCCCCGAGTACCTGTACGATCCTTCATCCAACGATAACGGCCGAATCTATTGCAAGAGGGGAGGGTTTCTGGGCGACCTGGCGCAGTTCAATCCGATGGAGTTCGGAGTGATGCCCCGTTCTGTTGACGGCGGAGAGCCGGACCACTATCTGGCGCTTCGACTGGCCAAGGAAGCTCTTCAGGACGCCGGCTATGTGGAGAAGGAAAAACGGCCCGACCCCAAGCGAATCGAAATTATTCTGGGACGGGGCACTTACATCAACCGGGGATGGACCACGCTGGCTCAACACGGCTGGATGGTGGATCAGACTCTGGGCATCTTGAAGCGGCTCCATCCGGAACACGGCGAAGAAGACCTGGAGGCAATCCGCCGCGAGCTGAAAGCCCACCTCCCTCCCTTTAACGCCGAGACCGCCTCTGGAGTCGTGCCCAACATTCTGACCGGACGGATCGCCAACCGACTCGATTTCATGGGAACGAATCACATTGTCGACGCCGCCTGCGCTTCTTCCCTCATCGCCCTGGAGCTGGGGGTCAGGGACCTGTTGATTCGAAAATGTGATTTGTCGTTGGTGGGAGGCATCCAGGCGTCCACTCCGCCCCCGTTGTTCATGATCTTCTGTCAACTGGGGGCCCTGTCTCGGCAGGGCAGGCTTTGTGCTTTCGGCAAGAACGCTGATGGAACCCTGCTGGGTGAAGGCGGAGGAATCATCGTCCTCAAGCGACTGATGGAGGCCAGGCGGGACGGCAACCGGATCTACGCAGTCATCAAGGGGGTGGGAAGCGCCAGTGACGGGCGGGGTGTCTCGGTCTTGACTCCGCGGGTAGAAGGGGAAGTTCTGGCCTTGCAACGCGCCTATGAGGCGGCGGAAATCTCCCCCACCAGCATCGGTTTGATCGAAGCCCACGGCACGGGAACACCTGTGGGAGACCTCACCGAGATCGAGGCCCTGCGCAGAGTCTTTGGCGGGCGCCTGGGAAGTCAGCCTTCGGTGGCTTTGGGCACCGTCAAATCGATGATCAGCCACCTGATTCCCGCCGCTGGAATTGCCGGTCTGATCAAAACCGCGCTGGCGCTCTACCACAAGGTGCTGCCCCCAACCTTGCATTGCGAGGAGCCCAACCCCGATTTTGAACTGGAGAAGACCCCCTTCTATCTCAACACCGAGACGCGCCCCTGGATTCATGGCATTCAGGAGCACCCGCGCCGGGCGGGGGTGAATGCCTTTGGCTTTGGCGGCATCAACGCCCATGCCATCCTGGAGGAGTCTCCGGGCGCCGCCGACGACAACAGCCCCAGCTTGATGTACCGCTGGGACAGCGAAGTCGTTCTCCTGGAGGCGGATTCCCGGGCCGGTCTCATCGAGCAGGGTCAACAACTGCGGGATTTCGTGTCGGCCGCACCCCAGACCTCCCTCAAAGACGTGGCCTACACCTTGAATACGCGCTTGGGGCAAAAGCCGTTTCGCCTGGCCATCGTCGCCTCCTCGCCGGAGGACCTGGAGAAAAAGCTCGAGCGTGGGTTGCGGCGCCTGGAGGAGCCGAGCAAAGAATCGATCAAGGATCGCAAAGGGATCTACTTTTTCTCCAAGCCCCTGGCTTGGGAAGGCAAGCTGGCTTTCCTGTTTCCGGGGGAAGGTTCCCAATACCTCAACATGCTCGACGACCTGTGCCTGCATTTTCCCGAGGTCCGCGCTCGCTTTGAGCAGATTGATCGGGTCCTGGCCCACCGCGGCCGCCAGGGCGATCTCCCCAGCCAGTTTATTTTCCAGCCACACACAGCCGGAGGGGAACCGGAAGGGGACGAAGAAGGGCTGTGGCAGATCGAGGGAGCGGTGGCCGCTGTAACTGCCGCCAACCAGGCCATTCTGGCCCTCTTCAGACGACTGGACATTCAGCCGGAGGTCATGTTGGGTCACAGCACGGGCGAATATACAGCCTTTCAAGTCAGTGGCATGATGGACCTGGAAGGCGAAGGGGCTTATGAGAAGTGTCTGGTGGAGCTCGAGCAGAGCCATCAGAAAGCCGCCTCCACGCAAGGTGTGCCAAGTGCCGCTCTGCTGGCCATCGGGGCGGATGCGGCCGCGGTTGGGAAAATCATTGAAGAAAGTGGGGCCCCCCTGATGATCGGTATGGACAACTGCCCTCACCAGACGGTTGTCGTGGGCCCGAAGATTGCCGTTGAGGAGTTCATCGATCGACTGTCAGACAAAGGCTTGATGTATGAGGTCCTGCCTTTTGACCGCCCCTACCACTCCCCTCTTTTCCAGGCCTACGCAGAGCACTTGAGGTCGTTTTTGGGCCGTTGGCTCACATCCCCATCCCGGCTTCCGGTGTACTCCTGCACAACGACCAAGCCCTATCCATCTGATTTGGATAAGATTCAGGATATCGCATTACGGCACTGGATGCGGCCCGTTCGTTTCCGGGAAACCGTCGAGTCGATGTATGCGGACGAGGGCGTGCGGATCTTCCTGGAAGTGGGGCCAAGAGGTAACTTGACGGCCTTCGTGGATGACGTTCTCGCTTCCCAGCCACACCTGGCGGTGGCGTCGAATCTACTGTCCCGGTCAGGAATCACCCAGCTCAATCATGCCCTTGCGCTGCTGGCTGCGCACGGGCTCCCGATGCGTCTGGATTACCTGTATCAGAGACGCTCACCCCGGAGACTCTCACTGGAGTCAGGACCGCTTCCCGTCCGCGAGAAGACGACGTTCAACAAGAAAGTGGAACTGGGCTTGCCGCTTCTGACTCTGGATCCCGGAAGCCCGCTGCTGGAGTCCATGAGGAAGGGCGTGAGCCGGACGTCCAGCTTCCCCGACCCAGCCCCGCTCTCGCCGTCGTTACCTTCTGCCTCGGGGCCGAGTGCCCAACGGGGCGAGCAGAAAGTGGCTTTTCAGCCGCCACCGCAAGCCGTTCTTCCGCCAGTTGGAGAAGGGACAGGCAGCCTGGAAACAGCGACTCCACCGCTGGGTCTCGCTCCCCAAGCTGGCGACGACCGCTCACAGGTCGTACGGCAGTACTTTCGGACAATGCAACAGTTCCTGGAAATGCAGCATGAGGTCGCCCGTTCCTATTTGACAGGTGGCGTGTTGCGAAATGGTTCGAAAGTGGCAGCCGCAGCCCCGCCAACTCAGAGGCCAGTCGTCACCCCACCTGTCATCCCCCCTGAGCCGTCTGGGCCGGTAGTGAAAAGCCCCCAACCCACGGCGCCCGCTGCTTCGATTGGAGAAACTGCAAGGGCAGATCGGCAAAGGCCGGTCCCCCTCGGTGAGGGGCGCGGCGGAACTCCGCTGGCAACGATTCGAGACCAGCTTCTGCGGCTCGTCAGTGAGAAGACGGGTTACCCCACCGACATGCTCGACCTGGATCTGGACCTGGAGGCTGATCTGGGGATTGACTCGATCAAGCGAGTGGAAATACTGGCAGGACTGCAGTCCGAATCGGACATCGACCTGAGCCCGGCAATGGAGGCTTTGGCCGAGCGGCGAACCTTGAGGGAAATGGTGGATTTTCTCAGCCAGCACCGAGCCGGCCGCGCCGACCAACCGACACCGTCAAGTGGGAAAGAGGATCCAAAGCCGAGCCTCCCTCTTCCCAAGTTCCCGTTGCTGGGTGACGTTCTCGCCTGGACTCCGGGAGAGGAGTGGGTCTCCAGGTTCGAAGTCAGTCTCTCGACTTGTCCCTTCTTGCGCGACCACACCTTGGGCCGTGACGTCTCCGTCACGCAACCGGACTGGACCGGCCTGCCGGTCATGCCCCTGACCGTGAGCATGGAGATGTTGGCAGAGGCGGCGGCGGCTTTGATGCCTGGGCTGAAAGTGGTGGGGATGAAGGAGATTCAGGCGCGCCGTTGGATCGCTCTGGACCGAAAGTCTGTGACGCTGGAAGTCAGCGCTCGTCGCCTGCCGACAGAGGGTGAGGTTGGGGTTCAAATTCGCCAAGTCAAAACGGAGAACAGCGCCGATGTTCCGGCTGCACCGTGCGTGGAAGGTCGCGTTGTTTTCGCGTCCGATTACCCTCAATGTCCGATGGCAGATTCCCTCCAGCCCCGTCGGGCAGAGCCGTCGATCTGGCCTCCGGACCGTCTCTACGAAGAGGCGATGTTCCATGGAGCCCGCTTTCGAGGCGTGAAATCGATGCAGACTGTGGGAGAGAATGGCGCCCAAGCTACACTCGGGACCCTGCCCTTGAAGGGGTTCTTGGGGTCGGGGGCTGAGGGGTCGCTCTTGACCGATCCGGTTCTGCTGGATCAGCCGGGCCAGGTGGTGGGTTTCTGGGCAGCTCAGCACCTCAAAGAACGCTTCTTGATTTTCCCTTTTCGTCTCGAGGCCTTGCACTTCTTTGGACCACTGCTGCCCCCGGGCCAAGAGCTGACATGCCAGGCGAGGATCGGCCTACAAGGCGAACAGCAGGTCCACTCGGATCTGGACATCGTCCGTGCCGACGGCCGTGTGTGGGTCCGCTTTATCGGATGGGAAGATCGCCGCTTCGACCTGTCCCGTCGGTTCTTCGACTTCTGGTTGTCGCCTCGGAACACCGTCTTGAGCACACCCTGGCCGGAAGCGGTGGCTTCGCTCCCGGGCCACGGTTTTCTAGGCTACCGCTTGCGGGCAAATGCCCTTCCGAAGGATGTTTTCAGTTCCCATGGGGGCATTTGGAGACGCATTCTGGTCAACCTTGTTTTGAGCCCGCGCGAGCGGGAATTGTGGTCAGGCCTGCCGGAAGCTCAGCGGCGGCTGGAATGGCTGCTCTCACGCCTGGTGGCCAAAGACGCCGTGCGCCAGCACGTGAGGCAACATCATGGGTTGGCACTCTGCCCGGCGGACGTCGAGATTCTCCCCGACGGCAAGACGAGCGCCCTGACCCTCGCCGGTAAGTGGACCCGTCAAGTGCCCACTGTCCCTCTGCTGTCGGTGTCACAAGCCGAAGGCCTGAGCGTGGCGGTGGTTGGAGACGGTGGGGAGAGCGGGGGACTGGGCGTGGAAGTCGAGCCGGTTAGCCGGATGAACGAGGATGTGGAGGGTTTGACCTTCACACCTCAAGAGCAACGGTTGCTGACCTCAATGGGTGAGCTGAAGGATTCCTGGCCTCTGCGTTTCTGGTGTGCGAAGGAAGCCGTGGTGAAGGCGCTTGGTGAGGGACTGGAAGGGGCATCGCGCTCAATGGTTGTCAAGGATCTGGACATCCAGAGCGGGAGGGTTGAGGTGGCTGTCGGCACCGAAGCTGACGGCCGGCTGTCTAACGAGAACGTTGTCAGACTGGCCGCTTTCACAACGCGAGAAGAGGAATGGGTGATCGCTACATCACTCGTGAAAACTGAGGGGACGCGAGCCAATGACGAGTGAAGAAATCCGGGAAGACGTACTGATGCTCTTACGGCAACTCTCGGAAGATTGGGATTGTGAGGAGGAAATTACGCAGGATACACGCCTGTTTACTGATATCGGACTGGAATCACTGGACGTCGTCGTTCTGGGAACGACCCTGCAGGAACGATATGGTCGGGTCTTTCCATTTCCCGAACTCTTCGCCGGCGTGGGCCAGCGGAAAAACCGCGACATTTCGGTTGGAGAACTGGTCGCCTTCCTTGACCAACATATGGAGGAACGAGACGGAACGCGGGCCTGACCCCAGGTCTCGAGACTCTGCGAGTAGAGGGTACGCCACCTCCCATTCGGTTCTCTGGAAACCGATCGAAAGTGGAATACCCCGGGAGAGATAAGCATGATAAAAGCCACAACCAAGGGATTGCTCTGGACACTTCTTGCCGGCGCGACGATGATAGGCGTCTCGGCCCAATCCGAGCTGACATTCACTCAGATCGCTCCTCAAGGCTTCGGCGATCTCCAGAACAGCGCGGCCTGGTCCATGTTCTGGTGGAAAAACCGTCTTTATGTAGGGACCAACCGGAGCTGGCTGTGCTGGTCGGCGGCGGTGGCCCATAGCGAAATTCCCTTCTTTCCCTACCCTCCTGACGACCCGGACGCACCCTGCACACCGGACCCCGTTGACCTTCCCCTGCGAGCGGAAATCTGGCGGTACACGCCCTCGACTGTCATCTGGGAACGCGTTTTTCAGTCTCCGGAGGACGTGCCGGTACCTGGACAAGCGGGGAAATTCACCTCTCCAGAGGTGGGATTTCGTGGCATGATGGCCTTTACTGAGCCGGACGGCACGGAGGCCCTGTATGTCACCACCACCGCCCCCAAGGGGATCAACCCCGACACCGGGCCGCCACGAATTCTGCGCTCGACTGACGGAACCAACTTTGAGGCTATTCCCCAGGATCCCGGGACCGTTCTGGGTGACCTGGATCGGCCCAGCCTCCGGGGAATGGCGGTCTTCAAGGATCGATTCTACGTGGTCGCCGGAGGGCTCAATGGCTCCGGAGCCGTTCTCGAGGCGACTGATCCCGCCGGTGGCAACGACAACTTTCGGCAGATCACCCCCGACGGTTTGGAGGTCTTCGAACTGGAGGTTTTCAACGGCTTTCTCTATCTGGGTACCAACGACCGTGGTGTGCCGCGAGCCGGCGGTTATACCATTGTCAAAACGGACGCCACGGGTGAGCCGCCCTACGCCCTCACCACCGTGGTGGATCAGGGTGGCTTCCTGCCCGACTTGCCGGCCAGGTCCGTGGTCAGCATGTTTGTTTTCGGAGACTCTCTTTACGCCGGAACCAACCGGTTTCCCGAATTGCTCCGCATCCACCCCGACGACACCTGGGATCTGCTGGTGGGCACCCCACGTCTCACCCCCACCGGGTGGAAGTTTCCTCTCAGCGGCTTCGACGCGGGTTTCGACTGGCTGTTCAACATTCACATGTGGCGAATGCAGTCACACCAGGGCGTGCTCTACG
>JBHHYX010000019.1:0-27279 GCA_046757765.1 Acidobacteriota bacterium | reverse complement strand
TCAGCGCGGATGATTCCGGCTCTGCAGTAGATAGGGTGTGAGAAATGCGGGCTAACCCTCCAGTCGAGCGACCATCGTGAGAACGCCGTATCTTCCGCTCAACCTCTCCATGGGCGGAAAGGCAAAGAGAAAGGGTTTGACCAGGTAATAGGGGAACCGGGTGGAGAACGCCGCCTGCGAGCAGCGAAGCAGGCTGTGTTTGAGCTGATGAAAGTTATAGGCGCGAGAAAAGAACACTTCCGCCCAGGGGACCAAACCGGACTGGCGGAGTAGTCGCCGCAGCGGGCGCGGCGAGAAATGATGCAGATGCCGGGGCACGTCAAAAGCGTACCAATAGCGGCGGAAAATCCTGGCCTGCAGACTGTCAAAGTTGGGGAGAGAGATGAACACCCAGCCCCCGGGGCGCAGCAGACTGGAAGCCCTGCGCAGAACCCGATGTGGATCGTGGAGGTGTTCGAGCACGTGCCAGAAAGTGATCACGTCAAAAGAGCCCGCTTCCAGTTCCGGAGCATAGATGTCCCCCGCAAACACCTCCAGGACCGGGATCATAGAACGGACCGTCCCCACAACCTCGGAGATGAACTCGACTCCCGTCCGGCTCCACTTTCTCGAATCGAGCGCCAGCAGGAACTTCCCGTCCGCACAACCCACGTCCAGGATGCGGCCGGCGGAGACGAAGCGTTCCACAAGTTTGACCTTCTCCGTCTCGCCCCGCCAGGAGCGCGTTTTCTGAAGCTGTCCCGAGAGGAAATCCCTCAGCGTCCGCTCGGCGTCGCCGAGGTAGCCGGGAGGATAACAGGAAGCCAGATCGTCTTTGCCCACCAGTGGATGAGTCCACCCGTAGCCGCACTCGCGGCAGCGCCAGATCTCCCACCGCGTCGCCGCCAAGTCGGGGTCGGCGACCCCGCAGAACAATTCCGTTCTACCACCCGAACAGAGTGGACACTCATTCATGCCGAGTCCTGACCATCCTTGAGCCCGCTCGCAGCGCCGCCAGAGACGAAAAGGGCAGTCGAGAGGGGGGAACGGATTCAGGCAACGAGACACCAGGCCGAAGGATCCCGGAAGCGCAGTCATACACCAACGATGGTCATCCTCTTCGCGAAAAGGGCCGCTCCCAGCGCCGCTCCCACAAAACACTTGACCCGCACACCGATAACCGATAGAGTACCAGACTCAATGGTAGACTTTGGCTGCTTTTTTAGTTTTTACGGCGTGTTTATCCCCTTCCCGGAGGGAGGTGGGCACGCGCGCGCGCCGGCTCACTAGCGAGTTGGCCCAAGCGGCGATTCGACCCACTGACCTCCTGGTCAGTGGGTTTTTTTTTGCCCTCGGGGCCCGCATTTCTCACAGGCTCTCGTCATGAGGAGTCGAAAGCGCCGCCTTGACAAGGCCCGCGACCGAGGCCGCGCAGGCGTACTGTACAGTACGCCGAGCAGGCCAACTGAGCGCAACACAGTCAGGGTGGATGCCTTCGGCTCCGTAATAGATTGTTTGTGGGAAATCCGGGCCAGGGCCAGGGAGAGCATGATGACGAACGGGATTGAGGGGCTGCGCGCCAGGATCGATGAAGCGGACGAAGCCTTGCTGGAGGCGCTCTCGCAGCGAATGAAGGCAGTTGATGCCATCCTGCGGGAAAAGGAGGACCATCGCCTGCCTTTGTTCGATGCCGCCCGGGAGAAGGAACTCATGAGCAGAATGGCCGCCCAAGCGGCCGAAAGGCAGATCGACCCCCGTCTGGCAGAGCGGGTATTGGGAGAGATCATCCACTATGCTCGCGAGATGCAATCCCGTCGTGTTCAGGCCCATCAAAACCCGGAACTGGCGGCCATCACGACCGTGACCTATCAAGGGACTCGAGGCGCCTACTCCTGGTTGGCCTGTCGAAAGCATTTCGGAGACAAGGTGGAAGCAGTCGGGCACCCCAGCTTCCGAGAAGCCGTTCAAGCGGTCGAAAAGGGAAAGGCCGATCTGGCTTTGTTGCCCATCGAGAACTCCCTGGCAGGCAGCATCTATGAAGTCTACGATCTTTTGGCCCAAAGCCGATTGCACGTGGTCGGAGAGGAAATCCTCCGCATCGAGCACTGTCTGCTGGGGTTGAAAGGCGTGACTCTGGAACAGATCCGAACCGTGCTCTCCCATCCGGTGGCCCTGCGGCAGTGCACGCGGTTTTTGAGTGAACTTCCCAACGCCATCTGCCGCCCCTATGTCGATTCCGCCGACGCGGTACGGAAGGTACGGAAGGACGGTGACCCCACTCAGGCGGCCACAGCCAGCCGGGAAGCGGGGGAATTGTACGGACTGGAGGTGCTCCGGGAAGGCATTTCCGATCACCCCGAGAACTACACTCGGTTCTGGGTCATTGGCCGCGATCCCGTCTCGGTGGATCCCCGGGTGCCTGCCAAGACATCCATGCGGCTGGTCACCGAACACAAGGAGGGTGCTCTGGTGGCCTGTCTGGCGGCTCTGGCCGCACAGGGAGTGAACTTGACCAAACTGGAATCACGCCCCCGCAGAGGCACTCCCTGGCAGTACCAGTTTTACCTCGACATGGACGGCAACATTGGCGAAGAACGGATGACACGGGCACTGGATGATGTCCGGGCCAGAGCCCGCGTCGTCCGGATCCTGGGCTGCTATCCACGAGCCAGTGTCGCCAACGGACCCTGGTCTTCGAACACGGCTCCCGGCGGGAGACCCGCACGCTCCTCAGCCCCAATCGGGGCTTCCTCGCCCAAGCCCTTGAACAGCCGCCGAAGGAAGGCCGACCCGACCATCGTCTGGGTGTCGGAGGTCCCGGTGGGAGAGGGATCATTTGTCGTGATGGCCGGGCCCTGTGCGGTTGAGTCCCGGGATCAGATGATGGAAGCGGCAGCCCAGGTCAAAGCTTGCGGCGCCCACATCCTGAGGGGCGGCGCTTACAAACCGCGCACCAGCCCCTACTCCTTTCAGGGGCTGGGGGCCGCCGGAGTCCAAATGCTGGTGGAGGCCGGCCAGACCCACCATCTGCCGGTGGTCAGTGAGGTGATGGACCCCGAACATGTGGCCGCCATGGCCGAGACGGTTGACCTTCTCCAGGTCGGCGCCCGCAACATGCAGAACTATCCGCTTCTGCGGGAACTGGGTCAAGTCAGCACCCCGGTGCTCCTGAAACGTGGAATGAGTTCCACCCTTCAGGAGCTCTTGATGGCGGCTGAATACATACTGGCGGGGGGAAATCAGCAGGTGATTCTGTGTGAGCGAGGCATCCGAACCTTCGAAACCGCCACTCGCTGCACCCTGGATCTCAGCGCCGTTCCGGTTCTCAAGGAGCTCACTCATTTGCCCGTGATCGTGGACCCCTCCCACGCCACGGGCAAAGCGCCCTGGGTGCCTCCACTCAGTCGGGCCTCCAAGGCAGTGGGTGCTGACGGCATCATCGTCGAAGTCCACCCTCAACCTGAAGCGTCTCTCTGTGACGCCGATCAGGCGCTTGGTTTCGACTTGTTTGCCAAGATGATGCAGTCCTTGACTTGAACCTCAAACCAGATGCTGGAAGTTCCCAAATCCCAGGCACCCATTCCCAAATTGGACTGCAAAGAGCTCTCCACCGGGCTTGTCCCGGTGGAAGCGGGTTCGACAACTGGAGCTTACCCCGCAATTCTGAGAATTTTGCTCTAAGAAGGGTTGCATTAACGATGTTGCTCGCCGTTGCCCTGTAAAAATGAACCGAAGCGTCAGCGCCCGGCCAATCCGGATGGCCACACACTTACGTTCTTGGTTCAGTCAATTGGCGGCAGAATCGTGCAACCTAACGGGCGGTGCAGGGGAGACGGCCCAGGTTGGGTACGCTCGACTCGGTAAACCAAATCTCACCGTCGGGGGCTTCTGCAATGAAGTAGGGACTCGCATTCGGTGTTGGGAGATCGAACTCTATGATCCGATTGCCCAGTTGAGGAATGAGCAGACCGATCTTCCCAGCGACCAGTTCCACAAACCAAATGAGCCTTCTGGAGTCCACCGTGATTCCATGGGAAACGGCACCCCGGGTCGGAATGGGAAAGCGCTGGAACTGGCCGCTGGCCGGGTCAAGCTGGCCAATCTGGTTTCTCACCACATCGGAAAACCAGACTCTTCCATTGGGAGCGACGGCGACGCTGTGAGGGGAGCTGAGGAAAAAGGGAATATCGAACCGTGTGAAGACCCCGGTGGCAGGATCCAGGCGGATCAGTCTGCCGTGGACCAGGTCGGTGACCCAAACATGACCCGTGGCGGGGTCGATGGTCAGATTCTCCACCCCGTCGCTGACCGGATTGAGCGGAAACTCGACCATTTCACCGGTGGAAGCGAGACGCTCGATGACCTTCACTTCGTTCATCTCGGTGAACCATACATTGTCCGAAGCGTCGATGGCCGTCCCATAAGGCATGCTGTTGGGACTCGGCGTGGGCTCCTCGCTGAAGGTCTCAAGGGCAGGATCAAAGCGCCCCAGCTGATGGCCCTCGGTTTCGCTGAACCAGACGATCCCCTGGGAGTCGACATCGATGCTGTGAGGCCCACTGTTGGGTGTCGGCACGTCGAAGATTCCAAACTCTCCCGTGGCTGGTTCGAAGGAACCGATTTGATTCAATTCAAGTTGCGTGAACCAGACCCTTCCGCCGCTGTCAATGGCCAGATCTCGCCGAATCATGGTGCCGGCGGGAGGGGCGCCGGGGATCGGCACTTCCTGGACGCAGACAGGCTGGGCCGCCACGGGCGGGACGATGTTTGGGGCGGCCAGCGCACAAAGAAGTAGAATGGACACTTTGGCAAGCCAACGTAAATGGATCATTTGAGGCTAGTCTATCCTAACCGGATTCCAAAAATCAACTCTCCTCTGTCCGACGGGTACGGCAGCAAGTTTCGCCGAGAGAGTGGGCCCGCTCTGATCTGGAGCCGGGCCGTTGTGCCGTTTCCGGCAAAACAGGTATGATCACGTGCTGGCGGGTTGACCGGTGAGTGGACCCGTTCCGCCCCTCCATTCGAGTAGCGAATTTGAGGGGTACGCCGAGCCGGCGGTTGAGGGGCTGGCCCGATGGGGATGTATGGAAAATCTGGTTCGTAATCTTCCCAGGGAAGCCAGGGTTCTGGACCTTGGCGCCGGGGGGGGAAGCTTTCCCTACGCGGCCACGCAGGCCGGAGTCATCGCCCTGGACCAGGCCTTCCCAGCCGACTCCCAACCTTGTCTGGGAAGAATAGTTGCCGATGCCTGGACGCTCCCCCTCAAAGGGTCCAGCGTCGACAGGGTCGTCTGCAACAACACCCTCGAGCACTTTGAATGCCTGGACGCCGTGCTCTTCGAAATCGACCGCGTAGTGAGAACCGGGGGACGCTTGTGGGCAGCCGTACCGGACTCCGAGTCCCTGGACGACCGGCTCTACCGCTTCATCTTCAGAGGCGGCGGTCACGTGAACCGCTTCAGCTTGCAATCGCTGGTTTCACGAATCGAGTCTAGAACGGGGTTCCGTGCCCGGATCTGCAAAGAACTGTCGAGCGGCTTCGTCTATCTCAACCCGCCCGAGTCAGACAAGCTGCGCCACTATCCGAGACCGGCGCGCTTTCTCTCCTGGATCCCCCCCGCATTGCTGAGGACGGCACTGCGCTGGCTGAATTACACTGTGCGCCGGCTGGATCGGCTGTCGGGCTCTCACCTGAGCCGATACGGCTGGGCAGTGGTTTTCGAGCAGCGAGGGGGCGCCCCTTCTTCGACGCCGACGCCAGTGGGAGAGCTCGACAGGATACCAGCCGAGACCAACGTCTGCTTTGTCTGCGGCGCCCCCCTTTCCCCGCAAGTCCTCCGTCCACTGTTGAGACGCTTTTTCTTTTGGAAAACCTACCAGTGTCCGCGCTGCGGAACCACGAACCTGTTCTTCGACGCCGGCGCTGAGAAGACCCCGACAACGGAAAACGGAGGAGAAATAGAAAAGGTAGCAAGGGAGATTTTCGGGTCCGGCCATCCCGATTCCGTCCAACGCTGGGTGAGATTCTGGAAAGGTTGCCGGCAACGCGGCGCTGCCACTTTGAAGGCATTTCGACCTCTGGCCCTGCTCGATTTTCAAGCCAAGAAGGTGCTGGACATCGGCTGCGGAACGGGGGAGTTGGGAGAGCTCATCGGGCCTCAATGCCAACTCTATGTGGGCGGAGACGCTCACTCGCATGTCCTCCAGTTCACCCGCTCGGATGCGAACCGCCACTACGTCCGCTGCAACGGTGTCGCTCTGCCCTTCTCCGACCACAGCTTCGACTACATCTTCGCCTTGGATGTCCTGGAGCATGTGGTGGGCGCCGACTCCTGCCAGATCCAGTTTCTCCTCGAGTTGCGGCGTGTTCTTCGGCCACTGGGAATGATCTTCTTCACCACTCCCAACCGCTGGTACCCTTACGAGGGTCATACCCACCTCTATTTCCCCCAGTATCTCCCGCTGGCGTGGAGCAACCGCTACATCAAGTGGCGCAATCCCGGATTTCTGAAAGAGCATAAGAGCTTTGCTGAGATCCGGAGCCTGGGCCCCAGGGCCTTGCGAGCCTGTCTGAAGCAGAGCCGTCTCTCCTTCCTGCACAGTCTGCCCTGCGGTTTGGATCGGCCCGAATTCCTGAAGATGTTTCCGATTCGGGGTCTTCTCGCCTATGGGGGAATAGGCTGGCTTCTCCATGCCGAATTCTGGGGAATCCTGGTTCGGAAGGAGATGAGAAAACAACTCCGCCGGAAACTCCGTAAGAATTGGAGCTACGAGCACAGCCAGCCCTCTCCGACCATGGTCCGGGATTTCCGGTCAGTTATTGATTTTGACCGCGGATTCTTCAACCAGCAGTTGGGCCGCGGCTGGTACTGGCACGAAAAAGATTCTCGGGGTTTCCGATGGATCGGGAAAGAGGCTCGCTGCTATCTGGAGACTCACCGGGGTCAATCCTATCTTCGCCTGCATGGGTACACGCCACGGGCAAATCGAATTGAACTCTTCGTCAATGGCGTCCGAGTCGGAGAACATCAACTAGCCCCCGTGTCAGAATTTCGACTCGAGTTTCTGGCGCCTTTTCCGGACACTGAGCGTATCTGGGAGCTGGCACTGCGTTGCTCGAACAGCTTCCCTCCGGAGAATCCCAAGGACCAACGAGAGCTGGCCTTGATGATCTTTTCGGTGGGTCTGTTCGACCGAGGCCGGGAGTAACTCAAGCCGCTTGCCCCTTATTTGCTGTGAAAATGATCCGTCTGTCACCGTTGCCATCACTTCAAGATCGGAGGCGGGCATTCGCTCGGGAGGCGGGAGTTGAGAGTTGGGAGTCATCCCCAGTGCCCGATCAACCCTCAACCTTTTCGGCTGACGCCCGAGTCTAACCCAATGGCAGGAGAAAGAAAGCGAACGACTTTGAGTGACGAAGAGGAGTTGATTCTGCGGGCGCAAAGGGGAGATGTGGAAGCATTTGAGACAATCGTCCACCGTTACGATGGCAAAGTGCTCTCGATTGCGGTCAGCTACGTCAATGATGCGGATGAGGCCAAGGACATCTATCAGGAAGTGTTTCTGCGCGTTTACAAAGCGTTGCCGAAATTCCGCTTTGGCAGCAAATTCTCGACCTGGCTGCATCGGATTGCAGTCAATGCCTGCTTCAGCCACCGGTCACGCCTGAGTCGCCATCGCCATATATCGATCGAGCAAGACATGGGCAAAGAGGACGGCCACTCCATCTTTCCGGCCCTCTCATTGGCCCCTGACACGGTGGAGCGGCGTGCCTTGAGATCGGAGTTTGCCGGGCGACTCGAAAAGGCGATGGGTACGCTCTCACCCAAGCAGCGGCTGGTCTTCACGATGCGCCATTTCCATGGCTACAAGCTTCGCGAGATCGCATCCATGATGGGCTGTGCCGACGGAACAGTCAAGAGGCACCTGTTCTCCGCGACGCCTGGCGGGAAGAAGACGAGGAGGACTACGATATTGAATCCGCTTTTCCCACTGAGAGCGCCCAGAAGAGTTCCAGTGGAAAAGAGATTCGAGCCACCTATCAGATCAACGGCGGAGGCCCCGTCATCAGGGTGGAAACCGTGAACGGGAACATACGGATCCTGTCAGGTCCGTCGAGGTGATTGTGAAGGGCTCCGGCCGCGTTCCTCCGACTGGCAAATGATGGAGTAGCCGGGTCTTCATCGGTATCGGCCGAGCCGGAGCAATACGGTCTGAATGTCTTGGGATGGGAAGTAGACAAATGCGGACTCACGCCTTTGCCCGGAAGTACTCCTCGTAGAGGCTCACGTCCTCCGGACTCCCCAACACCAGCGGCACTTTCTGATGCAGGGAGGTGGGGCGGATCTCCATAATGCGCTGCGATCCCGTGGAGGCCCGCCCCCCCGCCTGCTCCACGATGAAGGCCAGTGGATTGGCCTCGTACAGAAGTCGCAACTTCGGTTTTGGATTGTTCGGATCCTTGTAAGTGGCCGGATAGAGAAAAATTCCTCCCCGCAGCAGGTTGCGGTGAAAATCAGAGACCAGTGAACCGATGTAGCGGAGCGAATAGGACTTGCCGCTGTTGGCTGCCGTGGTTTTCAGGTAGGTCACATAGCGGCGCGTTCCCGGATCCCAATCCGCGGCGTACCCCTCGTTGATCGAGTAGATCGACCCTCTCTTCGGAATGCGAATGTCCTGGTGAGAAAGGAGAAACTCGCCGATGCTCGGGTCCAAAGTGAAACCAAAGACGCCTTGGCCGGCGGTGTAGACGAGCATGGTGCTGGAGCCATAGATGACGTAGCCGGCGGCAACCTGCTCGACCCCGGGCTGCAAGCAATCCTCCAGGGTTCCGTCCGGACCCTCGCTCTTCCTGCGAAGGATGGAAAAGATACTTCCGATGCTGACATTCACGTCGATGTTTGAGGAGCCGTCAAGGGGATCGAAGAGCAGGACGTAATTTCCCCTTTTGAACTGGTCGGGGATAGGCAAAACATCCTCATGTTCCTCGGAAGCCATCAGGCACACGTGTCCGCCGTGATCCATGGCTTTGAAGATCGTCTCGTCGGCAAAAACATCCAATTTCAGGACCTGATCCCCGTGCACGTTCTGGTGTCCCGCCAGGCCCAGAATCTCCGCCAGACCCGCTTTGTTCACCTCCTTGGAGATGATCTTGCAAGCAATGGTCAGGTCCCAAAGCAGATTGGTGAACTCGCCAGTCGCTTCCGGAAATCCCTTCTCCTGCTCGACCAGGTGGCGGCCAATCGTTATCGTGGTCTCGACCATCTCCCCTCCTTCCCACCCCCACGGTTCCGGGACACGGGAAACCCCCGTCGCACTTGGCAGTGCTGAAACACCCTTTCTTGTCGCACCGTTTTCATCTCCGGAAAATCCATCAGAATGCTCTAAGCCGGATCGGCTGGCATCGGAAGAGACTCACCCTCCGATGCAATCGGGTCCTACGTGGAGCCAAGGATAGCACACCCGTGAGAGGCCGGATAGGAACGTTGTTCGCCGATGAAGTCACCAGCTTAATGAATCATGCGGGCCAGGCCGCCAACCGTTTGCCCGCCGTTTGAATTCATGGTATCAAGAAGCTCAACGGCCAGCTCACGGGAGGTCACATTTTGCGGTTCATCAGCGCCGAGGAGGTTCATGCCAGGTTGGATTATGTGCCTTTGGCCGAGCGCTTGCGGCTCATGTTCGAGCAAGGCTGCCGGGTACCGGGTCGCCATCACCACCAGATCTCCCCGTCCGGCGCTGAGAAGGGCACCCTCCTGCTCATGCCCTGCTGGCAAGAGGACCACCACCTGGGGGTCAAAATCGTTTCAGTCCATCCCCACAATCCCTCCCTTGGGCTACCCTCGGTGACGGGACTCTTCCTGCTGATGGATGCCGGCACAGGAGTGCCGCTGGCGGTGATCGACGGGGCGGCCTTGACCCTTCGACGGACAGCGGCAGCCTCGGCCCTGGCAGCGGACTACCTGGCTCGAGCCGACAGCCGGGTCCTTCTCATGGTCGGCGCCGGGGCGCTGGCGCCCCACTTGATCCGGGCCCACGCCCGCACCAGACCCCTCCGGGAGGTGCTGATCTGGAACCGTCATCCGCACAGAGTCGAACAAGTGAAAGCGCAACTCGAAATCCCGCCCGTTCACATTCGTCTTGCCACAAATCTGGAGAAGGCCGTCGCCAAGGCCGACATCATCTCCTGCGCCACTTCCACCAGAAACCCGCTCATCCAGGGGGACTGGGTCAAGCCGGGCACCCACATCGACCTGGTGGGCGGCTTCACGCCCACCATGCGAGAGGTGGATGATCGCGCCGTGGAGCGGGCCCGCCTCTTCGTCGACACCCGGGAAGGCGCGCTTCAGGAAGCCGGAGACCTGATCGATCCCCTCTCGCGCGGTGTCATCAGCAGGACCGACATCGCGGCCGATCTTTCCCAGCTGGTGCGGGGAGAAAAAAAAGGAAGAGAGAGCCGGGACGAGATCACCCTTTTCAAGTCGGTCGGAACGGCCCTCGAGGATCTGGCCGCCGCTCAGCTCCTGATGGAAGACGCCGGATGAGAACCTTATCGTCAAGCCTGGATTTCCCACACGCCCCGCAACCGTACCCGCCGGTGCGGGGAGGAGCCCGACGGAGGAGCGCCGGATGTCTTCATGAGGTGTTGGCAGCGGCGTACCAGGGCTTAACATTTGTCACGCTTCACCACGTCCGTCTTCGAAACATACACTTGGGCCGCCTGGATGAATTTTTTTACCCATGTGCAGATCGATTCGGCTTGCGCCTTTGACACGTGTGCCTCGATCCCGTAGTCGCCGATGTTCCGGAAGTTCTGGGCCGCGATCAGCCATTGGTGAAATCTGACATCAAACTTCCCTGTTTTTGCGTACTCCCGACCAAAAGCGGCAATGACGGCGGAATGCCTGTTATAGGATTGTCCCAACGCAGCCAGAAGGGCCTCCGCGACATAGAACATGGCATAGTAACCCCGCGATGCCGCGAAGTCCGGATGCCCGTCCCGCAAGAGACCTCGTGCTGCATCGAGGCTCTGAGTGGCCTTTACAAGCAGCGCTTCGACGTCGCTCATACCGCGACGCCCTCCCGCCGGACGTTCATGAGAAACGGCGTGCCGCGAGTGCGGTAATCGTCGATGGTGACAAACGCGATGGAGATCACAACTTCGTATCTCAAGCTGATCTGCGCAGACGCTTGTGAGGTCCGCTCGATCAGACCGCCGTAGTCGAACGGCCCTCTCATGACACAGAGCACGTCAATGTCAGAGCCTGCTTCGGCATCCCCGCGGGCCTGAGAGCCATAAAGAACGATGAACTTCAAGTCCTCCCCGAGTACGCCGGTCAGCAGGGCCCGGTATTCCTGCAGGATCTTGCGCAAACGGTTCTGAAGAGGCATGTCGAACAATCTCCTCACTGCGTGTTGAAAAAAGTTGCTGCCGCGCGTCCCTGAACTCCGTGCGCTTGCCCCTCGGTGCGTAGAGTTGGGCGCCCGCCGAGGAGCGCATTCACCCGTTTTGAGTCCTCCAGATCCCGGGGCAGCACCTCGAAAAGCGCCTGCGCCGGCTTCCAGAAGTCCACCTGGGGGCCGGTCTGAGAATTAGCCAAGCAAAACTCAAGACAATGCACCGCCACTGCGGTGGCTATAGATTATCACGGTCTCGTCCTCGCCAGATACGCCTTCAGCATCGAATGAAACATCTTGCCATGGTTGGGATAGCGCAGGTGGGCTGAAGGCAGAGGAGGCGATGTGGCGGCGGTTGCGCACCTTTTACCGCCACTGGTCAGACCGTGAGGAAGAGCTGCAGCTCACCCCTGGCACCCCTCGAGAGGTGAGTGACGCGATCAGTTTTCAGTTCGGGCTGGTGGGCGCGTTGGGTCGGGCGCAGGGATGGATTCTCGACAACCACCAGGTCACTGAATTGGAGAACTTGACCCTGGGATCACTGCGAGAGCGGGTGGCGGGCTGGCACTGGGGCTCTCCGGTAAACGTGACCCTGAACATATTGTTCGATGGCCGGCTTCAAGCCAATGTCAACCAGCGATACTTCATGGATGATCTGAAATCGCTGCGCGCCAAGCTGGCACAGTTTCCCAGAGGGACCCGCTTCCGGATCAATACCTTTGGACCCCAGGAACAATTGGCACCGCTCATTTCGGCCATCAACGAGACCGCTCAACGATACGGTTTCAGCCTCGAGAGGGGGAAGGGGAATAAACCGTGACATCAAGTCCGTGCCGGTGCATCACTCAGTCAATCGGCGCTGCCCTGAGAGCGGATCGAGCCGGACGATTCCCTCTATCTCATCGAAGTGCTTATCGGTGCTGATGATCTTCCGGAGACCGTTGTTGATCATGGTAGCAGCATGGATCGCATCACGCACGCCCAGGCAAGGATAAGCTTGAAGTATCTGGAACGCTTTGTCCACGTCGGCTTCCAGGACGGGAAAGACCCTTTCGCAAAGTTTCTTCATGCTGGAGAAGGCAACAGCCGCCACCTCCTGTTCTTGGAGGGACCAATAACGGTGAATGATTTCTTGAAAGACTTCCACATTGGTGACTACATGAATGACTTCCGACCTGATCTGCTCCAAAACTTTGATGCACGGTTGCTTGTAAGGATGTTTCTTGCCAATGGCATACATCAGGATGTTGGTGTCAAGGAAGTAGCTCTCGGATTCAGCCATGGCCGCCATATTTTTCTCTCTGGTATGTTTGTTCCCAATTCTGATAGTCCTCCGGAACTTCCGTTTCCTTCAGAGCCAGCAGCTCGGTGACGGCCTGGGCCTTGTCGCGACTTCGCTTCCGCCTGAGATACACTTCCTCGGCCGCCTGGCGCAGTAAAGTCCCCAACGGCTTGCCCTCTTCTTCCGCGATCTCCTGGAGCCCTTGATACTGCCGCTCGGTGAAGAGAACCTGAGCTTTTTGGGTGTATTTGGCCATACGGAATCACCTCCAAGAATTAGGGTATGAAGTCCAGAGTATTTTGTCAAGAGTATCTTCACAAGGTGATAGAAGCTGCTCTACCCTAGGGGAAACGGCGGGCTGACGCCCACCGCTCGCCTGGAGAGTGACGGCCTCACTGGAAAACCCGGCCCGCCTGAAAATCCTTGAGAGCCTCCTCCCCTCGGCAGCGCTAACAGCAACGGACACCTGGCGATGTATTGAGCGGCCATCGGCCAGGCCCCCTACCGCTCTCACCGGAAGGACGAACTGCTCTACCAAGCCTGGGTTGAGCGGTTCTAGCGGAGGGGCAGCGCCAAGGAGTTGTATTCCCGCGGCTTGCGGGGACCGCAGGCATGCCCGCCGCGGTATGTTGAGGATCGACAAGACCCTCGGGGCGCAACAGATTGGTGCTTACCGCCGTCGAGAATCGCTCCTTTCAGGTTCCACCTACGCTTCCAGCCGAATTCGTTGGGGATAATTGGAAATGATCCCATCGACGCCGAAATCGCGCATCCGGCCAATGTCCTTTGGCTTGTTGACGGTCCAGACGTACACTTGAACCCCTCTCCGGTGCGCCTCTTCCACAATCTCCGGCCTCAGCAGCTTCCATTTGATGGCCAGCGTCTCGGCCCCCGCTTCCAGAGCCTCACCGACAGGATCCGAAGAGCGACGGTCCAGCAGAGCGGCGGCGGCCACCGATGGCTCGATCTGCTTCAACTCTTTGACGGCCCTGAGGTCAAACGACTGAAGAATGGCTCGCGACTGCATCCCGTTGCGACCGAGGGTTTCCAGGATCAATGTTTCGAAGCCCTCTGGGGGCGCCGGCCGGTCCTTGATTTCGATGAGAAGCTGGACCGGGGTGGGCCGGACCACTGCGATCACCTCTTCAAGAGTGGGGATTCTTTCCCCTTTGAAACGCTGATCGAACCAGGAACCGCAGTCCAATTGCCTGAGATCGTTCAGGGTCATCTCCGCTACGGCTCCATGACCCGTCGTGGTTCGCTGGACGGTCTCATCGTGAATCACTATGACCCGCCTGTCGCGCGAAAAACGAACGTCCAGCTCAACCAAATCCACGTTGAGCTGGACCGCGCGCCGGAAGGCCGCCAATGTGTTCTCCGGAGCTTCGCCAGAAGCCCCGCGATGGGCGATGACCAATGTCATGATGCTCGACTCATCCGATAGCGGAGGCGCGACGGCTCACCCGAGGTCGCCCGCTGCCCGTTGGGAGGGAGTCGAACAGCGAGACGGAGTGAACCCGGCTCCCCGGCAAGGTTACCTTTTTCTTCCTTCTGTTGACAGCCGCTGGTCGTCTACGGTCTGGACAAAGGACGGGTAGCGGTCTTAGAATCTGGCCGGGAACACCTCTTGACCGCGGGCAATGGGATACTGCTCCCGGTCAGACTCCGGGCTGAAGGTTTGCGCAAGAGTCACTTGGCAGAGTTGGCACTCAAATCTGCACCAGATTTGGCCGCGGACGATGGAGCGAAACCGCAGGCGCAGCCGGGGCTAGGTTGAGGATTTCGCAATTGAGGAGCGGCCGAGATGGTGTGAAGATGAGAGGCCGAAATGTGAGGTTATTCTTGAGCGAGCCCTGAGGTGAATCCTGACCCTTGGATCGAGGCCAGCGGGAAATGAAAGCCATTCGAATACACCACTTTGGAGGCCCGGAAGCGCTCCGCTACGAAGACATCCCTTCCCCCCAACCGGGGGCCGGGGAAGCCATCGTCGAGATCAGGGCCGCCGGGGTCAACTTTATCGACACCTACCACCGAACCGGCCTCTACCAGGTCGAGCGACCCTTTACACCGGGAGTGGAGGGGGCGGGCCGGGTGGGGGCGGTTGGACCCGGGGTGGACGAAGTGGTTCCCGGTGACCGGGTCGCCTACGCCATGAGCCTTGGGTCCTACGCTGAACAGGCACTCGTCCCGGCCTGGAAACTGATCTCCATTCCGGCGGAAGTGGACGATCCCACGGCGGCGGCGGCAATGGTGCAAGGACTGACGGCCCATTATCTAACCCATTCCACCTTCCCTCTCAGCCCTGGGCACTCGGCCCTCGTTCACGCCGCGGCCGGAGGCGTCGGCTTGTTGCTGGTGCAGATGGCGAAGCTTCGCGGAGCACGAGTTTTTGCAACGGTTTCGACCGCAGCCAAAGCGAAACTGGCCAGCGCGGCCGGAGCCGACGCGGTCATTCTTTACACCGAGCGGGATTTTGAAAAGGCGGTCGGCAAACTCACCCAGGGCCGGGGAGTCGACGTGGTCTACGATTCGGTTGGGGCGGATACTTTCGAGAAAAGCCTGAAATCCCTGAAACCGAGGGGACTTCTGGTGCTCTTCGGGCAAAGCAGCGGGCCTGTGCCTCCCCAGAACCCGCAGATCCTCAATCAGCGCGGTTCTCTTTTCCTGACCCGGCCCAGCCTGGCTCATTACGCGGCCAATCGTGAAGAACTGGTGGGGCGATGCAACGATGTTTTTGACTGGATCCGCCAGGGGAGGATTCAGATCCGTATCGACCGTACTCTGCCCCTTTTTGAGGCCTCGAAGGCCCACACCGCCCTGGAGGCACGCCAGACCACGGGTAAGGTAGTGTTGTTGACCCACTCATGAAGCGGACACCGGCTACTCTGTTATTCCTCATTGTTCTGGCAGCATGGGCTCTGCCCGCCCAGCAGAATCGAATGGCACTGACTTTTGACGATGTTCCCTTCATGAAACCGCTCGGCTTCTGGCGCCCCCGGGAAGTCAGCAACATGATCCTGCGGACCCTCAAGAAGGAAGGCATCCATGCCGCCGGGTTCGTGGTTCAGGAGAAGGTCGAGGACGATCTCTCCACTTATATCGTTCTGGACGATTGGGTGAGCCAGGGCCAGATCCTGGGCAATCAGACCTGGGGGGACGCCGACCTCAATGTGCTCAGCCACGAGTATTTTCTGGAACACGCCACCGACGGCCAGAAGTACCTCAAACGGCTCGCCCGAGCCCATCCCTTCAACTTTCGGTACCTTCGTTTCCCCCAGCTGCACGAGGGCAACACCAAGGAGAAGAAGAAAAAGGTCCGCCAAGCCCTCGAGCGAGGCGACTACAAGATCGCCCCTGTCACGGTCAAGACGTGGGACTACCTCTTCAACCGTCCCTACATTGAAAACGAAACCCGGCCGGAACGGGTACAAACTCTGAAAAAGATGTACCTGGAGCTCATCGGCCAGTCTCTGGACTACTCGGAAAGCCAGTCCAAGAAAGTCTTTGGGAAGAACATCAGCCACATCCTCCAGCTCCACACGGGCATCGCCACCGCCACCTTTCTCCCCGATCTGATCCAGATGCTGCGCAATCGTGGCTACCAGTTCATTTCTTTTCCCGAGGCTCTCTCGGATCCCGCATTCAAGACGGAAGAACAGTACGTGGGTCCCCTCGGTTTGACCTTCATCGACCGGGTGGCAGCGACCCGGGGGATGGACTTTGATGAGAACTGCGGGCTGGAGCTGAAGGAGTTGGAGAAGCGCCTGAAACAGCTGGATCGGTCATCCCGCCGGACCCCCGGATCCTGACCGGCATCTCTTGTGGACACCTGCTCGCCTCTGCCACGGGCAAGCTCAATCGTCCGGCTGGAGCCGGGATGACCTCGTCCTACCCAAGCTGCCCCGAGCCTGTCGCAGCAAAAAGAGCAGGGCCAGGGCTGGAATCCAGATCCAGACCATCTCGGACACGATCACCCGGGCTCCCCAGCCTGAAAAAAAAGCGCCGATGCCAACCGGTGAGACCCGAAGCGGTCTCCACGGGAAGAAATAGCGGCCCTCGTCAAAAGGGGCAAAGAAGGCAACCCCCAGACCGCCGTCCGTCATCGCATCGAGTAGCCCGTGGGAAGCCGTCGCCGAGAACAAACCGGCCGTCACCAGCCACCACTTCCTGGAGAATCGGGGTGACTCCCTGAAAACCAGATGCGAGGCCACCAGGGAAGCCAGAAAAGCAAAAAAGAGTGAATGGGTGAAACCGCGGTGCCCCCACACGCTCCCGTAGGGGATTCCGAAAGCGAAAGCCATCACGTCCACATCGGGAAGGACGGAAAGCACAATAGCCGGAAGCTGAAATCTGGAAGGTCTACTGCCGCTGAAGCAGAGCCTCCCCACCAGGATGGCTGCAAAACCGTGTGTAAATGCAGATGCCAATCCGGGTCAACTTTCCCCGCACATTCCCCGGCGGGGAGCCCCGCAAGGACAAGGTCCCTCTTCGAGAGGCATTGAACCGGAACCGGTTCCGGACACGGCAAAGGAGGAAATCAGTTTCTCGGTCTCGGTGCTCCGGCAAGTCGGGCACTCGATGGTTTCCGGCCGGCCAAACACAATTCTCTCGAACCGAGTCTCGCATTCCGCGCAGCGGTATTCAAAAATTGGCATGGCCAGATTATAACCTGAATTGAGCGATTCTCGACGGCGGTAAGCACCCATCTGTTGCGCCCCGCGGGTCTTGTCGATCCTCGACATACCGCGGCGGGTATCCCTGCGGTCTCCGCAACCCGCGGGAACACAACATCTTGGCGCTTCCCATCCGCCACAATCGCTCAACTCAAGCATAAACCAAAACCGGAAATCTCGATTCTGCCCCCGCCCTACCTGAGTCCCACCATCGAATCTAAGCGTCGTGGCCAGGTCGGATGCTATGGAACGCTGTAAATGTAAACTGAACCGAAGCGTCAGCGCCCGGTCAAATCCGGATGGCCACTCACTTACGTTCGTGGTTCAGTGACTTGGCGGGGCAGGCCCGGTGGGGGCTCCGCTCCAACCCTGGGCTTATCGTGGTATGACGATCGGATGGGTCGCTCTTTCAGAGCTGCCGGGCTTCGCTGTGAAGACCCAGCGCGTTGCGCTGGGCTGAATATGAGTGGCACCTTCGGCGCCCGGGACCTTTAGATTTAGCTCGTGTAACCGACCTTGCCAAAGGCCCGGAGGGCCGACATTCGAGATCGGGTCGGGTGGTCCGGATGTTTCCAGCGAACAGGCCCGGAGGGCCGACACAAAGGCGGTAAAGACGACCAACTCATCACCTCAATGGCCGCTCGGCGGTATGAGGCCGCTCGCTACCAGCTCAGCTAGTTCCCATCCGGGAAAGAATAAGTCATTGTAAACACGAATCTTAGCAGGTCGCAATGGGAACTCGAAATTCCCAAGTGTCAACTACCAATCCCCAAAGTGGCTTGTCGATACGAGAACCGCAAATGCAGGAGCTGTTTGGGGTTTGGAGCTTGGGACCCTGGGATTTGTTTGAGATTTGGCCCCTTGGTCCTTGGAATTTCTAGTTCCCATCCCAAACGATAAGCTATTATTTAACAACTAGTTAAGAATTTTGGGGTGGGACCTATCTAGGGTACACTGAACTGCTGGTCGACAGTTCCGAGGGCGCCGCTCAGATGATCTTCGACCAGGAGGACCAGCCTGTATTGGCCGGCCTGCAGTGTCACTTGGCTGCGGGCCAGCAAAGGCTGGTTTCCCAGTCCTTGAAACTGTTCCCTGTTGAGATTCAGTTTGAACCCTCGCCTGATCGGGAGCTCCTGGGAAACAGCCTGGCCGTGGCCATCATAAATCTGACCCAGAAACGCGAGCTCGGCCTGAAACTGCTGATCCCTCCGCCGAAATGCCACCTGGCCTGCGGGGACACCCAGTACACACTGAATTCCCTTCTTTGAAGCTTCGATCCGTAACAGGGGTGACAACTCCTGAAACAGCTCGGGACGATCGAAGGCCGCCGTCATTCGAGCCCGCCGCAGCGTCCCATCAGGCAGGTCGATGTAGCCTTTCCTGGCCTGAATGTGGAGGCCGGCCCGGCGAGTCTTCACCGAAATGCGGTGAAAGTGGCCCTCTTTTCGCTTGGACGACGGGGTGTAACCGACCAGGTAGTAACTTTCCTGTTTGGCAGTGGAGGCGCGCACAACCGAGGTCAGATCATTGGTGTTGAAGAAGGCGGCCCCGTTGGTGCCTGCCGCAAGAGCGACCAGCGAGTTTGGAGCCTCTTCGAGCCTGCCGATCTCGACCGACGTGAAGGCAGCCAAATGGATCTCGCCGGTGCCTGCTTCGGGGCTTTCCAACAGGGCATGCACTTCCGCTTTTTTTTCCCTCTTGTCTTGGGCCAGTCCAGTGGCCACGCCACCACGCCGGCTGGGGGACCCGACACCTGGAACCGCCACCAGGAGCCTTGCGTCGATGGTGTAAAAGCTGATCCCAAAGTTGTTGGCCACCGAGATCACATCCCGCAGCATGGGGAACACTCCGGCGTCCTTCAGCCGGTCGCCTACCGAAAAATAGACGACATGCTTTCTGCCCGGTTGGCCCGAAAGCATGTAACAAAGGTTCCTGAGCCCCTCTCTCACGGACGAGACTTGCTGTTGCGGTTCCGCCGAGTTCCTGCTCGGATCCAACGGACTGTAGACCCTCTGAGGCTTCAACCGCGCCAGGCCGGAAAGCAACGTGGTTCGATCCCGGGTGAAGGGAGTCAGGACTCGAAGCCCCCCGTCCATCTGGGTAAGCATCACCCGATAGTGACGGGCCAAATGCTCGTCGATCAACCTTCGAATGGCGGAAAGGGAGCGGGTGAAGTGGTTGGAGTCCATGACCCGGCCGTCCACCACAATCGCCGTCCGGGAGAGCCGTCCCGCCCGCGTCGTGGCTCCTGTGCCTGCATCAGCGGGGACACCGGGGGGAGAAGAGAGCGCCGATTCCAGCGCTTCCTGTTCGGCCTGTCCAGGCGCCAGGAAAAAGTTGATTTTCTGTTTTTTCCCATCTTCGAAGATTTCCAGGTCGCCGGCGCCGAGATCCTTGATGAAGCGGCCATTCTTCTCGAGGGCCACCAGATCCACCACCACCTGCGAGGAGCTGATGCGAAAAGTAGGGACCCTGGAGCCGCCCCTCTCCCGAGCTCGACTGGAGTGGTCCACCGAGGGGAGAGGCCGGAGGTGGACCGAGAAACGCTCCTCCTCATGGCCGGGGTAGCGGAGGCTGATCCGGCGCTCGTAAGTCTGATGACCCGGCGCTTCGATTTTGACTTCGTAGTCGCCCTCGGTCAGCTGAAGAAAAGAAAACTTGCCCCCCTCGCCGGCTTGCGTCTTGCCCACTCGCAGGCCATTGCGGAGGAGAGAAATACGGATCTCCTGAGGTGGGATGGAGAGGTCCTCCCCGAGGACCACCCGACCGAAGATCCTTCAAGTGGAGGCCGGCCACTGGCCATAGCCGGTGGCTGAGAGAGCCGCCAAAAGCAGCAGGATTGAAACGGAGCGCGGCCCCCGGGAGCGGAACAGGCTCACTTCTCGGCCGGAGGCAATGGACGGCTCAAATTCTTCTCTTCCCGCCCGGAGCCTGAATGGCGTGAGGGGGTGGCCAGCCGGGTCAGGCGGACTGGGCCCTGAAGTTTGCACTCGACAATTTTACCACGAGTTCCAACCGAGACCAGCCACAAGGCCAACGGACTGTCGCACTTCTGACAAGATCCGCAACCCAGCCCGCATCCTTCATGGACTCTCTACTCCAGCGTGCCGGCAGCGTTGCGCCCCTCGACCTCCCGCACGATTACGACTGCGGGAACCTCCGGTCGCGACGCCTTCGCCGCCGGCAACGACGGCCGCTCCATTAATCCCGCATTATTCACCAACTGTCTACTGCAGCGGCGAAATCATCCGGGCTGACTGCGTTACACTCGGTCGGCCTCCTCGACGTACTGCACGAGTACGACTGCGGGGGCCTCCCTCGCAAGCCTTGCCAGCCCGGCGCCTTCGCCGCTTCGTGACGAAAGCCGGCGAATAATCCGGGAAATAATCCGGAGTGTGCGAAATGCCGTCAGGCGTTGGATTTCCTGACGCGCGCGGTTGTCAGGGTCGGGGGTTGTTGTGACAGGAATCCTCTCGGGGGACTCTACTCCGAAGCCGGCGGAAAATCCTCCAGGATGGTGAAGTGGACTCGGCGGAAGTCAAAAGTCCTCATAGTGTGATCCAGTGCCTGGACCTGGAGTAGATACTCTCCGCCCTCGAGATCCCCCAGGGGAATAGCGGTCCCATACTCGGCACAGTTTCCATCCGAAGTCTTGACCATCCGAGCCGCCAGACGCTTGATCACCTGGCCTGAACGGATGAAGGACGCGCTCACCGAAATCTCCCGGTCCTGAGCCGGGACCCAGATCTGCAGGTAAAGGAAGAGATAGTCTCGAGGCGAAAACTCACCCGATGGATTGGGCAATAAACGGAACCGATCAAAGACAATGCTGTTTCCCGGTTGGGCGGGCTCAATGAGCTCCGTTGCGGAGGTCTTTTCGGGCAGCACCTCCACTCGATTCGTCATCATGATGGAACCCAGCCGGACCTTCGCCGGCGAGGAAGCAGGCAAGTGAACCGGCTTGTCCCGGTAGCCTGTGCGCTTACTTTTTAACTCGCGGAGGATGACTCTCAGCTGATAGTCTCCTGAAGGGGCTGAAAAAGCGTTCCAATAGTGAATTTCTTTTTCTCCAGCCCGCGCCAGATCTTTCCGGTCGAACCGGATGGAGTCCACAAACTCGTCAAAGACGGCGCCCTGAACATCAAGCAGAGCGGCGTAAACATCCACCTTCTCTCCACCCACCTCTTGCAGCGGAAAGTCGACCTCGACGGCAACCAACCACTCCCGGGAAGGCCGGAAAAACGGCTGGCTCTCGATCTGGAATGGGAGATCACCGAAAGTCACCTCCGAACCCACCGTCGCGTGCAGTTCCCGGCGCATCTTTTCCCGTCTTCCGATCTCCTTCCGCTCCTCCTCCAACAGCTCTCCGGGAGGGCGAAACAAGTCTTCAAGGTGGCGGCCGAACTCACTCACACCCGAACGCGGCAGATCGGCGCCCTTGGCATTGATCAACCGCGGCGGACCCGCCATGACCAGCCGGTAGCGGACATCTCCCTGCAACCAGTTTGGATCCGATGCGGGGAAGAAGCGGCGGGCCAGTTCATCCGCCCTGTCTTGAGCTTCCCGAGAATCACTGAGGGCAAAGTTGCGGCGAGTGAAGCCTGACGCGGGTTGGAAGACCAAACGTGTTTCACCACGGTAAAACTTCGCGGTCGGAAGCTCATGGTACACCCAGATGATGGTTCTCGGGCTGCGGCTGGTGGAGGGGAGCTTCCGGGTGGGACTGATCTGCGATCGGGAGTTGAAAAAGTATTCTGCATCGGGCGGGCCATGCAGAATGTAGATCCTGCCTCGATCGGACTTCCAGCCGGGAATCCCTTCTTGAAACATCTTCCTGGCAAAGACGAGGCGGCGATAGTGCTCTTCCTTGTAAGCGTTCTCTTCGGTTGAAGGCGTCGGGTCGCGGCGTCGCCAGAACTGGGAAATGAACTCCTCCCGGGCGGCGGTCGTCTTGAGGTCCTTGAAATCTTTTCTCTCGGCCTTGGAGATGATCCAAACCACCTCCTCGTTGAGCCACTTCTTGTAATTCGTTTTTCCGTAGAGTGCGGAGCCGGAAAAAAGCAGACTGGCGGTCAACAGAGCTGCTGTGACATGCCGGCTCCAAGGCACCCATCCGCTCCTTGAGGGGGACTGGTGAAGCAATTGAATCTTCATTCTCTGATTTCCGGTTTCTGGAGCCTGGGGCCGCCAAGTTGATCTACTGCGGCTGCGGGAGAATCGGACCCCGCTCCCCGCTTTCCGGCTGCGATCATTGCACCGCTCAAGACTTCTAGTAGATGACGAAGGCTCTTCGTCTGGCGATATGCTGGTTCAAGACTTGGTCGTACACCTTCATTTCCAAGGCGTAACGACCCGGGGACAAAGAGCGCAAAGGGAGCGAAAGACCGTAGGCGGTCCGTCTGGTCTCCTCCTTCCTGGTCCGCGTGTCGGTGACGTAGTCAAGATACTTTTCGGGAATCGAGGCGACCAGCCTGTTCTCACGCCAGATCTCACACTTCAGGTTGAGCGAGGGGCTCTTGGCGCCTTTAGCCAGACCGGGATTATAGATCTCGAAGAAGGCTGTCAGTTTCTCGCGGCGTCGAAAGCGGCTGTCAGAGGAAGGCACCAGGACAAAATCTTTCAAATAGATCGGGGTGGAACCGCCCAGGAACCGAGCTTTGGTCAGGAGTCCCCGGCGGCTGCCAAAATCCTTCCTGGTCATGACCCTATCGAACAGAAGAAGGTCGCTCATGGCTAATTGTCTGGAGGAGTAATCGGGCAGATCAACCGGTTTCTGGAGATAGGCCACGGCTCCGGCCTTTTTCAAGACGCCGTAGACGCGCAACTGGTAGGAGCCCGGCAGAGCCGCCAGTCGGCTTTGGTAGAGAAACTTCCGGCTTGCACCGCCGGGTCCCGGCGTCTTCCCGGCGCGATCAATCCGGATCGAATCGATGACGCTGGCCGCTGAACTTCCATCCTCGCGGACCAACTCAAGGACCACATCCAGAAGGTCGCCTCGATAGCGGGGGTCGATTCCCAGCGTGAGGGGAAGCAAGGTGCCTCCGGAAGCCGCCCGAATCGATCCCAATGCCAGGTCGATCGAGAACTCAGAAAACATGACCCGGGCCGCCACCTGTTCTTTCAGACGTCGCTTTCGCCGCAGGTTGTCATAAAGGACCTCTCCGGGAGATCTTTCCAGATCCCGCAAGGCCAGTTGAAGGTCGAGGAGGTTAAAAGAGGGCTGGCGATTGGGATGAAAAATGCTTCGGTAGAACTCGTCTATGTCACTGAACTTGTACATTCCCGCGTACAAGATCTTGTACTCTCCACCGATTCGCTGCCCTTGAATGAACCTCATTATGGCGCTATCGCGTTGCACGCGGGCGGGATAAGTCTGGTTGAGACCTTCGCCCGTACTGCTGATGACTTGATGCAGCTGCTGCAGCTGAACCGGTTCGATGCGGGAAAAGATGATCTCGAAATAGCTGGGAAAACTACGCGCTCCGTCGAGGTGCCGATAGGTCCAGACCTCTGTCTCGGGTCGCACCAGTTCCAGCCGGTAGGTTCGCCTTTTGTCCAGATTGCCGCCTCCAACTATGATCTCCGTAGGGTTCTGGATGTCCATCCGCAAGGAATTTCCACCAAAGCTAAAGGAGATGTCATCGGGAGGACCATGCATGATGTAAATTCGGCCCCGATCCGTTTTTCGCCCCGGTTTACCCTCACCAAAGCGCTGCTCGACGTACTTGAGGCGCCGGTAATGCTCCTGCCGGTACTCATTTTGTTCCGTCGACGGGTCCGGATCCCGGATGGCCCAAAAGCGCTGAATGAACCGGTCCCGTTCGCTATCCGAGGAGAGAGCCAGGAAAGCGCTTCGCTCCTCATCCGCCAGAATGTAAGCGACTTCGTCGTTCAACCAATGTTGGTACTTGCGGGAAACCCCACTCCGGTGGCCGGCGTAGGCCAAGGGAATGGCAATCAAGAGAAAAAGCGACAGCTGGAGGAGACGATGATGTATCCGCATAAGCTGGAACGCCTGGGAGCATTGCTATTATATCGCTCGCACTCCTGAGAGCAAACAAAAACAAACCAATGTCTGGAATGCAACGTCCTCGCCCTGGGGCGCCAGCCCCAGGTCCGGGCAGCGTAAAGAAGGCTCAGCCCTGAGGGGGCGGCCGAAAAGAGACGGCAAGAGCCGGGAAGGGACTCACGGTGCCTTTACATGGCGGAGGCATGAGGATGGCCACAGGACCAGGGGTTGTCACCCCGTACGTGTTTAGCGGGTGAGAAGGCAAACAAAGCAACAAGCCCGCAGGGCTTGACGCCACCAGGCCCGTGGGATTCCCTTGTCCCACGCTAAACACGTACGTCACCCCTGGCCATTGAAATCCGCCCCCCTTCGCGGCTCATGCAAGGAGGACAGGAACGAGCCGCTATGCACATACGGAGGGATTCCCTCCCTCGGGTTGTGTTGACGATGGGTCCCTTTTGCGCTCACTTTCCGGGATCAAGACGATCCGCGCTGATTTTCCTCTCTTTCCGGCAGGGTCGTCTATAATCTCGTAATGCGCTTCCGGCCCTGGCTCTGGACCCTGGTTTTGACGCCTTGCCTTCTTGCTTCCCGCGGACCCGGTACGAGCGGTGCCAGTGCGCTTTCCGAGGCTCCGGAGAGTCCGCCTCGCTTCAACGTCGTCTTGATCACGGTGGACACGCTTCGAGCCGACTACCTGGGCTGCTATGGCAACTCCAAGGTCCTGACACCCGCACTGGATGGATTGGCCGCCGACGGCATCCTTTTTGAATCGGCTTATTGCCAGGTCCCCCTGACCCCGCCCTCCCACGCCTGCATCCTGACGGGGACCTATCCGGCCACTCACGGCTTGCGCGATTTCACGTCCAGCCACCTTCGACCCGGGGCCGTGACGATGGCTTCCATTCTGCGGGATAAGGGGTATCGGACCGGGGCCTTTGTCAGCGCCTTCGTGTTGGACCGGAGTTGGGGCTTCAGCCGGGGATTCGATCGGTACGATGACGACTTTGATCTCGAGGCCTTTCGGGGCGTCAACCCGGGCAATGTGCAACGTCGGGCCGGCGAAACCATGAGGCGGGTCCTGCCTTGGCTCGAGGCCACGCGGCTCCCCTTTTTTCTTTGGGTCCACTTGTACGATCCCCACCACGACTACGATCCCCCTTCCCCGTTCAAAGAGCGCTACAGCGCCGATCCCTACGCAGGCGAGGTCGCCTACACGGACTTCGAGATCGGAAAGCTCCTGGGGGCGCTGAAGGCACTGGGGGCTTATCGCAACTCCCTGATCGTGGCCACCAGCGACCATGGGGAGTCGCTGGGAGAGCATGGGGAGGAGGAGCACGGCTTTTTCCTTTATGAGTCCACTGTTCGGATCCCGCTCATCATCAAGCTCCCCTCCGTCTACGAGGTGACCCGGCCCAGGGCCGACGGCCTGGCCCAGACCGTCGATCTCCTGCCGACTGTGCTGCAAGTCCTGCGCATCCCATCGCAGCCCGAATGGAAAATCGAAGGGAGAGGACTGCTCTCCGTCATTCTCGGCAAGAAGAGCCAGGATGCTTTTTCCTATGGGGAGACCCTTTATCCTCGAACCACCTTCGGGTGGAGTTCCCTGCGCACCTACCGGCGCGGTGTGTACAAGTTCATTGACGCCCCCCGGGCGGAACTCTACAATCTCGCCGCGGATCCGCAAGAATCCAGAAACCTTTACGCGTCAGAGCGGGCGCGAGCCAATCAACTGCGCCAGGAGATGAAGACTCTGACATCCCGATTTGGCTCCTCCAATCCCGCTGCCCATTCCGAGGCCGACGCGGAGACACTCGAACGCCTGAGTGCCCTCGGGTATGCGGCTGTGAGCCGTCCCGTCCCGCTTGCCGAGGCCATCACACTGCCTGATCCGAAGGATAAGATCGAGATCTACAACCGGATCACAAAAGGTCTGCAGGCCTCTGAGGCGGGCCGACTGCGAGCTTCCAACTCCATTTTCGAGAAGGTCCTGAAACAGGATCCAAGAGTCTTCATTGTGCCTTATTCAATGGGTCTGAACTATTTGAAACTAAGGCAACCGGCAGAAGCGTTGGAAGCCTTCAACCGGGCCCGAGAGCTGAATCCGGAGTTTGCTTCCATTGACGCCAATGCCGCCCGCGCCTTGAGTCTGCTGGGGCGGGTTCCAGAGGCGATCGAGCTGCTGCGGAAGGTGATCAATGCGCATCCTGGTCGCATCTCGGCCCAACGGCTACTGGCCGGCTTGTACAGCCGGCGCGGGGACTTCACCCAAGCCATCCGCATTTACCGGAGCATCCTGAAGGAGCGTCCGGCAGATAGGCAGGCCCTGAAGTTCCTGGGGATTGCCCTGGTGGAGAACCAGGAGTATGCAAGAGGCCTGGAGTCTCTCTCGGGCGCCATTGGCCTGGGTGTAGACGATGCCCTGATCCGCAACTCTCAGGGCATCGCGCTGGACAATCTGGGCAAGCCGGCGGAAGCGGTCTCCTCCTACCGCAAGGCGTTGGAATTCAAGAGCGACTATCCCCAACCCCGCCTGAATCTGGCTTTTGCTCTTCTCAAGAGCGGACAGCGAGAGGCGGCTGTCCAGGAGTTCAATCAGCTCTGCCGGATCAGTCCTCAGCTCTGCCGGCGCTACCGCAGCCAGTTTAGCCGGCCCCGCTGAGACCGTCCCAACGCTCCTCCAGGTGTGTTCAGGGCGATGACGCCAGGATAGCGGGGGTTTCACTTTTGCTTCCACCCTGACAAGCTGTATCTCCTTCAACTTGAGCCGATTGAACTGGCTGCCACCAACCCCCTTTGTGTCGGCCCTCCGGGCCTGTGGGCAGGGGAATCCGCTCCACCCGGCCCTTACGGACCGGGCTACTCGAATGCCGGCCCTCCGGGCCTTAGGGTTTGCGCAAGAATAGATTGGCAGAGTTGGCGCTCAGATTTGCGCCAGAT
>JBHHYX010000018.1:0-27868 GCA_046757765.1 Acidobacteriota bacterium | reverse complement strand
TCCTACGGAGTTCGAATCCGGTTTTGGCGCTTTGGCTACAAACATTCCACCCCTACGGCCTCAAGAGACTTTTGCGACACCCTCGTCAGGGAGGGAAGTGGGAAGTTGCGAAGGTGAGGTTCCCATCGCTGACGCTCCGGGCTCCGTTTTCCCGGCTTCCGGGCACCCCTTCTCGGCGTTATCCCGCATTTCTCACACCCAATCTACTGCGGACCCGGATACGGCCGTGCCTACCGCGTTGCGCTCCGTCGCGGCGCCTTGTATCCACGACCATCTCCGGTCCCTCGCTACGATCGGGTGTGAGAAATCCGGGTTTTAAGGTCTCCGGTTCAGGAATCGCGCTTGGACTTCAGGCGCTCTTCCAGGGCCTGATTCAGTTTCTCCAGACTTTGACGGACCATGCCTTTTCCCACGCTGTCGAGCAATCTCTGGCCCACACTGGCTAGAAGGCCCCCTACTCTCAAGTCGGCCTGGTATTTCATCAGCGTTGTCCCGTCTTCCCCCGCCTCGAGTCTGACCTGAGCCTCGCCCTGGACAAATCCGGGGCCGGCCTTCCCCCGCACCCGCAGACTGTAGCTTTCGGGAGGGATCTTGTCGCTGAGAGCGATGTGGCTGGAAAAAACCGCCGACACCGGTCCCACCCGCACGTGCATGGACCCCCGGTACTCATCCTCACCGACCCTTTCCAGCCTCTTGGTCCCCGGCATTGTCGCCGCCAGCACTTCGGGGTCCAGCAACAGCTCCCACACTTCTTCACGGGGGCCGTGGAAAAGGAATTCACCTGCAAGTCGCATTCAGAACCTCCAGTTTGTCCTTTCCGCTCCCCGGCGGCCGGCCTTCAGTCCTCTTTCCCGGCGGCTGCTTGAACCAGTTCAAACAATCGATTGGGGCTCAGAGGGATCTCTCGAATCTCCAGATCACGATCGAAGAACGCATCTTCCAGGGCTTGGGCGAAGAGGGCGCCCACGGGGATGGCCCCGGCTTCGCCCACTCCCTTGACTCCAAGTGGATTGGAGGAGGGGGTTTCGACGTGGCCGATATCGACCTGGGGCATCTCGGAGGCGGTGGGGAGAAGGTAATCCATGAAAGAAGCATTCAGGAGCTGGCCGTCATCGGTCCAGACCAGCTGCTCGTAAAAGGCGTTCCCTATTCCCTGGGCCAGGCCTCCGTGAATCTGGCCTTCGACAATCATGGGGTTGATGATCTTTCCGCAGTCGTGAACCACCACGTAACGCTTGATCCGGACCATCAGAGTCTGCGGGTCGGCCTCCAGAATCATGGCATGGACACCGTTGGCGGTGCTGCCTCGATCGGGTCCGAAGTAGGCGGTGGCTTCCAGACCCGGTTCGGTTCCAGGCTTGACGGCACCCCTCAGGGGGTTGGCAAGCACGGCAAGATCCCCGAGTGGGACCGCTTTTTGAGGCGCGCCTCGGACGTAGACCTGGCCCCCCTCCAGGACGAGGTCTTCTTGTGCGGCTTCCAGCGTCTGCCCGGCCAGCGTCAAAATCTTCTTGCGGACCGCCACGGCCGCGGCGTGGCAGGCGGTTCCCGCTACCACCGCCCCCCGACTGGCGAAGGTACCGGTGCCCCAGTGGAATTGGCGAGTGTCTCCGGTCACGACCCTTATCCTGCCGGGGTCGACGCCCAGAATGTCGGCCACCACTTGGGCAAAGACGGTGAAATGTCCTTGGCCCTGGGTGCCGACCCCAGTGGCCACATTGACCTTCCCGCTGGGCTCCACCGTCACCCTGGCGCCTTCGTAGGGTCCAATGCCCGTCCCCTCCACATAGGCTACCAGGCCGATCCCCACATAGCGTCCCTGCTCCCGCAGACGCGGTTGCTCCTCCCGGACAAATTGCTCATAGCCGATCATGTCGGCCGCTTTCTCCAGCGCCGGGAGATAATCTCCACTGTCGTAGACCAGAGGCGCGAAGTCCTGGAAGATGATCTCGTGATTGTGGGGGAATGCCTCCGGCGGAAGCAAGTTTCTCTTCCGGATCTCGACTCGATCGATGTGCAATTCTCTGGCCGCCAGATCGAGCAACCGCTCCATGACGAAAACCCCGTGCTGGCGCCCGGCCCCGCGGACGGGAGTCACGATCGGTTTGTTGGTAAAGACGACCTTGAACTCACTCTGGTAATTGGGAACGTCGTAGGGCCCCAGCAGGGTGCATTGACTGTTGATGGGAACCGTGAGCCCATAGGGGTTGTAGGCGCCCGTATCATGGAGAAAGAAGTCGCGCACACCCAGGATGCGTCCCTCTCGGGTGACTGCCAGTTCAGCGTCGTGGATCTGGCCTCTCTCCTGGGTGGTGGCGAAAAAATTCTCCCGCCGATCCTCAATCCATTTGAGGGGGCGATTCAAAGTCATGGCGATCCAGGGGATGAGCACTTCCTCGGGATAAAACATCATGATCTTGGGGCCAAAACCGCCCCCCACGAAGGGCGCGATGACCTGAACCTGAGATTCCGACAACCCCAACATACGGGCCAGACCGTTTCGGATGGGAATGGGGGCCTGGGTGGTATCCCAGATCATCAGCTGCTGGTTTCTCAAGTCCCAATCGGCCACCACTCCGCGGTTTTCAATGGCCGCTGCGACTCCCCGGTCATAGAAGAATCGTCTTCTGATCGTCAGGTGAGCCTTTTCACGAGTGGCCGCGTAGTCCCCCTTGTGCTGCGCGGCGTGGGCCGCCAGATTGGTGCCTAGATCGTCATGCACAAGAGGAGAACCCGTCTTGAGAGCTCTTTCCAGGTCCACCACCGCCTCCAGGGGTTCCTCCTCCACCAGGATCTCGTCCAGCGCATCCTCGGCCTGGTAGCGGCTCTCGGCAACCACCACGGCGATTGGCTCACCGGCATATCGGACTTTGTCCCGCGCCAACGGCACCTGGGTGCGCTCATTGAAAATCAATTGCTCAATCGGAGGAGGCGGAACCAGGAGAGGCCCGGCCTGCCAGTAGGCCCCCAGATCGCCGGCCCCATAGACCGCCACTACTCCGGGCAGGCAGCGGGCGGCGGAGACATCGACCCGCAATAGTCTGGAGTGAGCATAGCTGCCGCGAAGAAAGGCGGCATGGAGCATGCCCGGAAGATGGACGTCGTCCACGAACAAGGCCTTCCCGGTCAGCAACCGGGAATCTTCATTCCGAATGATCCGCCTGCCGACGTAATGGGCTGCCATCTTCCCTTTCATTCCGAGTTCAAGAGCTGAGCCGAGCGGCCCCCCTGAGTCGCTGACTTGACGGCTTCGATAATGTTGACATAGCCGGTACAGCGACAGAGGTTTCCGGAGATCGCCCGGCGGATTTCCTCTTCACTGGGGCTGGGGTTCTCCCGCAGAAAGGGGATGAGGGTGAGCAGAAACCCGGGAGTGCAAAAGCCGCATTGAAGTCCGTGGGCCTGCCGGAATGCGGCTTGTAAAGGATGCAGATCTTCTTGGCCCTCCGCCTTCAGACCTTCGACCGTCAGAATCTCGTGACCATCCGCCTGGGCCGCAAAGATGAGGCAGGCGCGCACGGCTTCGTCATCCAACAGGACGGTACAGGCTCCGCAGGCGCCATGTTCACAACCCACATGAGTGCCGGTGAGCCCGATTTCGTGGCGCAGGAAATCGCTCAACAACAGGCGCGGCTCCACCCGACGTTCGTGCTCCTCCCCGTTCACGGTCACTTTCAAGCTGAATTGCTCAGCCACTCTCACTCCACCTCAGGCGACGGCTTGGGAAAGGCAGCACGGTATCAGATTTGACAGTGGTGATCAAGGAAGACACCGCTCCAGTTCTCGCCGGCAAGGGCTCTGCTTCCCTTCTGACCGGAGGGGCGCAAAAGCCCGATGGAACAAAGGATGAGGGCAAGAGCAAAGGCGAGGGCGAAGGGCTCAATACGGGCAGGTCAGCGCCGGGCAGGTTGAACTACAGAAACGTGCTCTGCAAAGACGTGATGAACTGAATACCGCGCACATTCTTGCGGCTGAGCCGGTCGTCATTGGTAATGAACAGATCGGCCCGCAAGCACCGGACGTAAGCATCAGGCTCCTCGCCTTTCCAGATCTCCCGCCCCAGACCAAGCAGAGCGGGTTTTCTGCCGTCTGCTCTCCTTGGCGATCTTCGATAGAGATCGCCAGTGCCCTCATACGGTCGGTGAAGGGGTGGACGCCCGAGGCGCAACGGATCCGATTTGCTGGCAGGGGAGGGATAGTGGCGACGGCAACTTCGCGAGCCGATCCTTGATCCCTTTTCTGTGATTGGATAAGATCTCTTACACCAACTCGAAACTCTCACACCGGATTCGTCGCAAAAGGATGGAGAATGGCGACCCTGTGATCGACCGTGTGTGTGAAACGAGGGCCGGTATCGATCCAGTAGTGGTTTTGCGTCCCTGCCATGGACCCTTTGGCGGTCTGTTCACGAATGGCCGGACTCACCACCGAATAGGACCGGCCGCGGCTACAGTCTTCAGCAAGGGAGGTAGGCAATGAAAAGGACAGGACGAGTCGTGTCGGCCTGTGTCCTCGCAACCGGGTTGGCGGCATGCGCCCCTTCACCGGATCTTAAGAGTGAACTGCCGCTGATTCCCCGCCAAGTCTTATTCGGCAATCCGGAGAAGGCGGCTTTGAGGGTCAGCCCCGACGGAGAACACCTGAGTTTCCTGGCACCCCTTGAGGGAGTGCTGAATGTCTGGGTGGCGCCAGTGGATCATCCAGCCGCGGCCAAGCCGGTCACCAGGGACGAGGGGAGGGGCATTCGAATCCACTTCTGGGCCTATACCAGCCAAGACATTATCTATCTGCAGGACAAGGGCGGCGACGAGAACTGGCAGGTTCATGCCGTCAACCTCCAAACCGGAGAAGACCGGAACCTGACACCCTTTGAGGAGATTCCAGGACCGGATGGCAAGCCCGTCACTCTGCCAAACGGCAAGAAAATGCGCCCGGCGGCGCGAGTCCAGCACGTAAGCCCCAGGTTCCCCACTGAGATCTTGATTGGGCTCAACAATCGGAATCCGCAATCCCACGACCTTTACCGGGTCAACATTGGCACCGGCAAGATGAAAATGGTTCAGCGCAACGACGGGTTCCTGGGCTTCACCACGGATGATGACTACCAGGTCCGCCTGGCGGCCCGTCTCACGCCGGACGGGGGCAACGAAGTGCTCGAGCCGAAGCCGCGAGGGGGTTGGCAGCCCTTCACCAGAATTCCGATGGAAGACCTTCTCACTACCAGTCCGGTGGCATTCGACAAGAGCGGAGAGGTACTCTACATGATCGACAGCCGAGGACGCGATACGGCGGCCCTCACTGAAATCGATCTCAAGAAGGGAGAAACCAGGGTGCTGGCCGCGGACCCTCAAACCGATGTCAGCGACCTGATGATCCACCCCACTGAGAAGACGGTACAGGCAGTCGCCACCAACTATACTCGGGTCAAGTGGACAGTCCTCGACGAATCGATTCAAAAGGACATGGACTACCTTCGCTCTCTTTCCGAAGGGGACGCTCAAGTCACCAGCCGGTCTGAAGATGACCGGTTCTGGACGGTGGCCTACATCGAGGACGACGGCCCGGTTCGCTACTACCTCTATGACAGAGCGGACAGAAGGGCCCAGTTCCTCTTCACCAACCGGACCCAACTCGAAAACCTGCGGCTGGCCAAGATGCACCCGGTCGTCATCGATTCGCGCGACGGGTTGAAGCTGGTGAGCTATCTGACCCTTCCCCCAGGGACGGATACGGACCATGACGGCCGTCCCGATCAAGCCTTGCCCCTGGTGCTGGATGTGCACGGCGGACCCTGGGGGCGCGATTCGTGGGGTTACAACTCCTTTCACCAGTGGCTGGCCAATCGCGGTTATGCCGTGCTGAGTGTGAATTTCCGGGGCTCCACCGGATTTGGCAAGGGTTTCATCAACGCGGCCAACCTGGAATGGGCCGGAAAGATGCATGACGACTTGATCGACGGGGTGAACTGGGCCGTCGCCCAGGGCGTCGCTGACAAGAATCGGGTCGCCATCATGGGGGGCAGCTACGGCGGCTATGCCACCCTGGTGGGCCTGACCTTTACGCCCGACGTCTTCGCCTGTGGCGTGGATATCGTCGGCCCCTCCAATCTTCGAACGTTGCTGGAAACTATCCCGCCCTATTGGAAACCGCTGATGGACATGTGGGCGACCCGCGTGGGTGATCCCCGCACTGAAGAGGGCCGCAAGTTTCTGGAATCCCGGTCACCCCTCAACCACGTGGCTGAGATCACGAAGCCGCTTCTCATTGGTCAGGGAGCCAATGATCCCCGCGTCAAACAGACTGAGGCCGACCAGATTGTGAAAGCCATGCAAGAGAAGAAGATTCCCGTCACCTATGTCGTCTATTCGGATGAAGGGCACGGCTTTGCTCGACCCGAGAATCGTCTCTCGTTTTTCGCCATCACCGATCTCTTTCTGGCCCAACAGCTGGGCGGACGCTTCCAGCCGATCGGCGACGACTTTCAGAATTCCAGTCTCAAAGTCGTGGCGGGCGGCGAGCAGATCCCCGGGCTGATTGAAGCCTTGAAAGAGTAGGTCCGGGACCTGAACGAATCGGCGGCTCCGAACTGAGGGCCAACCCTAACCCGGACTATTCACCAGCTTTCTGCTGCGGTGCCGTTATCATCCGCGCTGACTGCGTTTCCCACCCTCGGCCTCCTCGACGTAATGCACGACTACGCCTCCGGGGGCCTCGGGGGTAACGCCTTGTCAGCGCGCCGCTTCCGACGCCTCTCAACGAAACCTGGTACATAATCCGGGCTAACCCAAGATATTTGAAATCTTGATTTCATAGGTTGAGCGATTCTGCCGCGGCGTCACTGAACCACGAACGTGAGTGAGTGGCCCATCCGGATTTGGGCCGGGCGCTGACGCTTCGATTCAGTTTAGGGTGTTGCATGAAACTTTGTCCTTCCGCCGCTGCCAGTTGCATCAACTGGTACCCCTGGCCAGCCGTTTCAATCCGGCGTGGATCTGGAGGAGCTCGTTTGAGTCCGGGGGTTGGCTGGCGAAGCGGTGGCGATAATAGGCTTCGGTAATGCGAGCGGGCCACGGACTCTCTATTCGGGTAGACACTCGATCCAGGAACTCACGAGGTGTTTCGGAGGGATCCCTGGGATAGCCCTTGCGGCTCAGAATCTCCAGTAGCCTGAGATAGTAATCGGGGGCCAACTGCGATGGGTCGAGTCCCAGCACCCTCCCATGCCAGAGACGCTTGAGCGCAGTCCGATAACGACGCATCCTCCAAACCAGGGCGACGAGCAGGAGGAAGAACACGACTTGCATCAGATCAGGCCCCTTCCACTCCCTCAAGCGAGCCCAAGCCACCAACCCCGCATGGTAAAGATCCAGCAGGGATTGCTTGAACTGAGAGACGCTGTGGTCGAGAGCGCCTTTCAGAGAAGTGAACAAAACAACCTGCTTGAGGCGGTCAAAGGCAACGACTTCTGTCCAGAAAATGTCCACAGCGTCTAGAAACCGGCCAGCCACCAGGGTCAAATAAAATGATCCGGTAGAGGCGGAGGCGGGCGTGGGGTCGAATTCGACCCAGCCCGCGCCGGGAAAATAGGCTTCCACCCAGCTGTGCGCATCCGATTGGCGAACGACAAAACAGTTGCCCCACCGGTTGAACTCACCGCGCCGGAAGCCATTGACCACACGGCTGGGAATTCCCAGAGTCCGCAGCATGACAGCCAGCGCGGTGGCAAAATATTCGCAGTGTCCGGCCCGCGTCCGAAAGAGAAAATCGGCCAGTGGATCAACGGCGGATGCCGAAACATTGTCGAGAGAATAACCAAACCTCGTCCTCAAAAAGCCCTCCAGGGCCAAGGCCTTCTCCGCTCCATTCGTCGCTCCTTGACTCTGGCGCCGGGCCATTTGCGCGATGCGACCGTCTATGGGGGGTAGCTCTAGATACCTGTCCCGAATGTCATTGGGCACCGCTGCATCAGTGAGCCGGGATAGTTTTTCCCGACGGGGGATCAAGTCGGAATCGACCGTGTAACGGCGCGACCGGCGCCCGCTGGGATAGAAAACCATTGAGCCATTTCGGTCCTGGATCAGCAGCTGACCCTTCTCTCCGGTGCCCGCGATCTGGATGATCCTGTCCGCTCCGAAGAGGGTGCTCGAGGGCATTTCGACCACCATGCTCTCTCGCAATAAGGCCTCCCGCATCCTTCGTTCGCGCGCCACCAGGAAGCCGCCGCGGTAAGGGTCCTGACGGATCACCCTGTAGCCCTCCCGGGTATTGATCCAGGCTTTGCCGTCATAGCGATCCAAAACGATCCCCCTCCACTTCAACTCCACAGGAACCTGGTCGGGTGAACGATCCACCCGGACTCGCATGAACACGCCCCGGTTGGTGAGGATCCTTCCCATTTCTCCAAGTTGCACCCGATCGGAAAAACCGCTCAGATTGCCCCCCTGATTGTCACCCACTCTGAACAAACCGAGTGGGTTTCGGGGAATCACCAGGAAGATGGGCACCGAAATCAGCACTGTCAACGCCGTTGTGGCCAGCGCAAACTCGAGATAGCTTTTCAAGAAAAAGGCGGCTGATTGATTCTCCTGGTAGGCCGTCTGGCTCTCAAACAAGGTGAAGGTCAGTATGGCAGAGAAAATGTAGACGATGAGCGAAATCAGGAAGACGGCGGACATCGTGTAGGTGGAAGCGACGAGAAGAAACGTAAAAGAGGTCGAATAGATCAGCAGGTAGTCCCGACTGCCTTTTCTGGAGAACATTTTCACCAGGCTGATCAGGATCAGAAGGTGGACCGAGGCCTGAACAAACCCCGTTAGAAAGGCCAGATCCAGAAAGTAGAATGCGACAAAACCAACAAACAGGCAGGTCTGCAGCCGCGTGGTCAGGGAAACCTGTACCCGCCAGCTGAGGAGCACGGCAAAGAAGTAGACGGCTGCCAACCAGGGTGTCACCGCCCGGGCCGCGGCTAGAGCCGTGAACCCGGACAACAACAGGAAATAAGTCGACAGTCCCAAGGCTTTCTCGAACTTCATCGCCTCATCTCTCGTCTCCAGCCGACGACCACCACACCGAGGGCGTTAAACGCCCGGCCCTCGACCGCCGGCTCCAAGCGGCGGTTCTTCAAAGGACAAGTTCTCAAAAACCCTTCGACTTCAGTCGGAGAATCTCCTTGTCCTTGCGGACTGCGGGACCTTCTCTTCGCCAAGACGAGGGGTTTCCACCATCCCCAAACGAGACACTAAAGCGCCAGATAATCGATAACTGCAATTCCTTGCCCGGAGACCGAACGCCCTGCCGCGAAAAGAACGGCATTCTCGGGAATCCGCTCCTTCACCAGCGGGGTTGCCGAAGGAGCCACGCGGGCCAGATACTCCATCAACGACTCGTATTCCTGCCGGCGCGTGCCGACAGAGACCTCGAACTCTCCCGACTGAAAGCAGAACGCCTGCCCACGGCTGTAGTAGCGGTGGGAAAGCGAAGCCACATAGGAAACCCCCTTTTCGAACTGTCGGCAGGCGGTGGCGCTGAGATGAGGAAGAAAAGTGGAAAAGACGAGGTGGAGAGGACTTTCTTCCTCGGCACAAAAATCCTTGATCATGAACTGGGCCAGCTTGGCGGTTGACTTCCAGTGGACAAACCGCGTGCTGTCCCCACTTCGATAAGGACGGATGTTGTAGAGCCCGCTCCCGCTCCCTTTCTGGAGACGTTCCTCGGTGGGGATCAGAAACGGGTGGCCGGCAAAAAGGGGGTTCAGGTCTCTCAGCTCGGGGTAGACAACGAGACTTCCGTCGGTCCGCAATTGAGTGGTCCGGGCGAAGAAGCCGAAGGGAAACGTGGTTCCCACCTCAAAGCCTTCAATGAAGTGAACTCCCCGTCGCCGAAATTCACAGCGCAAGCTGGAGCTGAGCTCAGTACCGGCGGGGATGTAGGGGAATCTGGCCTCCAGCCTCACCAGGTCCGCTCCAGGAGACTCATGATCCAGCGGCTTTTCTTCTCCTTTGAGCTTCAGTGCGAAGGAGGGGAAAAATCGTTTCAGATTGCGCAACTTCATGAGGAAGAAAGCCGTTTGACCCGCATGAATGGCTGCCGGCGAGGTCAAGGAGACCCTCAAGTCGTGGAGCACCAGATTGGAGACGATCCCCGATACGATCAAAGAGGCCAGGAGAAAGGAGAGGATCAAAATCAACAGGTTGTTGCCGGTGTTGAGGGCCGAGAGCGCCAATAACAGGAGGATCAGGATGAAGCCGGCACCTCGTTTGGTGAAACGAAAAGACTGAAGACGATACAGGTAATCGAGTTGGACTCGGACAACGAGTCTGGGGACCAGTGCCAGGCTGGAGATGACCGCCAGAATCAGGGAGACCAGGGCCAGAAAAGCAGAGGCGTGAAAATGGCCGTCCCGCTTGGCAATAGAGCTGAAAAAAGCGAGCAGGAGAGCTGAAGCCAGTACGACCGAGGGCCACAAAAGACCCTTCAGACCGGTTGAACGCACGCGGGCGCGGGCGCCCATCAAAGCAGTACCTCCACCTGGCCGATCAGGTCGCGGATGATCGCCTCCGCCTCTTCGCTTTTTTGGAGGGGAGAGCTGTATTTGGGACTCAACAGCACCCGATGGGAAAAGACGGGCAGGGCCAGGCGCTTGACGTCGTCGGTGACGCAGTGGGTCCTTCCCTCCAGGAAAGCCAATGCCTGAATCCCACGATGCAGAGCCATGGCGCCCCGGGGGCTGACTCCCAGTTCCAGGTATTCGCTTTCGCGTGTGGCCTCCACCAGCTTCATCAGATACTCGAGCACCACCTCGTTGACTTCGACCTTTTCCACCCGCCGCTGTGCCTCCAGAATTTCCTCGCCGGAAATCACCGGCGAAAGGTCCTCGGCGGTTTCATGTGAGATGTGGGAACGGAGGATGTTCTTCTCGTCCTCGCGGCCGGGGTAGCCCATCCGGATGCGCATCAAAAAACGGTCCAACTGTGACTCGGGGAGAGGAAACGTGCCGTGATGCTCGGTCGGGTTTTGCGTCGCTATCAGGATGAACGGCTGCGGCAGGGCATACGTCTTGTCCTCGACCGTGACCTTTCCTTCATTCATGGCTTCGAGCAAGGCGCTTTGCGTCTTGGGCATGGTCCGATTGATCTCGTCGGCCAGCACCACATTGGCGAAAAGCGGACCCTTGCGGAAGTCGAACTGCTGGTTGACCTGATTAAAGAAGTAGACCCCTGTCAGGTCCGAAGGGAGAAGGTCAGTGGTAAACTGGATTCGGTGGAAGGAGCAGTCAAACGAGCGGGCCAGAGCATGTGCCAGCGTCGTCTTGCCGACTCCCGGAACGTCTTCGATCAGCAAGTGGCCCCGGGCCAGAAGGGACACAATAGACAGCTCCACGGCCTCCGATTTCCCCTTGATGACCTTTTCGATGGAATCCCGGAGAGCTACAATTTTCCCGTCCAGAGAGGGTGCCGGCGACTGACCTTCCACAAGCCTCATGATACTGGTCCTGAAATCCCCAAATCAATTGATCCGGGCTGGTTCAAGTTCTTGAGTCAAGTTGAGCACGTGACAACAAATAACACCGTGAAACAATGCTCCTCAAGCTACGGCCGGACATGTCAGATATCAGCGCCTTGCTTGGACCCTCTCCAATTCAAGCGAAGTTCGCGAAGTTGGCTGTTCACGAGGCTACGAAGGATGGTGTCGCCTCACTCCCCAAGGTCTTCTTTCTTCCTTCGCGTTCTTCGCGTCTTCGCGCGAGACCGGTTTGCTTCGCCACGACATCGCTGGTCGGTCTGAGGCGGAGCCTCGCTCAGCGAGAAAGAAGTCCCTGGATCCAGGCTTCCAGTTGCTCCTTGCCCCGTCCTTCGAATTCAACGAACTGCAGTCCCATTCCACGAGGCTGAAACCGCGTTCGATTCCATCTGACCACAGCCGTGGCGAGAATCGGCTCGTCTCCAAAGCCGCTTTGCAGCTCCAGTTCCACGAGATCGCCCTCAGGCAGAGGTTGTTCCGCCGTGATGAAGACACCGCCCAAGCTCACATTTTCAAGTAGGCCTTCACAGTATTGGGCGGTTGCATGACGACTCGGGGAGCTACGATAGCGAACCCTCGACCCGGCAGTGGTTCTGGGGTGCTTTCTCTTGTCGCTATCCACCTTGGGATCTCCTCAAATGGCTGGCCCGGAGTATTCATAAGATGTCAGGCCCAGCGGCGGGATCGTACAGCCTGAACCCAAGCCGTTTCACCCCAATCCGGGCTGAGAAATCAGGGCAAGTTCACCACAAAAGCCTTTGACTTGCAGTAACTTTCGTCACCGAGAAGAGGGCGAAGAGAAGCCGGCCAGAAACACGAGGTTTCGCCCGCATGGATCGAGCTTCGTTCGTCTTGCCGAATCCCGAGGCCGGCCACACAGAGCCCGGGGGTCTTCCTGACGATTTCATTCAAAGAGCTGCTCCTGGACGGCGCCTCCCGGGTGAATGCCCAGATGAGCGTAAGCGAGGCGGGTCACAACTCGTCCCCGGGGGGTGCGGTTAAGGAATCCGATCTGAATCAGGTAGGGCTCGTAGATGTCCTCGATGGCGTCTTTTTCTTCGCCGATCGCCGCGCAGATCGTGTTGACTCCCACCGGGCCGCCGTCAAACTTTTCGATGATGGTTCGCAAGAGCTTGCGGTCCGTCTCATCGAAACCGAAGGAGTCCACATTCATCAGCTCGAGGCCGCGGCAGGCGGTTTCGCGATCGATTGTTCCGTCGCCTCGAACCTGGGCAAAATCACGCACTCGTTTGAGCAGTCGATTGGCGATACGAGGTGTGCCCCGGCCGCGGCGGGCGATTTCCGAGGCTCCCCCCGAATCGATCTGGACTCCGAGGATCTTAGCGGAGCGGGACACAATCGTGATCAGGCTCCGCTCATCATAAAAACCAAGCCGCTGCGGAATACCGAAACGCCCGCGCAGAGGAGAGGTCAGCGAGCCACTGCGGGTGGTGGCGCCGATCAAGGTAAAGTGGGGAATGTCGATCTTGATCGAGCGCGCTCCGGGCCCCTCGCCAATCATGATGTCGATCTGAAAATCCTCCATGGCCGGATAGAGGATCTCCTCAATGGCCGGGTGCAGGCGATGGATCTCGTCGATGAAGAGGACGTCGTTCTCTTCAAGATTGGTCAACAGGGCCGCTACGTCCCCTCGCTTCTCGATGGTCGGGCCCGAGGTCGATCGGAAGTTCACATTGAGCTCATTGGCCACAATCTGGGCCAGAGTGGTTTTCCCCAGGCCGGGGGGGCCGAACAAAAGCACATGATCCAGTGACTCCCGCCTTCCCTTGGTCGCTTCAATGGCAATGGCCAGGTTCTCTTTCACCGTCGGCTGGCCAATAAACTCCTTCAAGAGGCGGGGACGAAGGCTGTTTTCGAAGGTTCGATCTTCATCCAGGGTGGAAGGATCTAAAAAACGATTTTCGTCGTCCATTTTTTCCGCCTCAGACGGTTACGGGCTCCAGCCGGCAAAAGGGGAGGGCAGCCGGGATCATTTCGCAATTCTTCTCAATGCGGCTCTCAACAAGACGTCGAGGCGTTCCGTCTTCTCGCTCCTGGCGATATCAGAAACCGCCCTTTCCGCCACCCCTTTTGGATAGCCCAGGTTGACCAGGGCTGAAACCACGTCGCCCTGCAATGCACCCGAGACCAGCGATGGCGAAACCTCGCTGTCGGGGAGAAGCTTCCCAATCTGTCCCTTCAGCTCCAAAACCATTCGCTCGGCGGTCTTCTTGCCGACTCCGGGTATTCCACTCAGGCGCACCAGATCCCCCTTCAGCACCGCCTCCGCCAACTCATCGACCGGCAGTCCGGAAAGTATTGCCATGCCCAGCTTGGGCCCAATCCCCGAGATCTGTATCAGGGCCGTGAACAGCCTCTTCTCTTTGGCAGTCAAGAAGCCATGGAGACTGAAAACCTCCTCCTTCACGTGAGTATAGATCCGGAGTGTGACGTCGCTTCCCACATCCCCCAACTCGTAATAGGTGGAAAACGGAATTCTCACATCATACCCTACGCCCCGAACATCCACGATGACTCGGTCTGCCGTCTTCTCGACCAAAGTTCCACTCAGCCGCGCGATCATGAAGTGAATTATACTCCGGGCGACGGACACATTTGCGATCTCGCACCGAGTGCGGCAATTTCATGAGAATGCGAGCAAGCTGGCTCCCATCCCAGAAAGAGTAAGTCGTTGGACAAACATAAGTTACCAGATCGGGATGGGAACTCGAAATTCCCAAGTCCCAACTACCAATTCCCAAGGTAAGATTGCAAATCACGAAGTCTCAAATGGAAGAGCTGTTTGAGGTTTGAAGCTTGGGGACTTGGGATTTGTTTGAGATTTGGTGCTTGGGGACTTGAGATTCCTAGTTCCCATCCCAACCGCTAAGCTGGAATGTCACAACTACTGAAGAGTTCTGGGATGGGAACTAGTCGGCCGCCACCACATCGACTCGATCGGAATTCTCCGACAGATTGGGCGCCTGCAGCTGACCTTCGGAAGCGGCCACGACACTGGCGACGGTGGCATCGCCGGTGATGTTGGTGACCGTGCGCAGCATGTCCAGGATCCGGTCCACGCCCAGGATGAGGGCAATGCCGGCACTGGGGACGCCGATCGCCTCCAAAATGATGACCAGCATGATGATTCCGGCGCCAGGGACCGCGGCCGTCCCAATAGAAGCCAGCACGGCCGTCAGGACAATCGTGAGCTGGGCCGACAGCCCCAGGCCCATCCCCAGCGACTGGGCGATAAAGACCGCAGCCACGGCCTGGTAAAGCGCGGTCCCGTCCATGTTGATGGTGGCGCCCAGAGGCAGCACGAAGGAAGACACCTCCTCAGACACCCCCAGCTTTTCCTCGCATCGCTCCATGGTGACGGGGAGTGTGGCTCCGCTCGAGCTGGTCGAAAACGCCACCAGCTGAGCCGGGGCGATTCCCGAGTAAAAAGTCTTGGCGGACATCGGGGTGAAGAACTTCAGTAACAGGGCGTAAGTGAGCACCATGTGGATGACCAGACCCAACACCACTGCCAGGCAGTAGGTTCCCAGGGCCCCCAGGAGTGCGAGCACCTGAGCCGGATTGTCCCGGGCTACGGTCGTGATCGTTCCCGCAATCAGAGCGAACACGCCGACTGGGGCCATCAGCATGATGACGTCCACCAGTCGTATGACGACGTGGTTCAGACTTTCAAAGAAACTCAGCAGAGGTTTGGCCGTCTCCCTGGGAACCTGGATCAGGCCAATCCCCACCAGGATGGCGACAAAAACAACCTGAAGCATGTTTCGGTTGCTGGCTGCCGATCCGAAAAAATTGTCGGGGATCATGTCGACGAAAGGCTGAAGCGGCCCCCGCTGGCGGGCCAGTTCGGCCTCTTCCGCACGTTGGGTCACATCCCCCTTATAAACCTCCTGGAGCTGCTGGCGCATCCCCGCCGGAAGATTCTCCCCGGGCCGGAGCAGGTTGACCACCACCAGACCAATCGAGACTGCCACGGCCGTGGTGCCCACATAGATGGCAATAGTCTTGCCGCCAATTCGGGAAAGCTTGCGCAGATCCGAAAGGGAGGCGACTCCGGTGATCAGAGAAGCCAGCACCAGTGGGACTGCAATGAGTTTCAAAAGGTTGATGAAGACAGTGCCGAAAGGCGAGATCCAGTCATTGGTGAATTGGCTCCACCCCACTCCCGCGGCCAGGATTCCGTACAGGAGGCCGAGAACAAGCCCAACAATAATCTTCCAGTGAAGTTTCCGATACCAGCGCATTCCACAAACTCCCTATTAATGAGCCCTACGACACTCTACACTATTGGCATGGCAAGAGGTTTGACCCGGATGGGTACGACTTCGGGGACGCCTTGTCAGCCCGCCGCCTTCGCTCCTTCGAAGCTAAACCTATGGATCATGAGACCTTCCCGTGGTGGCGCCGCGCCGCTACATGAACAGACCCTTGAAGAAGAAAAAGAAGAAACCAGCCAGCGCGGCCCCGATAGGAAGGGTGAGAAGCCATGAGGCCACGATTCGGAGCACGGCCCCCAGGTCGATGGCGGCGATACCCCGGGCCAGGCCGACACCCAGAACTGCCCCCACGATCGTGTGAGTGGTGGAAACGGGCAACCCAAGCCGGGAAGCGATCACGATGGTGGCCGCGGCGGACAATTCGGCGCAAAAGGCGCGGCTGGGGGTCAACTCGGTCAGTCCGGTGCCAATGGTCCGCATGACCCGGTAGCCGAGGGTGGACAAGCCGACTACGATACCCACGCCCCCCAACAGCAGAATCCACACGGGCAAGGCTGATTGCTGCGTCACGTTGCCGCTTTCTACAATGCTCACTATGGCGGCCAGGGGACCCACACCGTTGGCCACGTCATTCGATCCATGGGCAAAGGCCATCGAACAGGCCGTGAAAACACACAGGGGAGTAAAGACTCTCTCGACGCTCTCGAAGTGAAAGTCCTTCTCCGCCGCCGGATCCACCTGCACCTTCGCAATCAGCTTCTTCCCCACCAGAGCAATCAGTAATCCCAGAACCAGCGCGATTCCAACCGACTGCCACAAGGCGAGTTGCAGTCGAAGATGGTGGAGTCCCTTGAAGAGCGTGACCAGAGAAACCAACACTCCCATGAAAAAGACATAGAGGGGACCGTATCGCTTGGCACTGGCGAGGGGAGCTTCTGTATCCAGGATGAGTCGCCGCAAGCTCAGAACCAGTAGATAGGCGATACACCCGCCTAGCAGCGGAGAGACGACCCAACTTGCCAGGATCCCACCCACTTTGTCCCAATAAACCGCCCGTGCGCCAAGTCCCACCACTCCGAACCCAATGACTGCTCCGACAATGGTGTGGGTGGTCGAAACCGGCCAGCCAAAGTAACTCGCCACCATCAGCCAGATGGCCGCCGCCAGAAGCGCCGCCAGCATGCCGAAGATCAGGACTTCTGGAGAAGGAACAGCGCTGGCATTGATGATCCCTTTTCGGATAGTGCCGGTGACGTTGCCACCCGCCAGGACAGCGCCTGCGAACTCAAAAACAGCGGCGATGATAACGGCCTTCCTGACGCTGATCGCTCCGGCCCCGACCGAGGCTCCCATGGCATTGGCCACGTCATTGGCACCCACGCCCCAAGTCATGTAGAGGGCAAAGGCGATAGCCAGAACCATGAAAACCGTGGTGTGCTCCATTTCGCTTTCCTCCCCGCCAAGGAGCGTCCTGCGTCGCTCGGGCCTCCAAGCGCGTCCCAGCCTACCCCTATTCCTCACACGGAGTCCATTGCCGAATCGAACCCACTCGTTCCGAGCCTCGAGCATGGCCGCAAGGGGTTGGACAGGTAAGACCCTCTGCGCACCGATTTCAATTCTTCCTTCCGAAGCCCTGCCAACAGACCCCCTCCCGAGATTCTCCGCTGGGGTGCCCGAACTGGTGTTCTGGTTGGGGCCCACCCAGGCTGCCCGGACATTCTAGTTTCCAGAGCGACCACCGTCACCTCCTAAATTCAAAATGTTTCAACGTCTCAATCCTAACCCGGATTTCTCACACTCGATCGTAGCGAGGCGGTGGAGATGCGCGTGGATACAAGGCGTCGCGACCGAGGGCCCCGCAGTCGTACTGAACAGTACGTCGAGGAGCCCGACGGAGCGCAACGCAGTAGACGCGGGCCTATCCGCCGCCGTAGTAGACTGGGTGTGAGAAATGCGGGCTAACCCGGATTTCTCTTTTCCGGAATTAGCCATGAGGAGTCGAAGGCGCCGCCTGATAAGGCTCGCGACCGAGGCCGGCTCAGGAGGCGCAGGCCGACCGAGCGTCACGCAGCCAGGATGGATGCATGCGGCTTAGATCGTCTGCGAGAAATGGGGGATAGGGATTGGACCTGCGCGAATCCGCAGCAAGAGACTCCAAAGTTTCGAGGAGCGTTCAAGCTCCCGCCCACAACCGGCGAGAGCGTATCAATGACCCCTCGATTGCCGACACCGCCGGCTCTCTGCAGTGCTTCCACTCCGGGCCCAACCCAGCGGAACCCGACGGCGTCAGCCCTTCTCAGCTCTTCGATTCGATTCGCTGCCCAGCTTGGAGAGAAGCTCCCGGGAAGGGACAACCGACTGACTAGCCAGTTGATTTTGCCGAACAATGGCTTCGAAGACTTCGCGCCGGTGAACTGGAATCTGGCGAGGCGCTCGAATCGCCAGGCGCACCTGGTCATGATGGACGGAGACAACCTTGATCTCGACGTCATCCCCAATCATCAAGCTTTCACCTGATTTGCGACTAAAAACTAGCATTCCATCCCACCACGCTCCGCCGCGGGGGCAACGCTTCTCATCCAGTGCAATGACGCGTCGGCTCGATCCCGAGGGCAAGTCCTGGCGGACGCCTCCAAGCCTCCGGATTCGCCAGGGCGGCGTTCTTCCACTGTCACGGGCGGGATCCGGCCTCAGCAATCCGGGCCTGGCTTGAACATCAGGCCCGCGCGGTCTCGGCCGCCTGGGCATCCAAAAGAATAGGCTGGGCCACCGGGTAGCCGCTCTCCAACAGTATAACCTGTAACCCAAGCATTCGCGAGGAGTTGATGACCAGGGGCGCAAATAGATTGACGGTGGTGCTTTGAGGCTGGCCCGAGAGTGTCACGATACAGTAGACGAGTTCCCTCTCCTCCTCTCCCAAAACCAGCTCACGGCGTTGCTGCCTGGTCAACTTGAAGCGATACTCGGTCCACACCAGGTTGGGCGCCAGAAGAGGAAAAGAGATGGCCGGCTCATCGAGAGACTGGAGAAACTTGAAGGGACCCAGGCCTTTGCCGTCGATCAGCAGGAATCGTTTCAGCCGCTCAAAGCCGGGAAGGCCTTTGGGGAAACGGATGATGTCGCTGTCAATAAACTCAATCTCACCAAAGTGGACGGTGCTCAATCGTTTCGTCATTACCCAATCACGTCAAAAAGGCTGAGTTGTCGCTGGCCGGCCACTGACAGAGTCGCCGATAGCGCACTTTCGGTGAGGGCACTGTCTGAAATGGCCTTGGCCAAGTCGGCGTCTTCAATTCCGGAAACCTCCGAGGTGAGCGTGATCATCTGCTGGTCCAGCTGCTGATTGGCGTCGTCCAGATCCCCCAGGGCGCGGGAAATCCGGGCTCGGACCAGCTCGACGCCGTCAGCCGCGGAATTGATCGTGTCCAGAATCTGGGTGGCGGTGGCAGTGTCCTCGACGCGCAACGCATCGGCCAGTTGCTGAATACTGTTGACAAGATCGGCGCTCGGATCGGTAAAAACCTCTGAGCTGGTCGCATTGATCTGGATCGAACGATTGTCGGAGATCTGCACCATCAGCGCCTGGTCGTCGCCCTGATCAACGTAAACACCCCCCACCAGGGCCAGCGGCTCAATGGAAATCTGAGAACCGGAAAAGAGCATTTTTCCATCCACGCTGGTCGAGGAGACGGAGATCAGTTCATCCAGAGTGGCCTCCAATTCACGGGCCAGGATTTCACGGTCATCGGTGCTGGTATCGCTGAGACCCTGGGTCGCAGTGGCACGAGCGGAATTGATCAAGTTGGTGACCGAATTGAGGGCATCGGCTGTGGAGGACACCTGCACCCGAGCCTGGATAATATTCCTTTTGAACTGGTTGATTCTGGACATCTCATCTCGAAGACGGACGAGCTTGGCGCTGCCAGTGGGATCATCTGAAGCCTGGTCCACTTTCTTCCCCGAGGCGACCTGCTGGTTCTGCTCAAAGAGCCGGGACTCCAGGCGCTGGATATTCTCCAAGTTGGTTCGGGCGATCAAACTCGATGTGACACGCAATTCTAATCTCCTTAGCGAACCAGATTCACGGTTTCTTCAATCAGCTCATCGAGGGTCTGGATCAACTGCGCCGAAGCTTCATAGAAGCTCTGAAAATTGATGAGATTGACGGCCTCTTCATCCAGAGAGACGGCCGACACGGAATCTCGGTCATTCTGCATCTGGACCACGATCTGATCCTGCAAATCCAGGCTCTCGCGGACCAGCTGCGAGTCGGCGCCCACCTGGTAGACCAATTCCGAATAGAAACTCGAAAATGTGCTGTCGTTCAACTCCGCCACCGCCTGGTCTCGCAAGTCCGTGATCTGTTGTGCCGTGGTGCCATCGCCGGCCCCTCCTCCGGGTGCCGCCGCGGCGACCGATCGGGGGTCCGTCAAAGACACCGAGAGCGTCGAGGCCGCATCGCCGGGATTGAAACTGAAGAAGTCGAGCCCGGTGGAACCATCCATCCCCTCACCGCCCTGATGTACGGCATTGACCTGGTTGGCGAGCTCCTGGGCCAGACGGTCCAAAGTCTCTCGCCGATCAGGCACTGTCCGATCCAGTTCAAGGTACCCCCCCAGCTGTCCACCGGTAATCTCGGATGTGATGTCCTGGGCGCCCAGACGAATGACGATGCCACCCGTGGTCTGTTCGAACTCCAAGGCGAAAGTATCCCCCCCGGCCAGCAACAGTTGTCCGGAGCCGGTGACCACGGTCAAGATTCCTTTCTCGCTTTCAAAGCTGGAGAAGTCAATCTGACCCGCCAACTCGGTTAAGAGCTGTTGCTGTTGATCCCTCAAGCTCCCCCCCTCTTCACCCTCGGCAACCTGAGGAGCGAGACGGCGATTGAGATCGGAGAGTTGACGGAGCAGATCGTTCACCTCTGCAACCGCTCCCTTGGCCGCGGCCCCGTTCTCGTTTTGGATGGAGACCAGCTCTGCGTCTGCCGTGGAGATTGCCAAAGCCAGCTGAGTGCCTTCAGCGATGGTGGCCTGTCGGAGGTCCAGAGAGGAGGGATCAGTGGCCAATTCAGAAAAGCTGTTGAAAAAACGAGAGAGATGATCGGAAATCCCGCTTCCCGAAGTCGTGAACAAGGCCCCTTCGATCTGCTCGAGTCCGAAGCTCTGGCCGGAGAGGCGGCCCTGTTCCTGCAGTTCACCTAGAATCCGCTTGTCCAGAAACCGGCTGCGGACGGACTCAACACGCGCCACCCTGACACCCAGGGCCATCTCAGCTGACTGTCCGGCTGCCTGTCGTTCGAAAATGGCCCGCTTGCGCGTATAGCCCGGCGTACTGATGTTGGCCAGGTTGTCGCTGACGACCCCGAGGGCTTCTTGATTGCTTTCAAGGCTCGATAACCCGAGTCTAAGAGAAGAAAAAAGTCCCATGGTTTTTCAGAAACAGAGATTGCGGTGAACCCCGACTACAGCCCTCGGGTCCAGATAACCGCGAGGATTGTACTTGGGGTCGTTGACCAGGATTTCTCCCAACACCGACAGAGCAAAATAGAGCGAGGAATGAATATATCGACGATTGCGACGGTTGACGAGTTGGATCTCCCGGACCCGTCGCCGCAATTGCCCGGCCAGAGACTCGATGAGATGCCGCCGGGATGGCTCCACCCGGCGGGCGCACTCGGAAAGAGACTCACCATCTAAAGCCGCCCGCAGGCCAGCTTGGTCTCGCCCCACCTTCTCCGCAAGCCGCTTCTCCCGGTGAAGATGCTCCTGGAGGTGCTCCAGGTCGCCACCCAGACAAAAGTCAAGCTTGCGTTCCAGCTCTCGCAAGAGTTGGTGATGAGAACCCAGCACCTTCTGAATCCTTTCGATCAATTTCTGTGGGTTGACTTCGCTCAAGGTAATTTCTCCGGGTCACTGGGGGCAAACCGGCCGGCGGCTGTGGTGCAAGCGGCCGCCTCAGGCAAGCTCGTCGACAATGGCGCCTTTCATGATCGCTTCCGCGACTTTCTCGGCTTTGATGTTGTAAGTGCCGTCTTCCAGCTGCTTTTGAATCTGAGCAATTCGTTCCGCCCGCGGCACCGAGGTCTCTTTCGCCCGCGTGGACTGAAGCTCCCGACTGGTGGTTGAAAACTCCAGTCGATCTTTTGGTTCTGTTTTCTGCCCGGTTTTGGCTGAACGGTCGGGCTCCGTCTGATCCACTTGAAACTGCACTCTTACGACCGGATCATTTCCATTGATCTTCATGTTGGACCTCTACCAATCCCACCCTACCCTTATCGACCCCGGCGGTGCCGATCTTTATCGCCTCGGAGCGACGCCTCGAACCCGTCCCTTCAGGGATGGGAGAGTGAGTGGATCAAACACTTTGCCATCCTTCTCCAGTTGCACGTGAAGATGCGGACCGGTCGCCCTTGCGCGCCTGCCGACTCAGCCAATGGTCTCATTCCTGGGGGTTTTCTGAGCGCCCTCAACTTTCATTTCACTCAACGGCGTCTGGCGGGCCCGCACCCGCCCAACCACGCGATCCTGCCCAGGAGCGAGCTTCACTCCCTGATGATACCCCAATTGGCCCGTGATCGGATCTTGACGCCAACCGAAGCTCGAGAACACTTCAAGGGGCCGCACGCCTGTGGGCAGGGGAACGGGCACCGGCACCGGCGGAGCCAAGGGGTTCACTTTCGATTCGAGTTGATCCTCGATGTGGCGGGACAAGCCGAGTCCGCCTTGACGGACGAGCGCCCGCGCCACCTCCTGATCGATCATTTCGGAGTAGATCTTCAATCCTGATTCACCCTCAAAGAGCCCCGAGGACTCCACACTCTCGCGCATCACCTGCCACAGCTCCGAGACCAGCATGGCTTCAAACTCTTGAACCACATCCGGCAGAGACGCGTTCTGGCGCAAAGCGCTGAGCGAGTTGGTCATGTTTGAACCCAGGGAGTCAAGCGAAGTCGTCGTCATCAAATAATCTCCAGCTCGGCCTCCAGGGCACCGGCTACCTTGATGGCCTGGATAATGGCCAGAATGTCTCTCGGTGTGGCGCCGATGGCGTTCAGGGCCTGGACCACCTGGTCGATCGTGGCGCCCTCCCTGACCTTGACAGGCGTGGCTTCGCCTTCGGTGACCTGGGCCGAGTCCCTGGGCACGACCGTCGTTTCGCCTTGCGAGAATGGGGCTGGCTGCGAGACTTGGAATTCCGTCGCGATCTGCACTGTCAGAGAGCCGTGCACAATAGTCACCGGGGAAATCTGGACCTTTTGACCAAAGATGATGGTCCCCGTCTTCTCGTTCAAGACCACTTTGGCAACCCGATCCACTTCAATCGTCTGGCGCTCGATGCTGGTGATGAAATCGACGATATTGGACCGGAAGACGGCCGGCACTGCAATCTCAATGGCCCGGCTATCCACAGGATGGGCGATGTCGGCCACCAGTTTCTGGTTGATTGCGGCAGCTACACGGTTGGCCGTCGTGAAATCGGCTCGGCCGAGAACGAGCCGGAGGGAGTCTTTGCCCTGGAGAGAGAAATGCACTTCCTTCTCCACCAGGGCCCCGTTCGGGATCCGCCCCGCCGTGGGTTGGTTCTTCTGGACCGAGGCCGTGGCGGTGCGGGTGGAGAACCCTCCGATGGAAACGGCGCCTTGAGCCACCGCATAGACTTCACCGTTGCCGGCCCGAAGGGGCGTCATCAACAGGATTCCTCCTTGCAGACTGTCGGCGTCTCCCAATGAAGAGGCTGTGCAGTCGATCCTGCTGCCAATGCGCGCAAAAGGGGGAAGTGTCGCCGTCACCGCTACAAAGGCAGTGTTGGAAATCTGGAGCGATCGCGCCGGGACGGTGATTCCCGAGCGATTGAGAAGATTGGCCAGGGCCTGAGTGGTAAAGAAAGTCTGGCGGCTGTCGCCAGTGTCATCCAGGCCCACAACCAGACCATATCCGACTAACTGATTGTCGCGCACTCCCTCAAAGGCGGCCACATCCTTTATGCGGGACGCGGCCCCCCAGACGGTGCCGGTCAGGACCGCCAACATCGCAGCCGGCAGCAGGGATCGACGTAGAAGACGAGCATTCATCCTTCTCTTACTCTCCATGTTTCTCAAAAGGGCCAGATACCCGAGAGAATCTTAGACAGGACGCCCTGCTTTTGCGCCTTGGCAACGATGCCGCGGCCGTCCACTTCGATCTCCAACTCGGCGACACTAGTGGAGAGAACAGTGTTTGCCGGTGAGATGTCTTGAGGGCGAACGATTCCCCGCACCGTCACCAGCTGACGCTCATTGTTGATCAGCACTTCACGGTTTCCCTCCACGATGAGGTATCCGTTAGGGAGCGTCTCCACCACCATTGCGCTGATACTGGTGCGCAGGGTGCTGCTGCGGCGAGTGGAGGCGTCGCCTTTGAAAGTCGACTCGTGGCTGCTGTCTACCAGCTTGGGCAGCTCGGCGATGCGCCCCTCCAGACCAAACAGGTTCGGAATCGCCCTCGTGCCGTCGCTCTTCTTGGACGTGTCGGTGCGCGCTTCTGCCGTGGCACTGGTCGTTTCCACGACTTCAATGGTCACAATATCGGACACCCTGCGGGCCTTGACATCGCGAATGCCGTCGGAGAGACTGGAGCCTTCCGTCCACAGGGAGCCCCGGCCCTGGCGGTCATCTACTGCCAGGGTTCGTGCGTGAGTGAGATATCTTTCCAGCCCGCTTTGAGCCGGCCCAGGTTGCCTGGCCGCACCGCAAGAGGCGATGAGCAGCAGCAACAACCCATTCAGGCAGAGACGGCGCTTCTTCATGGCAGATCGACCTCTACTTTCTTGTCCCCGACTATTTTGGCCAACACCGTCTTCCTGCTGTCCAGATTCTCCACCAGAATCCGGTCACCCAGGAAACCGGCGTCGCGGGCTCTGGCCAAGGTGCTGACCGTAAAATGCTTTCCGCGGACCACCAGAGAAACCACATCCCTCCGACTCACCAGGGCCGGCCAACTAAGGTTCCGAGCCGTCAGCACCTCGCCCTGCTGGAGAGCCTTCTTGGCCACCCTTCCCAACACCTGGTTGGGGTCTTGAAAGAAGTGGTCCAGCCGCTCAATCCTGCGCCCCTTGAGGAGCACGTCGGACGCCGTCAGACGGTGGCCATACGGTATGGCGCGATTTGCCACCTGAAGGGACGCATGGGCGGTCAAACGCAGTCTGACCCACTGACTCCTCCAATGTTTTCCGTTGACTCGAAAACTCACCTTTAAACCGACATTGTCCAGGTTCACAGGGGTCTTCGGCACTCCAAACTGAAGTTCTGTCTCTCCGATCGGTAAGACCACGACCCGAGGCAATTGCATCTCCTGGATGGAGAGATCCAGATCGGGCCAGTGCGCCTTCAGGAACGATGCGGCGCTCTTCCGAATCTTCTCTTTGGGCAGGATCCGGCTCTTTCGAGTGATCAGGACCCGGTCCTCCATGTCGATCTGAATGGTCCCCACATCAAAGCCGCTTTCTTGCAGAAGACGCTCGATATCGGACTTGGTCAACCAACGGTAGTGGCCCGGGTAAGGCGCATAACCAAGTGCCACCTGGGACAGTTTCAGATCATTCGAACGGACTTCGGCGATGTCCGACAGGACCAGCCGGTCCGTATTGACTTCAACCGGATGTGAGATGCGAACGGTGTCGGCGAAGAGCCCACTGATCATGCCAACACCTGCACAGCTCAGAATGGAGAGACCGCCCCAGATGCGGAGTTGTCTTGTCTGGAAGAACCGAGCTTTACACCTCATGATCCTACCTCGCCAGGTTGTTGACTTGCTGGTACATCTCATCCGCCGCCCGAATGACTCTCGACCCCGATTCATAAGCTCTCTGGCTGACGATCAGGTTCACCATTTCTTCAATGATGTTGACGTTGGACTGCTCCAGGCTGCCTTGCAGGATCGACCCCACGCCGTTCTCACCCGGGTTCCCTGTTACCGGGTCGCCAGTTGCCGCCGTAGGGAGAAACAGGTTCTTGCCGATGCTGTTCAGTCCCGCCGGATTGGCAAAACTGGCCAGCTGGATCCGGCCCACTTCCTGCGCGTTGGGCTGGTTGGGCAACCTGACCGTCACCGTCCCGTCGGAAGCGACAGAGAGGTCCGTTGCTTCCAAGGGAATGCTCACTTGGGGATCGAGCGGGTCCCCGGAGGCCGTCACCACGTTGCCCTGCCGGTCGAGATGGAAGTTGCCTGCCCGGGAATAGCCAATTTGCCCATCAGGGAGTCGAACCTGGAAGAACCCTCGACCTTCGATCACAAGATCGAGGGGGTTTTGGGTGGCGACATAATCCCCCTGCAGGAAAATCACTTCGTTGGAGACGGCCCGGGTTCCCAGACCAATCTGCAGTCCCGTCGGCACCTCAGTCGCCGTGGAAGCATTGGCCCCGGGGGAAATGAGAGTCTGATAGAAAAGGTCTTGAAACTGAGTCTTTCGCTGCTTGAAGCCAATGGTGTTGGTATTGGCAAGGTTGTGAGCGATGTTGTCGATGTTCAGTTGCAAGGCCTGCATCCCGCTGGCAGCGCTGTGCAGTGCTCTTAGCATGATCTTCTCCCTCTGATCGGGTGTCGGTCCCTCAGTGTCAATTTTGCTCTCAGATGCGTTGCAGGGACGACGTGCGCACCGTTGCCCTTGCTCTGTAAACTGAACCGAAGCGTCAGCGCCCGGCCAATCCGGATGGCCACTCTCTCATGTTCTTGGTTCAGTGACGGCAGAATCGCCCAACCCATGGAATCAAACCCTCAAATATCTTTGGTTAGACTTGGGCCACGCCGTTGATCATTTGGTCGTCCACGTCTTCTTTCAGGGACCGCACCGCTCGTGAAAGCATTTCAAAAGTGCGGGTGATACTGATCATTTCCGCCAGTCCCGCGACCGGATTGACGTTGGACTCTTCCTGGACTCCCTGGTAGACCTTCAGGTCTGTTGGAGGGACCGGTTCGGCCCCGGGAAGGGCTTCAAAAAAGCCGTTGTCCACTTTCTTCAACCGTTCCAGATTCTTGAAATGCACAATATGCAGTTTTCCAACCTCTACACCGTCCACGCTGATCACTCCGCTGGAACTGACCTCGACGTCTCCCTCCGGAAAGACGAGCGGGCGTGACTCCCCTGTCCCTTCCCCAGCCACACTTTCACCGAGCAGGCTGAATCCCCCCTTCCCCACCTTTCCAGCCGCCACTCCATCCACCAGGATCTCTCCCCCGGGGCTCAGCTCGACGTTTTGATTCTGAGCGCTGCGGGTTTCCCCCTCCCCCATATCTCCACCGACCCGGTATCCCTGGGACGTCACCAGTTCCCTGGCCCTGCTCAACAGGAAGGTACCGTTGCGCGTGTAACGAACCCCCTGCGGAGTCTCGACAGTGAAAAACCCCTCCCCGCCCAACGCCAGGTGGAGGGGATCTCCGGTGCGGGTGAGACTTCCCGGCGTGAAGTCAGTGGCCACCCGGGCCCGGACAGCCGGTCCGTTGATCCGCAGAGCCAATTGATCGGGGGTGAACCGGCTGAGGGAGTTATCGATCTGGAAATAGACCCGGTCCTTCTTGAACCCGGCGGAACGCATATTGGCGAGGTTGTTGGCCGCCACATCCAGAGCCTGTGCCCGACTTCGCATTCCCGCAAAAGCCATGTAGATCGTGTGACTCATCGGTTGTTATCTGATGCAAATCGTGTTCCAATCGTCGAAAAGGTGATTCCATGGGAGTTCCGTCATAGATGCCGGGCCGCACCGGCAGTTTCTTCCTACTCAAGCGGGCAATTTCTTACGTTTGGATTCGTTGAAAGCAGCCCTTCCTGGTATTCGAAGCGGGGGCCAACGGGCCGCACCAGGGATCCCGATCGAACGTTAGCTGCTTACCGCCGAATTCTGAGAATTTGCTCTCAGAGGGCGTTCCACGGACGACGTGCGCACCGTTGCCCCTGCCCTGTAAACTGAACCGAAGCGTCAGCGCCCGGCCAATCCGGATGGCCACTCACTCACGTTCGTGGTTCAGTGACTTGGCGCCAGAATCGCTTAACCTATGCATTGAACTTCTTCTGTGCCTACTAGGGCAGCCTCAGGGTGGGATGATCTGCAATTCTGAGCCAGGTTTTTGAGGCTCCGG